>DYKB01000005.1:8269-166489 GCA_020722815.1 Caldithrix sp. | reverse complement strand
TGCGTCAGATCTGATTTTACTCTCGTTCCAACGCTCCGGCGTTGGAATGCCTGATTTGACGCTTTGCGTCAGGTCTTTTTTTATCGATCTAATTAAAATGAATTATTGAATCGATCATAAACATATTGCTCAATAATGTTGGGTAAAATCCAGACCTTCGAGGTTTTCTTATTGAAATCCATGGATTAAACTGAATATCATGATTATTATGAGAAAAACCGCGAAGGTCTTCCCCTGTTTTATTGAGGGGATACATTCTGTGGCCTCTTTATTCTGTGGCCCCAAAAAATCTGTGTAAACGGTGAAATCTGCGGTCTTTTTTTATAATTTTATTATTTCGATGCGGTTTGATTTTAACTGATATTGTGATCAATTCTCCTCTTTACTTTTTGTCCCGATATGATTATATTACGAAAAGTTCATTTCACCATATAATCAATCGGGAGGCAGCGCAATGAGTCAGTTAGAATCCTGTTTTAATAAGTTTCGAAAAAATACAATTGGACAGAACCAGGAATTCCATTCCCCATTTGGGAAAAAACGGATTGTTTACGCCGACTGGATAGCCAGCGGACGGCTTTATCAACCAATTGAAGATAAAATCACCAGAAATTTTGGACCATTCGTGGGCAATACCCATACGGTGACCAGTGTTACCGGCACTTCGATGACCATTGCTTATCATCACGCGCATGAAATTATTAAAAAACACGTGAATGCCGGCCCAAATGATGTCCTGCTCAATACTGGCTTCGGAATGACCGCGGCGGTGACGAAACTCCAGCGGTTATTGGGCTTAAAAATTCCGGAACGTTGTGCCGGGTTTACCTGTATTCCAAAAGAACTGAAACCGGTGGTTTTTATCACCCATATGGAGCATCACTCGAATCAGACCTCGTGGCTGGAAACCAGTTCCGATGTGGTGGTTGTCCAGCCGGATAGTCAGGGGCTGGTGGATTTAAACAATTTGGAGCAAAGTTTAAAGAAATATCCGGATCGACCCTTTAAAATCGGCGCCTTTACCGCCTGTTCCAATGTTACCGGAATTCAAACGCCCTATCACCAGATGGCCAGATTGATGCATGCCTATGGCGGCTACTGTTTTGTGGATTTCGCGGCTTCTGCACCGTATGTTAATATGGATATGCACCCAGCCGATCCGGCCGAGCGGCTGGATGCCATTTTCTTTTCGCCGCACAAGTTTCTGGGCGGACCCGGCTCCTCCGGTGTTTTGATTTTCGATGCCCAACTTTATCGGAATCGCGTGCCGGATCAACCCGGTGGCGGAACGGTGGCCTGGACAGACCCGTGGGGGCATCACCGCTTCTTCCAGGATATTGAAATTCGTGAAGATGGCGGCACGCCCGGTTTTTTGCAATCAATTCGGGCAGCGCTGGCCATAAAACTCAAAGAGCAGATGACGACTGAAAAAATGCTGGCCCGTGAAGAGGAATTGCTGGAAATCGCTTTTCCTGAGTTGCGAAAAATACCGGGGATTCATCTGCTGGCGGACCATATCGAGCATCGGTTAGGTGTAATTTCGTTTTATTTCAATAAAATTCACTATAATTTTATCGTCAAATCCCTGAATGATCGTTATGGCATCCAGGTTCGCGGCGGTTGTTCCTGTGCCGGGACTTATGGTCATTATCTGTTGCATATCAGTCAGGAGTTATCGCGACGGTTTACGTCAAAAATCGATCATGGCAATTTATCCGAAAAGCCCGGTTGGGTGCGTTTGTCACTGCATCCCACCATGACCGACGCAGAGCTTCATTATATAATAGAAGCCATTCGGGAAATCGCTGAAAATGCAGAAACCTGGATCAAAGATTATACCTACTCCGCTTCGACCAATGAATTTCGGCATAAAAAGCAGGCAGATGAGGGGGAAGGGATTTATCGATGGTTTGAGTTTTGAGCACGTGACCATCACCTCCAGGGTGCATAGCCGTCAGGTTAAGGTGATAACTAACTGAAAATTAAGAAATAAGTTATACTAAAAAATACCCTCACCCTAACCCTCTCCCGGCGGAAGAGGGGATAAGCTACGCCCTCTCCCTCCGGGAGAGGGTTGGGGTGAGGGTCAGATGCCTGGAATTCCATAAATTTTATTGTATAACCAACCTATTGTTTTTTAATAATTTAATATCTTAGCCTGACGGTTATGCTCCAGGATGACGGTCATGTTAAAACCAGAGGACTTAAAATGCAAAAGAAAATCTATCGCATATTTCTCATCACTTTCCTGATTTTGTTATCAGATTTAGACCTTTTCTCACAACAAATCCCCATTTCCCGTATCGAACGCATGCCCAATCACCCTAAACCATATCTCATGCGTAACTGGAAACAGGTGGCAATGGGTTACGACACGCTGGTATTTGACCTAAATCGCACGGGCCAGTATCTTCCCCTCGTCTGGACTGATAATAACGGCTTGAATTATCCAAATCACCCCCGATTTGGGCTGCATACAATTGTGGGTACGCCTTATCCATCGTCAGCCGAGGGGATAAATGTGTTGCCGGCGGTAATCAGCGCATCTCTGGCGGGCGTTGATAAGCGTAATCAGAATGGTCAGAATTGGGTGCTGATGTCTGAAGAATTTTTTAATAAAAGGCCGGAAGAAAATGTATATTTAAACAATCCCACTGCCCGAAGCGGAAGTGACTGGTGGTACGACACCATGCCGAATGTCTTTTTTTATCAATTATATGACCTCTATCCCAATACCGGCGATTTTGAATATCAATTTAAAATGGTGGCCGACCGCTGGCTGGAGGCTGTCAAACGCATGGGGGCGAGTACCACTCCCTGGAAAGCGCCCAATATGAACTATCGCGCCTGGAGCCTTTCCACCATGAAGCCGCTAAGCGAGGGAGTCAAAGAGCCGGAAGCAGCGGGGGCTATTGGCTGGCTGCTTTATAATGCTTATCTAAAAACAGGTAATCCTGAATATCGAATCGGTGCAGAATGGTGTCTGGAGTTTTTAAATAATTTTGATTCCAATCCATTTTATGAACTGCAATTGCCCTATGGCGTCTATGTTGCTGCCCGGATGAATGCCGAACTGGGTACGAATTATAATATTCAAAAAATGCTCGACTGGTGTTTCACCACGGATGGAAATGTGCGAAATTGGGGGGCCACCCTCGGGAAATGGGGTGATTACGATTGTGCCGGCCTGATAGGCGAAGCCAAATTTGCCGGCTATGCGTTTGCCATGAACGGCTTTGAGCAGGCCGGTGCGCTGGTGCCCATGGTGCGCTATGATGAACGTTTTGCCCGTGCGATTGGCAAATGGATGCTCAATCTGGCGAATGCCTCCCGGCTCTTTTATTCAAAATATCTGCCCGATGATCGACAGGATAATGAAGACTGGGCAAAACAGTACGATCCCCACGCATACATCGCCTACGAAGCCCTCCGACAATATGCGCTGCACACCGGCGTTAGTCCGTACGCGACTGGTGATTTCATGCGCAACAACTGGGGGCCGACCAATCTTTCGCTCTATGGTTCCTCTCATGTGGGTATTCTGGGCGGCATCATCGACACCACCAATGTTCCGGAAATTTTGCAACTGGATGTGTTGAAAACGGACTATTTTGGAAATGAAGCTTTTCCGACTTACCTCTATTTTAATCCGTATGATGAAGCAAAATTTGTCGAAATTCAGGTTGGGGGAGCGGCGTGTGATTTATATGATGCTATCACCAATCAGTTTTTGGCGCAAGGTGCCAATGGAACTGCTACTTTTTCGATTCCATCGAATTCAGCGGTTTTGCTGGTTTTGCTGCCGACCGGGGGACAGATTGCTTACGAGGGCGAATGGATACTGGTGAACGGGATTATCGCCGACTATCATTCCGGCGATATTCCCGAAAACTATCCGCCGCGAATTAAAAGTCTGGCAGCTTCGCCGCTGGAAATCATGATTGAAAGTCAGGTTATGCTTTATTGTGCAGCCGAAGATCGGGATAATCCCGCGCTGGAATATACCTGGAAGGTTGTGGAAGGGACAATTACCGGAACCGGGAAACAGGTTTCCTGGAAAGCACCTGCTATTGCCGGCATATATCCAATCCAATGTATCGTCAGGGATGGCGCAGGCGCTTCCGATACGGCGCAGGTCGTGCTGAAAGTCATCGATAATCGATCCCCTGTCATTGAAAAGATAAATGCCGTTCCCAATCCGGTGGATTTCGGCGAAATGGTAACTTTGACCTGTTTTGCACGCGATCCGGATCTGGATACCTTAAAATATAAGTGGAAGGCTATAGATGGTGAATTAACAACGAATAAAGCGCAGGCCTTCTGGACCGCGCCTGCTGCAAATGGCGTCTATTATGTAAGCTGTCAGGTCGTCGACCGCCGGGGTGCCAGCACTGTGGACAGTGTGGGAATCGTGGTGGGAAAACTGGTCCTGCATCTCCCTTGTGATGGCAATTCGTTTGATATAAGTGGATTTGGGAATAACGGCACACCTTTTGGGCCAGTGCTGGTTCCAGATCCTCTGGGAAAACCGGATGGCGCGTACTATTTCGATGGTCTGGACGATTATATAAAGGTGCTGGATCATCCCAGCCTTAATTTTCAGGAGGCCATTACGGTGAGCTTCTGGATGCGTCTGGATGAATATTTCGACAGGGAAGCTTATCCAATTTCTCACGGCAATTGGGAAAATCGCTGGAAAATATCCATTACGCCTGGTACCAATATGCTCCGCTGGACTGTTAAATCCACCGATGGTGTAAAAGACCTGGACACCAAAGCCGCTTTACTCAAAAATGTTTTTTATTATGTGACTACGGTGTACGATGGCAAAAAATTTGAAATTTACCTGAATGGTGAATTAAATGCCTCGACTACCTTTTCCGGGCAAATATTACAAACTCCCATCGATTTAACCCTTGGTCAGGTGCTGCCGAATAACAACGCCCATAATTTTAAAGGTGTGCTAGATGATATTCGAATTTATAATCAGGCGCTTCCAGCAGATGAAATTAGATCGCTTTATAAATCCCTGACCGGAATTGAAACAACGGGAAATCTTCTGCCGGAAAACTTTGCGCTCTTACAAAATTTCCCGAATCCTTTTAACAGCCAGACGACCATTCGATACCAATTGAAGAACAGTTCACCTGTCAAAATCAAAATTTATGACTTGCTGGGACAGGAAGTGCGTTTATTGCTCAATCAAAACCAGCCAGCGGGATTTCATACGGTAAACTGGAATGCCGAAAATAACCTAGGTGTTTCAGTCGCCAGTGGCATTTATATTTATGAAATGCAGGCGGAAAATTTTCAGCAGAAGCGGAAGCTGATTTTTTTGAAATGATTTTTTTAATAGAGTTGTTTTTGGACAGGATTTACAGGATTAGGTTATAGTTTATGTCCGAAAATACTGAAATTTGTCATTTTGAGGCGCTTTTTGCGGAATCCTGTTTTTTAGGCTCGCAATCACCTCAAATTAAACAACCGAGATTGCTTCGTCGCAAAATCTGTCCTGAGCTTTTGTTAAAGGAAAAGCTCCTCAAAATGACAGGATTTTTTTTAAATAAATATTGGATGAATACGTACCAAAATCCTGTAAATCCGGTTCATCCTGTCATATATTTTTTTTACACCCTTTCTAAATAGATTATAATGTTTAGACGTATACAAAATATATCGCTCATCTTTGTTTTAATCGTTTCTTGCACATCCCGATCTTTAAAAGAAGAGCCAGATTTGGCTATTCATTTTTCGGGTCGATCAGCCCAGATCGAGATTGGGGGACCATACGTCGGAATCGAAATGCATCACAGCTCGCCGCTGCTGAATCGCATCAGCTTTTTCTACCCGGTGGCGAATAGCATCGATGTCAGCATGGATTACTGGAAGCGGGCGCAATTTCGGATTCTGGCAATTGGCTTTAAAATAGGTGATCAGCCCCGCACCTGGCTGCAACCTGAACCCATGCCTTTTATATTGACGCCATTTTCCGTCAAATTTTCGCAAATTGATTCAATCAAATCATTTTCAGCCAGTTATCATTTTTGTAAAAATCAGCCGGCCATGGTCGCCGAATTTGAATTGACCAATCAGCGCGATTTCACCCAAATTTTTGAATTTTGTACTCAGCTTGATTTATCGCTGCGAACCTCCCATTCCTATCATCCGATGAATCTTGCCCGGACTGAATTCGATTCATTAACACAGACAATTTATGCTAATTTTGACGAACCAGAAACGCAAAATGTCCAGATTTTTGTGGCAAATGCCGGTGAAAAACCGGTTGACTTTTCCACTTCGATTCCGAAATCCGAATTTGGCAGTAGTCTTGAACATCAACGGATCCGAATGAAAGGCAGACTTACACCGGAATTACTCAGTCAACAGGCTCCAGGCAATCCTGTGGCGGGTTTTGTCTATCGAAAGCAGCTTTTACCGGCTCAAATGCTGAAAATTGTCCAGATTATTGGCGCCTGCCGACAGGAAGAGGGAAAAATTAAAGTAAAGGAACTCAAAGCAAATTATCCGGACGAGGTTCAGCAGTACGAACGGGAGGTGCTGAATTATTGCCTGCGTCAGACAGGTTTGTATACAGGTGATCGATGGCTCGATCATTCAACCACCTGGTCGAAAACCATTCTGGCAGTCAATCAGCATTATCTGGATGGCCAATTCGTTCCCATGCCCTGTCCGGCCGAGTATAATTTTTATTTTACGCATGATGTCCTTTTAACCGATTTGGCTGCGGTCAATTTCGATATTCAGCGGGTGCAGGCGGATTTAAATTTTATGAAGCTGCATGCAAATGAAGAAAATTTGATACCTCACGCCTGGTATTGGAAAAATGACCGGTACGTAACCGAATATCCTCGGCCAGAAAACTGGAATCATCTCTGGTTTGTGATTCTTTCTGCCCGATATCTGCGTCATTCGGCTGATATTGCGCTGATTCAGGAGCTTTATCCTTTATTGAACAAAAGCATAACAGAAGTTTTAAAAAATAAAAAAGATGACGGCCTCGTCTGGTCCAGTCGACCGGACTGGTGGGATATCGGGCAAAATTTCGGTCCACGGGCATATATGACGCTATTGGCCATCCGTGCTTTGCGTGATTTTATTTACCTTTCATGCCGGCTTGAGGAAAATTCAGATCAACTAATAAATTTCGAACAGCTTGCCGATGAATTGCAGTTCAATTTAAATCAGCGCTTGTGGGATGACTCGCTTAAATATCTGATCAATTTCAATGCCGATGGATCGAAAGATTCCCATTTTTATATCGGCAGTCTGCTGGCCAATCATTTTAATCTGCTCGATGAAGCCCGTCAGGCCGCACAACTTCAAACCGCACAAAAATTTTTGTTAGATGAAAAAATTGGTATGTATAATGCCTTTCCGATGGATTTTCATCAACTGATTGATTTTTATAAATTTAATGGCAATGAAGCCGGCGAAGAATATTACTATATGAACGGTGGTATCTGGCCGCATGGGAATGCCTGGTACGCGTTAGCTTTGCTATCAGCAGGGAAGAAGCGGGCAGCTTTTCATTTTATTAAAAAAATAATGACGGTGGATGGGATTATGAATAGTCCCAATGGCCAACCAGCCCTGTACGAGTGTCGAATTGGAAATCCTGAAGATAGTAAAATTTATGGAACTGTCGATAAACCACAGTTTTTATGGGCTGGCGGCTGGTATCTGTATTGTCTGTATCAACTGCTGGGAGTTCGTGAAAACGAATGGAATATTTCATTTGATCCATTTATCCTTCCGGAACAGAAATCGGCGAAATTTGACCTCTTGATTGAAGGCAAGCTGATTCGTGTCATATTAAATGGGGAAGGCAATTTTTTAAAAAGAATAAACTTTGACGGGAAACAGGTTTTTACCGCAGTTCTTCCTTTTGAAAAAATGCCACGGAAAGAAATTCAATTTGAGCTGGGTAATCCCGAATATCCTTATTTGCTGGCTGCCAATTCAATCCTTGAAAAATGCCGCTATAATAAAGAAGGAAAAAATTTGACCTGTATTTTAAAAGCGTTTGAAGGACACGGAACGTTTATTAAAATTATTAGCCCAAATCCGATGAAAGCGATTTTGCTGAATGGTCAATTATTAAACGAACGACCCGAAATCCGGCAGGTTGGAAAACTTTTTCAAATAATGATTAAATTTCAACATAAAATGAAGGAAGATGAACTCATTGCACAATTTTAGTCCAATACAGCGCAATTTTAATATGATGAAAGCCTGGCTAATATTAATTTTATGTTTCCTGTTCATTTTTTGTCATTGCCAGAAATCCGATGGGGGAGATGAGAAGATACAATTAACGTACTGGTCCGCCAATAATCAGTACGAAATTAATCTGGCGCGCATTGTTGTGGCCGAATGGAATGCCGCGCATCCCGATATTCAGGTAATCCATCAATCCATACCCGAGAGCCAGTCCAGTGAGGAAGTGATTTTATCAGCCGTGGTGAGTAAAACCACGCCGGACATATATTCAAATATATGGCCAGGTGACGTGGAACTGTATGTCGAAGCAGATGCACTCGTGTCATTGGACACGTTCGCTGATTTTGATTCAGTGGCGCGGGCACGTTTTCAGGAGGATATTCTCGAAGAAGCCCGTTCACCCAATGGCCATATTTACCAAATTCCCTGGAAAACCAATCCGATTATGATTATTTATAACAAGAAAATGTTGGCTGCCGCCGGATTTGCTCATTTCCCGCTGACGTATTCAGAATATTTGCAGGCGGCGGAAAAAATTACGCAGGATGCCAATAACGATGGTTATTTTGATCACTGGATGGGATTAGCGGATATCCGAACGATTTGGTGGCAGCGATTCTTTGATTTTTACAGTCTGTATATTGCTGCTGCGAGTGGAAAAACGTTGGTGAAAAACAATCAGGTGATTTTTGAAAATCAGGCAGCGGAACAGGTTTTTCAATTTTTACAAACCATTTTTCAGCAAGGCTATTTTCCGAAAGAAAAAGTAACGGGCCGTTCCGACGTCTTTCTGGGTGGATTT
The DNA here is from genome assembly GCA_020722815.1 of Caldithrix sp. Classification (GTDB taxonomy): domain Bacteria; phylum Zhuqueibacterota; class Zhuqueibacteria; order Thermofontimicrobiales; family Sulfurfontimicrobiaceae; genus DYKB01. The sequence continues at coordinate 157,446 of DYKB01000005.1, read as the reverse complement.
GTGGCGACCCGGTTTACCGGCCCCTGGGAAATTACCCATGCTGAAAAATATAAACCGGCAGGATTCGAGTATGATTTTGCCGCCTTACCGGTACCGGACGATTACAACGGGCCGCGATATACCTATGGTGATTTTAAAAACATAGTGATTTTCAGTACCTCCAAACATCCTGGTGCAGCCTGGAAATTTGTCAAATTTATGATTAATCGCCGGAATGATTTAAGATTACTGGAAATTTCAAGTCAATTGCCGTTAAGGAAAAATATTCTGCAGGATTCGCTTTATGATAACTATTTTCAACAAAATCCGAAAATGCAGATTTTTGCGAGACAGGCGCAATATGTCCGGGGAGCGGACAGTTCGCCCGTGTTGAAAGAAATTTTTGATGCCATTTCCCGCGAATATGAGGCGTGTGTGGTGTATGGTGTCAAAAATCCGCGCGATGCGGTGAAAGATGCAGCCGCACGGGCCAGACATATATTAAAATAGTAACGGAAATTTTGTATCCACTCAATAAAACATGGTCGTATACCCTTTCAAAGGTTTTAAACCTTTGAAAGAGTAGATTTTACCATCCTTTATTGAAGGGATACGAAATTTTTATAACTGAAATACTAAAATGAAGCGTTTTTTCTCTGATGCAGTCGTTTTCGGTGAGCTATTGACCCCCTCCTGCCTCCCCATTTTCAAAAAGCGAAAATGAGGGAGAGAACCAGGATTCCTCTCCTCCAAATTCCGTTTTTGGGAATTTGGGGGAGGCAGGAGGGGGGCCTTCATTGATTCAATTTCCATTTTAAAATTTTAGGTTATAATTCAAAATTCATCATTCATAATTCTAAATTACTTATGAAGAACAGAAATAACATCGGCTATCTCTTTGTACTGCCTTATTTGATTCATCTATTGGTTTTTATATTATTCCCGGTAGCTTTTTCATTTGTCTTAATCTTTCATAAGTGGAATATTATCAGTCCGATGCAATGGATTGGACTCACCAATTTTGAAAAAATATTTCAGGATAAATTATTTTTTTATTCGCTGATTAATACCATCACTTTTTTATTGGTTCATATTCCGCTGCAAATTACGGTTGCCCTGTTTTTGGCTGAATTCCTGAATCAAAAAATCAAATTTCGTTCTTTTTTTCGGGCTGCCTATTTTCTCCCGGTGGTGGTTTCAGGCGTTGTCATCACCATGCTCTGGGATAGTCTCTATGCTCAGGATACCGGTATCCTGAATAAGCTGCTGACTTCGATTGGAGTGGGGCGGGTTCCCTGGCTCACCCGTCCGGAAATGGCAATGATTTCAATTGCGATTATGGCGACCTGGAAAAATGTGGGACTTTATATTGTCTTGTTTTTAGTCGGCTTACAGACGGTTCCGAAATATCTGTATGAAGCTGCTGAAATGGAAGGTGCTACCCATTGGCAGTGCTTCTGGCATATCACCTTGCCGATGATTAATCCCACGATGTTTATGGTGGTCATCCTGTCGACTATTGGTGGCTTTTCATTATTTATTGAACCATATATTATGACCGGGGGCGGGCCGCTGGATAGTACCCTGTCGGCGATTCTGTATATTTATCAGCAAGGCTTCTATTTTTATCACATGGGCTATGCCGCAACGCTCGGTTTTGTGTTTGCAGCGATTGTCCTGCTCGTTTTGCTTATTCAAAGACGATTTGTCGAGAGAGAAGTATGAAAAAATTGATTTTATATGCGATGCTGATTTTTTGGACTATCATTTTTATCTATCCATTTATCTGGATGATCTCGGCGACATTGCGCCCGGAAGCCGAAATTGGTGAATTCAATCCAATTCCGTCAACTGTTTCGCTCAAAAGTTATTTCAATGTTTTTGAGAAAATTCCAATTTTGCGCGCATTGGTAAACAGCCTCATTGTTTCCTGTTCGGTGACCGCGGGCGTGCTCGTATTCTGTTCGATGATTGGTTTCGCCCTGTCAAGGCTGCAATTTCGCGGGCGAGATACGATTTTCATGATTTTGCTTTTCACAATGGTGCTGCCGTTTCAAATTACATTGATTCCGACCTATATTCTCATGGTCAAATTCGGGTGGACGGATTCGTATCTGGCGCTGATTGTGCCATATTTTATCAATTCTTTCGCTATCATTCTGTTTCGACAATATTTCAAAAGTGTGCCAGGCGATCTGATCGATGCCGCCCGGATTGATGGCTGCTCCGAATTTCGGATTTTATTTGGAATTTTCTGGCCGTTGTCAATTCCCGCGATTATCACGGTCGGGATTGTGACATTCATGACCAACTGGAACGAAGTTCTTTGGCCAATGATTGTCATTCGAAAATGGGAATTGATGACCATGCCGCAAATGGTGGCCATTTTTGCGACGGGTGGCAAAGCGGAGGGGCAATTAGGGACGCAATTGGCGGCAGCCACACTGCTGGCGCTACCCATTGTGGTCTCTTATATTATTTTCCAACGCTATTTTATCGAAAGTATGGCCAATACGGGTTTGAAGGGATAAACATCATGCATCAGGTCAAATTCGATTGTCTTCCGGATGAAGTTTTTTTGACAGGATTAACATGATCTCCAGGATTTACTGGATTCAAGTTAAAGTTTGCAGAATTGACAGTTTGGAAAAGGTTGTGAGTTGCTTTTTTGAAACAATCCTGTTAAATCCTGTAATCCTGTCTGATAAAGTAACCGTTCACCGTATGCATCGAATCTGTCATTCCCGCCTGTTTTGGGCGGGAATCCACACCTTTTCAGATAAATGGATGCCCGGTAATCTGTTAGCTAACGGACGGGCATGACAGAAGCTTTTGTTTTATCACCCCTATGAACGGTTTTACCAGACAAATTATTTAGTGTCTGTCCAAAAACACATCCGGAACTGTCATTGCGAGGAGCGTTTTGTGCGACGAAGCAATCTCCGCTGTTTAACGACGGGATTGCGAGCCTAAAAAACAGGATTCGGCAAAAAACGCCTCGCAATGACAGGTCTTGGTATTTTCGGACAGACTCTATTTAACTTATAACAATCTCAATAAGTTGAGGTGAGGATTCTATTGAACTTTTTTCAACGAATCATATCATTATCGTTTTTCATTTATTGCGCTTTTATCAATTGCCAGCAGGTAATCCGGAAACCGGATGATAGCAAAATCATTAATTTTGCTCATTTGCAGCATTTGACCGAAACGGTGCATTTAAATGGTAAAACCTGCGATATCGTTCATATTTATTCAGAATATCCCGATTATCATCGTATGGATGCAAATGAAGAGGGAATCGCCTGTGTGGATGATGTGGCTCGGGCGGCTGTGGTCTATTTACGATATTTTGAAATATCCAGCGATAGTACAGTGCTGGCACCGGCCAAACGTTTGCTAAATTTTATTCTGTTTATGCAGGCTGAAGATGGTGAATTTTATAACTTTATTGATAACAATTTAAAAATTAATAAAACCGGACAAACAAGTCAAAAGTCATTTAATTTTTGGGCGGCCAGAGGCTATTGGGCGCTGGGTACTGGCTACAAGATTTTTCATAAAATCGATTCTGAATTTGCGTTGGATCTTAAAACTGCTTTTTTGAAATGTCAAATCCCGGTTGAATCACGCCTCAAAAACTATAAAAAATTCAAGCGCATAAATGGCCGTAATTACCCGTGTTGGCTAATCAATGAAACCGGTGCTGACGCAACGGCTGAATTCATGTTAGGCGTCGCTGAATATCTAAAAGTTGATACTTCTGCTGTTCTATCAGCTGATGCCATGAAGTTTGTTGAAGGCATTTTATCCATGCAACAGCCATTAGGAAGCCGTTATACCGGTGCTTTTCTCTCCTGGGAGGATATCTGGCATGCTTGGGGAAATTCGCAAACGCAGGCACTGGCTGAAGTTGGAATAATATTCGATCGGAAGGACTATATTGAGGCCGCACAAAAAGAGGCGGATAACTATTATCCCATTTTATTAATCGATGGATTTAAAAATTCATGGGCACTTTCAGATACTTTTGCCGAAAAAGAATTTCCTCAAATTGCTTACGATATTCGATGTATGTCCTTAGGTATTTTGAAACTTTATCAGGCCACTGGTGATGAGCAATACGCAAAACAGGCTGGACTGGCAGCTTCCTGGCTTTTAGGGAATAACGTCGCCAAAATCACCATGTACAATTCTACTTCAGGCCGCTGTTTTGATGGAATTAATGATTCAACAACTGTAAATTTTAATGCCGGTGCAGAATCGACCATCGAGGCGCTTTATACTTTAGTTGAAATCGCTTCTCATCCTTTAGCGAAGAAATTTTTAACATTTAAAACAATAAAAAATGGGAACTCATTCGATCCAAAAAATAATGAAAGAGTCAAATTTCGTACTTTTCAAAATTCAAAAAGAGAAAAATCGGTTTTGATAAAAAAGCAAAATCAGGCGGGGATTCATTTGCTGGAGGGGGCAGAAGTTTTTAATTTTTAATGATTTAAGTTTTATAAAAAAATGATTTATTTAGCAAATTAATATAAATTTTTAATGATGAACATCTGATGTAAACAGGAGTCATGCAATGAAACTAAAACGGATTCGAGAACAAATTTTAGAGCCAATTCCCGACCATGCCTGGGAATCGGGTGCCGTGTTTAATCCAGGGACAATCCGGGAAGGTGATGCTATTCACATGCTGTATCGTGCAGTTGAAGGGGATAATTATTCCACACTGGGATATGCAAAACTTGATCGAAATTGTCAGGTTATCGAGCGAAGACCCGAACCGGTTATTAAACGAACCGAAAAAGCAGAAACTCGTGGCTGTGAAGATGCCAGGATCGTCAAATTTGTAGACGGAAATTATTATATTTTCTATACGGCTTATAATAGTGAGCAGGTACGGGTCAGTGTGGCGTCTACTACTGACTTCAAGACTTATCAGAAACATGGTGTGGTGATTCCGGATATTCAAAATAAAGATGCGATGATTTTTCCGGAACCAGTAAAAGGCAAGGTCATTTTAATGCATCGGGTGGAGCCGAATATTCAATTTGCTTATTTTAATAGTCTGGACGAGATGTTGGCTGGCGATCGTAAATATTGGCAAAATTATATGAAAAATATTGAGAAATATACTGTCATGCGTCCGGAATTTGAATGGGAAATCAGCAAGATTGGGGGGGGAGCTCCACCGATTAAGACCGATCACGGCTGGTTAATGATTTATCACGGGGTGGATAAAAAACTGGTTTATCGGGCTGGGGCCGCGCTTTTGGATTTAGATGATCCATCCCGCGTTATTGCGCGGTTACCCACACCAATTCTGGAGCCAGAAAGAAAATATGAATTACAGGGCGATGTTCCAAATGTGGTCTTTCCACAGGGAACCGTGGTGTTTGGTGACGAATTACTTGTCTTCTATGGAGGAGCCGACAAGGTCATTGGGGCCGCCAGCGCCAATATCAATGAATTGCTGGAAGCGTTGAAGAAGGCTAAAAAATAAATTCTTTAATTGACAGGATACACCAGATTTGCAGGAGGTGCCTGATTTGAAAGCGAATAGTTCTCTTAGAAAGTACAATCCCGTAAATCCTGTTATCCTGTCGTTTTCTTTTTTGAGTTCTACGGCTAGCGTTGTCAGCTTCTAATCAACCTGAAAAAATTCAAAATTTGCATGCCCGCCATTTTTCGCAGAAGTTGGTCGTACTGCAAACAGGCCAACTTTCGCACCAATCCATTTCCCCGGTTGTGCTGGAAAAATTTCACCGATTGAATGATATTCTTTTCCATTCTGGCTATATAAAAACGTGCAGAGCCCTTTTTCTTTTACTTGAATCCGAAAGTAGATAGCATTTTTAGATAAATTTATTTTTTGAATAATCTTTTCTGATGATCTTTCAGTGGCTTTCAAGCAGGTGACGTGCACGATTTCATAGCCGGAAGATGTCCTTTCGAGTGCAATGTAAGCATAATCCAGACCCATAACTATCAATCCGGCTTTTTCCCCGACTGATTTGGGATAAAAATCCATTTTGGTTGTCACCGTAAATTCTGGTGCTGGAAATTTTTGAAGAAACAGATTGCCAACCTGCCAAAAGTTGGCAGCGTCTTTTGGAAATAATTGAGAATTCAAACGAAAAGCGTTTTTTTCCATTTCAAACCATTCTTTTTGGGGATTGGCGTGCCATTGCCATTGAAGTCCCGGAAAATTGCTCTCAAAATTATCGCTCGATTGTGGCATTTGAACCGGTACTTTGGATTTAATAAATGGCTTTTGATATTGTAAAACAGGTTCACCCACGCCATCACCATCTTCATCGATGCCAATAATGGGCCAATTATCTTTCCAGCGCACCGGCTGCAGATGGGTGATTCGACCATAGGGATCAACATCCTGAAAATGGACAAACCAACCATCGCCATTTTCCAACTCGATATATCCCCCCTGATGCGGGCCGTTAATGGGTGTATTCCCCTGGGCCAGGACAATTTTATCCTGATATGGCCCAAGAACATTTTTTGCGCGCAAAACCGTCTGCCAACCTGTGGGAACACCTCCTGCTGGCGCGAAAATATAGTAATAGCCGTTCATTTTATAAAATTTTGGTCCTTCTATCGTTGGATGGTGCGCATGACCATCAAATACCAGCGTTCCCTCGTCCAGTAAACGCTTCCCATCCGGACTCATTTTATTGATGTGTAAAATACTTTTTACCCCGGCACGACTGTTGGCAAAGGCATGTACCAGATAGGCCTGACCATCGTCATCCCATAGCGGAAAGGGATCAATCCAGCCCTTCGCCTTTTTGACCAACACCGGCGGTTCCCAGTCATTGTCGATATCCTGAGTTTTTACCATAAAAATTCTAAGGTCCGGATCACCATAAAAAATCCAGAATAATCCATCATGATATCGCAATGATGGTGCCCAGACACCATTGCCATGTTGGGGAAGGTCGAAATAATCATCCGGCCAGGATTTAATGGCGTGATTGATGATTTTCCAGTTCACCAGATCTTTTGAATGCAATATTGGTAAGGCGGGGAAACAGTTAAAACTGGAAGCGGTCATATAAAAATCATTACCAACCCGCACGACATCCGGATCAGAATAGTCCGCATAAATAATCGGATTTTTGTAGGTCCCGTTATCGAGATCGGGCGTCCAGGTGCCCGTGGCACTGGCCATCCGTGGAAAGAATCGGATGATAATGATTAAAAAGAGATAATTCATTTTCTAAAAATTCTTGTTTTGTAAAGATTATTTTAAAATTTTAGAAAAATCGATCCTTTCGCCGTTTATATAAACATCAGTGGAGTTCAAATTGGAAACATTTTGCAAAATATTTCCGGATTTTACCCCATCGAAAATGCAATTTTCCAGATGAATATCGTAAATGGGGGATCTTTTATAGCCATCCAAAAGTAAGGCATACTTACTTTTTTTGCTGGTGAGGTGGCTGATAAAAATATTTCGAACCACCGGTGTAAAATTACCGGCATCGCCTTCTTCATAATGAAAAAAGATCCGAATCACGGCATCACTCACTTCTCCGACTTTAATATTTCGCATAAAAATATTTTCAATGACACCGCCGCGTATCGAATTGGTCTTGATTCGTAATGCTCGCTCAAGGTTGGGACTGTCCATGATGCAATCTTCAACAAAAACATTCCGACAATTACCGGAAATTTCGCTACCGATAACCACGCCGCCATGTCCATCTTTCATTGTGCACCCCCGGATGATGATGTTTTCGCTGGCCACGTTCACCCGTCGGCCATCAGCATTCCGCCCCGATTTGATGGCAATACAATCATCCCCGGTATCAAAAAAACAATTTTCGATCAGCACATCCCGGGATGACTCCGGATTACACCCGTCATTATTCGGGCCATGACTGATGATGGTTACATTCTGAACGGTTACATTTGCACAAAGCACCGGATGGATTTCCCACATGGGCGAATGCATTATCGTTACCTGGTCGATGAGTACATTTTTACAGCGGTAGGGTTGAATAAAACTGACCCGGAGATAATGCCCATCTCCAAACACGCGTTCTGCCACAGGAACTCCTTTTTCCGCCATCTGAAATAGCTTTTCACGATCTGGTTGCTGATTCGGCGCTTTGGTTTTCCAACCATAGCCAGGAATACCTTTCCATGGCCACCAGGTTATATTATCTGCCTGACCATCAAGGGTGCCTTCACCGGTGATTGCAATGTTTTCCTGATCACAGGCATAGATAAGCGGTGAATAGTTCATACATTCCATGCCTTCAAATCGGGTTAAAACTGTCGGCAAATATTTTTTATAATCCCGACTAAATAAAATGGTAGCGTTTTTCTGAATATGTAAATTTACATTGCTTTTTAGATGAATCGGACCAGTTAAGTATCGGCCAGCCGGTACAACAACCCGACCACCGCCGGCTTTATGGCAGGCGTGAATCGCCTTAACAAACGCGGCTGAACAGTCGGTTTTGCCATCATTTATGGCGCCAAACTCGGTAATCAAAAAATCATTTGCCGGGAATGTCGGTGGGACAATTCGACGCAAGATGACAGGTAATTGATCCCAACCTTCATTTTGAGATGAAGATTTCATTAAACCAGGAATGAGCAAGATAATAAAAGCCGAAATGAGCAATATTATCATTTTTCTTGCCTGACAGGGCATTCTGCGTAATTTAATCACAATTTTCCCTTCTTAAATTAACGTATTATAATCGCGATTCATGTTTTTCATAGCAATTTTAAAATTCATCAGTTATACTTTAATAAATATCCGTTTTCGATACAATAAATAGCTCGCCCCCAGCCAGATAAGCACATACGTGATGGCATAAAAAAGTGAGCCGTTGATATCGCCCGCCCAGGATTGAAACAGGTTCTGATAGAGCCAGGATGAAACCGTCATTTCGCCAGACTCATTTGACACCTTAAAAATGTATAATAATTTTGCCACAGCACTGGAACAAAAGTAGACAAAAATAGCATTCGATCCAAAAATAACAAACGGTTTGGCGATTTTTTGATAACCTTTGACATCCACCAGCCAGTAGCACATTCCTAAAAAGAGGAGCGCCAGGCCGGCGGTATAGCTAAAATAGCTGGCCGTCCATAAATTTTTATTCCAGGGCATCCAGATGGTGAGGATATAGCCTGCCAGGAGGGCAAAATTCCCACTCACAAATATGCCCACTAACTTTGAATCATGCTCTCGCTTCGTTCGCAGCCAATCGCCGGTAAAAACGCCGAATAAGGTGGTGACAATCGCGGTCAAAGTACTGAAAACACCCTCCGGATCGAAACCGCTGGCAGGGGCATATTTCCAGGTATGTCCGGCCAATAACTGATTGTCGATATACCAGCATAGATTGCCGACCGGCTCCAGAATTCCGGCACCGTAACCCGGCACCGAGATAAATTTCATCCCAATCCAATAGATCGCCAGTAACAGGAAGGCTACCAACCACTGCATTTTGGGTTTAAAAAAAAGAACAATCCAACTGGCGAAGAAATAGCAAAGAGCAATTCTTTGTAAAACGCCAGGAATCCGTCCTTCGGAAATTTCAAAATAGGGAAACCAGCTTAAAAAGAGCCCGAGTCCAAAGAGAATTAAGGTTCTTTTAATAATCTGTAGCGCCAGGGGGCGTAAAGCATCGGTACTGGCTTTTCTTTTTGAGAAGGAAAAAGACATTGCCACGCCAACGATGAACAGAAAAAATGGAAAAATCAAATCGGTCATGGTACAGCCATGCCAGTCTGCATGACGTAATGGTGGATAAACATGTTCCCAACTTCCAGGATTATTGACCAGAATCATGGCCATGATGGTCATGCCGCGAAACATATCGAGCGAGAGTAAACGATTCGATGATGGACGAATAATAGATTGCTCGGACATAGTCACCTCATTTATGAATTGATTATTGTATACCGAAATATTTTAAGAGCGCAAAACAACCTGACAATATTACACAATTGAAACTGAATATTCAAGTGGAATTTTAAAATTATTTTCAGACCACCACCATCTGAAAAACAGATCGCCACGAAGAGACAAAGGCACGAAGGAAAATAGTAGATTTTTAATACGATATTTAATGCTATAATTTTTAATTTGTTATCGCATTAAAACCGTAATGAAAAATTTTATCCTCTCAATCATGTCGGGTGATTTTGTCATTCTGAGTTCAGCGTTTTTTGCTGAACGAAGAATCTTTTTAGCCTTCGCAAGCGATTTTTTGTTCTGCAAAAAGTACAGAACTCAGAATGACAGCAGCATGGGACTAAGTCGTGTCTTTCCGAAAATGAATCCGGAACTGCGAGGAGCGTTTTTGGCGACGAAGCAATCTCAGCCGTTTTATGCGGCGATTGCGAGCCTAAAAAACAGGCTTTGGCAAAAAACGCCTCGCAATGACATGTTTTGGTATCTTCGGACAGACACTAAGTCGTATGATGGGACGAATACATTTTAACCTAACTCAATTTAAAAAATGGTATCTGCCTTTTTAAATTTAAATACTATCAATCAATTAAGACGTACGATGGAATTAAAATGCTATGTCATATTAATTATAAAAAAAATGTAATATTATATTGGGCCGATTCACATAAAAAAATATGATTGATTGCCCTCCGGCTGGTATTGAAATAAAAAAGAGAGATTAAAAAGATAGATAAAATTAAAACTTCGTTCAAAGATTGCTGTAAGATATGCAATTTTTTTTCAGTGATTAACTTTTTTATCCATTTTTTACTTGCTTTTTAAAAAAATGATTTATAGATTATCTATTGGTGACTAATTTTATCAGGATGAATTAATTAATCACATTTGAGTAATGAGCGCATGGAATCAATGCGTTAGAACTTTTAATTCATTTATTAAATTTTTTAACAACTGTTAATTTTTGGAGAGGGAAAGCGAATATGAATCATCGAGGAGATCTTTTTTATAAAAAACAATTTTTATAAACTACTTAAATTAACTTAAAGGGTTAACCGTTATGATGAACACAGGTGGAGTAGGAAATTTCCCGCGTAATGCCTTAGAACAGGCATTGGGTGTTATGAAGGGTTGGGAGGAGTTAAAGGACAAATTGCAGGTTCCGAATATGTCGCTGAGTGATTTCGAGAAAAAGATTAAGGAAACTCAAAAAAAGATAGAAGAAGCCGAGGAAAAGCGGCGCCAACGGGGAAAGGCAATTGAGAGTCGAAATACTTCAATTGAGAAAGTCTGGGATTTAACGAAACGGGTTCGAAATGCTGCAAAAGCGACATTTGGAGATGATTCGCCTGAAATTGAAAAATTTGGTGGCAAATCTGCTCAAATGCGAAAAGCCTATTTAAAACGCAAAGAAATGGAAGAAGATTAAGCCACTAAAATTATTCTGTCGCTTTATTTTATAGAAGGCTTTTAAAAAAAATACTTTTCAGGTTTAGAAATTTTTTTTACAGCGATACCGGTAAAAAAAAATCAGGTAGTAATTGTTTCACTACCTGATTTTTTATTTATTCATGTAACTGACTAAGTCGTTCCAGTGCTATTTTATAATTTACCACACAAATTAATCGTTTGAAACCTTCCCGCTGAGTGATTACTTAATCTTTTAAAATTCCCAATGCAGCTTCTAATTCAGCTTGTGAAATTAGCGTGTTATACTTTGCAGAAACCACCTTGGTTTGTGCCTGCGTGACCGAAACCTGCGCCTCAATAACTTCGAGTAAGGTTCCTGAACCCACACGATATCGTTCCTGAGCCAGTCTTAAGTCTTCTTCGGCTGAGATGAGGTTTTCCTGATTAATCTGGATTAATTCCTGATTGGCTTTTAATTTCAATCGATTTTCTTCAATCTGGGCTTTTAAAATGCGCTTCTGTTCGAGATAATTTTCTTGCTGGTTTAAATAATTTAGCTTCTGAATATCTTTACGGGCTTTATCACCAAAACCATTGAAAATATTATAATTCAAACCAATACCAGCACTCCAGCTATAATTTTTATCATATTCCGAATAGACACGTTTGAGTTCGTCACTAAATCGCGAATATTGCGCCCATACGCCAATTTGAGGCCAAAAATTTGATTTACTGATTTTGTGATTATATTCCGCACTCGTCACGGTTTCATCGTGCGCGAGTAAGCCGGGGTTCGTTTGATATGCCTGATCAACTGTAATATTTTCATAAGATTGGGGACTGACTTCGCCTTCTTCTTCCGCAATCTCGATCGCTGTCTTTGGGTCCTGACCCATTACATAATTCAGATTGTATCTGGCGATAGCAACGGTATTTTGTTGGGCGATTAAAGCACTCTGTACCTCTCCCAGCGTAACTTTCGCTTTATAAACATCAGCTTGTGCCACAGAACCAATTTCATACATACTCTGGGTGCGTTTATATTGTTCTTCGGCTGAATTATAGGATTTTTCCTGAACCTTCAGTAATGCAATCTGTTTTAAGAGGTTATAATAGTAAATTTTGACATTCAGGATGACATCCTGCCGTTTGGCCTCTTCTTGATGTTCGGAGGAACGTTTATCGGCTTTTGCTTTGCGGATTTGATTCCACCAATTTCCACCATCAAAAATTGTTTGCTGTACTTCAACCCCAAACCGATTAAAACGACGATCATAGGTTGGTTGCGTCACTGTATGTTGTTCATAACGAATGGGACGACCGACCTGTACCTCCGGTGAATATCCAATAATATTGCTGGTTTCATCGGGTTGCAAAAAAACTGGTGACCAACGTGTGCGGATGTCATACTCAACCGGCACATCGCCCAGATAAACAACTTCCCCCTGATGGGTCTGGGATAAGCTGGCACTGATGTTGACCTGGGGTAAAATGTATGAATAAGCGGATGTTACCCCCGAATTGGCAATGGAAACGTTGCGTTCGGCATTTTTTAGCTGCGAATTATTATTAATAGCAATTTGAATACAGTCCTTTAATGTTAAATTCTTTTGCACTTGTGCCAAACCTGAAAACGTGATACAAAATATCAGTATCATTAATAAATTCAAGTATTTCATATAATTACTCCCTTTTATTTTTTTACCTGTCAAAACATTCAGACCCTCCTCAAACAGTGGAGAAAAGAATTGATTTCAAAAAAGACAGATTGAATTTTAAAAATAACGCAGTGGAGTGAGGAATCTGGAAATGATAGCTAAATTTTTTGAATCCCCGGATTTCTCGCTGCGCTCGACATGAAATGTAAATTTTAGAAAATCCTGATTCGGTCGTTTTATTTTTACAGTTTTTTAAAACTTAAACATTTTCGATGTTCATAAAAACGTAAAGTTACTTAAAAAGTTTCAATCGAAATATGCATAAATTTTTAAAATAGTAAGCGTTATGGCTCTAGTGGTATTAATAAATTTGCTAAAATCAAATATGGGGAGTGTCGTACATTGCGGCTATCAATAAACGATGATATCGCTTCAAAAGATGACTGTTGGACATCGCCCCATAACCGTCTGGTTAAGATTCTAATTCATTAAAAAACAAATGAATAGTTACGCGCTTAACGCGTGGTTCCATGAATACACTCTTGATTAACAGGCTTTTAAGCCCGAGTTTAACCTATCTGGGGGTTAAAACCCACTTAAAGAATTTTGGAGGGAAGGTAATCCACGAACTGAAGCTCGTGGCAATTCAATACTAAGCTGTTGAAATTAAAATTGTTATCGCCTTAATCTGACTGTAATGGATTTCGCCACTCCGATATTTTTCGACAAAAGAGTTCATCATCGTTTTGGTAAAAAGTACCAGTCGTGGGGAATTGTGGGTAAAATTACTACGTCGCAATTACCAAATTTATCTGGCTTTTTTCATGCAGGACATGAAATATTAACCAAAAGTAACAATTTTTTTCATTTTTTTTTCAATAATTCAGGCAATAAAAATTAGTATAATTAATTGTAAATTAAAGATTTAAATCTAAAAAATACAGGTTAAAAGAAATTGTTAAAAAATGCTAAACTTATAAATTTTCCCTTGACTTTTTGAAATAAAAAGTGTATCTTGTGGTAGATAGCGGGTAAAAGTGGGAAATACTCCCAAATATTGGGAATACAGGACTAAAAAATAGATAACTGATAACAGGAAAAAGATGGAATTTTTCATTGGTGAATATGATTACGCGCTGGATAATAAAGGGCGCCTCAATATTCCGGCGAAGTTTCGCAAAGCGATTTCGCCGAATGCCAATGATACTGTTATTATTACGGTGAGTCAGGAAAAATGTCTCGATGTTTATCCCCTGGATATCTGGCAGGATCGAATTGTCAGCAAGTTAAGTGATTTCAGTGAGATGGATAAAAATCAACGCCGATTGACATCGTTGATTGGGGCGAACTCAGTAGATTCTGTTTTTGACAAGCAAGGTCGAATCATGATTCCGCAAAAGCTGTTAAATTATGCTGAACTAACGAATAAAGTGGTAATTGTTGGTGCATTTAATCGAATTGAGTTGTGGAATCCTGAAATACGCCAAAAATATTTACAAGATAATAGTTTAGCACTAGATGGGATTGACAAAAATTTATTACCATAAATGATAAATTTCAATGTTAAAAGCACTGGATAATTTTCATCTACCTGTTTTACAAGCTGAAGTCTGTCAGTATTTAATTACGGATAAAAATGGAGTTTATGTTGATGGAACGCTGGGTGGGGGAGGACATTCCCAGGCAATCTTGGAACAGTTAGCAGCCTCAGGGAGGGTTATCGGAATTGATTTGGATCGTGATGCCATCGCACAAGCAACGGCGCGATTGTCAAATTATGGGGAGCGATTTCAGGCGATACAATTAAATTTTCGTGACATTAAATCGCTGCTGACGAATTTGCGACTTAAATCGATAGACGGACTTTTACTAGATTTAGGTGTTTCATCGCATCAGATAGATGACGTAAATCGAGGTTTCAGTTATCAGGTTCCCACCCAGTTGGATATGCGGCTATCGCAAGATCAAAAAATCCGGGCAGTTGATATTTTAAATCAATCCAGTGAGCAGGAATTGGCAAGGATAATGTATGAATATGGCGAAGAACGATTTGCGCGCAGGATTGCTGAAAAAATCGTTCAGGAGCGCCAGTTGCATCCAGTTGATAGTTCAGAAAAATTACGCTCGATTGTCAGTTCAATTGTTCCTTTTCAATTTCAGATTAAGAGCCTTTCGCGCGTTTTTCAGGCACTTCGAATCGCGGTAAATCAGGAATTGGATAATTTAATCCAATGCTTAAATGATGTATTACCGTATTTGAAGCCAGGTGGTCGCCTGGTGATAATCTCATATCATTCACTGGAAGATCGGATGGTGAAACAATTTTTTAAAGATAATGAAAAGAAATGTCATTGTCCGCCAGGTTTCCCTATCTGTGTTTGTGGGGGAGAAGGGATGCTGGAAATCGTTACCCGAAAACCAATTTTGCCAGGATTGGCTGAAATAGAAAAAAATTCCAGAGCCAGGAGTGGCAAATTGCGAGTGGCTCAGCGAATATAGTTAAATCGAATTTACAAACCACTGATAACCTCATGCTGTTTACTGAAATTTGTTCTTTTACAAGTACTGATTTTAGTTTCCTGAAATAATAAAACTCTAAAAAAATTATCGCTTTAATTATGCAAAAAATGCTACCCAGAAATCGCCGAAGGGAAAGATATATTCCGAAACGGCAACATATATTATCGATACTTGGCTTGATTGCGATTACGTTGATTGCCTTGCTCTATATTGGATTAAAGGTTCGGGTCAATTTACTGGCAACGGAAATTGACAATCTGCATCAGGAGCAAATTTTATTAACCCAGCAAAATTACCAATTGCGAGCCCGGGTAATGAATTTATCGAGTTATGAGCGTATTACACGAATTGCTCAGGAAGATTTAGGAATGGTTTTTATTCAGCAGGATTTTGTTGATGATGTGCTTTCAGTTGAGAATGTGCCCAATATGATTCATCAACGGTAATGGAAATATTCATTTTAACCTAAAGTGACTATTGATAGAAGATGATACAAAAGAAACATAATCGTTTTCAAGATCAAAGACGGATGAATTTGTTTGTTATTGGCGTTCTGATTTTTTGGACGATTTTAATTTTTCGATTGGTGCATATCCAAATTATTAATAAAAGGAAATTTGTGGATATGGGTGTGAGTCAATATACGCAGACGCATGAGCTTGAATCAGCCCGTGGAATTATTTATGATCGGCATTTGAATTGTTTGGCTGTCAATCAATCAGTTTACTCGATTGGTGTGGATGTCACGAAACTTTTAGACGCGGGACAGGTTGCCCGTGTTTTATCCCGACATTTGAAAAGAAACGAAAAAGCCATTTTGAGGGATTTTAAATCGAATCGAAATTTTATTTGGCTGGCGCGCGAAGTTGATGAAGGATTAGTTGAAAAAATTAAAAATGAAAAAATTCAGGGTATTCATATTTTAAAAGAATCCAGGAGATTATATCCTTATAAAAATGTTGCTTCCCAATTGATTGGCTTTACGAATGTGGATGAATCGGGTCTAAGTGGAATTGAATATGCTTTTAATAATGAATTACAGGGTAAAGCCGGCAAAGCCGTTGTTCAACAGGATGCCTTAGGGGAGAAAATGCCTGGTATCAGTTATAGCGTTGAAAAACCAACGGCTGGGAAAGATGTTGTTTTAACCATCGATTATCTCTATCAAAGTATTGTCGAAGAGGAGTTACGACACAGTGTTCAGGCTTTTGGTGCCGATGGCGGGATTGTGGTGATGTTAAATCCCCAGACGGGCGAAATCCTTTCGCTGGCGTGTGAACCTTCATTTGATTGTAATCAAGCCCGGAGCAGTGCACCCGATTTGTGGCGAAATCGGGCAATAACCGACGTTTTTGAACCTGGATCGACCTTTAAGCCAATTTTATTAGCTGCAATTATTCAGGAAAAACTAAAAAATCTTGATGATATCGTTTTCTGTGAAAATGGACAGTATAAGGTTTACGATCAGGTTTATCGCGATCATAAACCTTATGGCAACTTAAATATTCCTGATATTTTGGTTCATTCAAGTAACATCGGGATGGCTAAATTATCGCGGCAGGTTAAATCTTCTATTTTTTATCAATACGCCCGTGATTTCGGTTTTGGTAATTTAACGAACATTGCGTTGGGCGGAGAAATTCCGGGCGAATTGAAACATCCAGTGCACTGGTCAGAAACAACGCCAATAGCCATGTCAATGGGCTATGAAGTGGCCGTCACCCCGCTCCAACTGGCATTGGCGTATGCAACAATCGCGAACGGGGGTAAACTCCTGGCACCTCAAATTATCCGGCAGATCGGTGAGAAGGTGAAGAATCCTGGCGAAGTCAAACCACGCGTCATCCGGCAGGTTTTAACGGCGGCGACATCGAAAACCTTACGCGATTTGCTTGAGCAGGTTGTGAGCCGCGGTACGGGAAAAAAAGCTGAAGTTGAAGGTCTCCGAATTTGTGGGAAAACCGGCACCGCGCATAAATATGCAACTGATTCCAAAGGATATTCACCAAATGAGTTTTTAGCTTCGTTTGTTGGGTTTTTTCCGGCGGACAAGCCTGAAATTTTACTCTGTGTGATGATTGATAATCCACGAACGACTTACTGGGGCGCAGAAGTCGCTGCCCCGACATTTAAAAGAATTGTTCAACGCTTGCTGAATGTGGATAATCGTTTCTGGATGCCAACCCAAAAGATGATGTTGGCCTCACAAGGTCAAAAAAAGAATGACCAGGCCCGGTTAGCTGAGTTACCAGATTTTACGAATCGAAACTGGAAAAATAGTCAGGAATTTCTGAAACACTTTGGCATTGAAACCCGGTCGCTAAATGAAGGTCAGATAATTATTGGCCAGGAACCGCCGTCCGGAGCGAAAATCACCGGCGATACCGAAGTGAAATTTACACTTTTTCAATTTAAAGAAGATAGCGCGGATTGTGTGACGCCAAAAGTTGTTGGTTTAAGTGTCAGGGAAGCCCTGAATCGCTTAACGCTTGCCAATATTCAGGCTAAAATTCAGGGAAGTGGCAAGGTGGTGCGACAGGAACCTGGTCCCGGCGTAAAAGTCAAAGCCGGTGCCTTTTGTCAGCTTGATTGTCGGGCCACTATTCAACCGGAAATGTTTCCTTCATGGTGAGGTAAAATGGACCTTTTATTTTCTGAATTATTGAAAATCAAGAATTTTCCGATTGAATTTCGGGGTGATCGCAATATTTTATCCGGCCCGGTGCCAGATATTTTAATCGATTCCCGTAAAGTAAGTCCCGGATCGATTTATGTGGCGATTCGGGGAGAGCGTCTGGACGGGCATCTGTTTATATCTGAAGCCTTTATGAGGGGTGCAGCGGCTATTATCGGTGATGAAGCTGGTTTTAAACAAATCCCGGCCAGCGCTCCTGAGGGAAATTATTTCATCGTTTCAGATACAATCCTGGCGCTTCAGAAAATTGCACATGATTATCGGCAAAAATTTTCGTTACCCGTTCTGGCGCTAACCGGAACTTCCGGAAAAACGACGACGAAAGAGATGATTGGCGCTGTTCTGAGTCGACGATTTAATATTCTAAAAACCAGTGGAAATCTGAATAACCATATTGGCGTACCATTGACGTTATTTCAACTCAATAAAAAACATGAGGTTGCGATTATTGAAATTGGGACAAATCATTTCGGGGAAATAAAAACCCTGACGGCGATGACGAATCCCGATTTGGGCTTGATTACAAATGTCGGGCGCGGACATCTGGCGTTTTTTGTCACGATTGAAGGCGTTGCCAGAGAGAAAACCGACCTTTTCAGAGGATTGAAATCAGGAGGCAGAGCAATTATTAACATCGATGATCCGTTTTTGGCACCAATGACCAGAGAATTAAAAAATTATGTGGATTATGGATTCAAAAATCGCGCCCGGATAAAGGGTGAATTTTTAAGGATGAATGAACGAGGGAATGTTACTTTTATGGTGGAAAATCAGGAGATTGCATTACAGGTTCCAGGCATTCATAATATTTATAACGCCCTGGCGGCCGTGGCGGTTGGACTTGAGTTTGGATTACCACTCACAGAAATTAAGGATGCGCTGGAAGCATTTAAATCACATGCAAAAAGAATGGAGACGCTGCAACTTCATAAAAATATTATTCTGAATGATTGTTACAATGCAAATCCAGATTCAACAGAAGCAGCGCTGGAAGTTTTAAACGGTTTGCAGGGAACTGGGCGCAGGATTGCTGTTTTGGCCGACATGTTAGAACTGGGAGAACAGGGAAATGACGAACATCTTCGAATTGGCGCAAAAGTCGCGCAATTAAAAATTGATTATTTTTTAGGATTTGGCCCGTTGACTAAACTTGGGATTGCGGAGGCCAGGAAAAAGATGGGTGATTCGGCGATGCACTTTGAGGGAAAAAGTGATTTAATTCAACGATTAAAAGAACTGATTCAACCCGATGATGTATTGCTGATAAAAGGGTCGCGCGGGATGGCAATGGAAGAAGTAACTGAGGCCATCGTCGCGCATTTAAAAAGTTGAACTTGAATTAATTTTGATTCAAAATTTGGTGATAATTTAAATTAACCCGAATTAAAGAATATGTTCGAACATTTTTCACGATTAGATTTTCCAATGTTGATTATCGTCCTCGTTTTGGTGGTAATTGGATTGATAATGATCTATAGCGCCAGTTCATTCAAAGCCCAATCGACGTACGATGATAGTCACTTTTTCTTAAAAAGACATCTGGTTCGGCTGGTTTTGGGATTGGCATTGATGTTTTTGGCAATGCTGATTGATTATCATATCATTCAAAAATTTGCGCCGATAATCTATCTGGTCGCTTTTATTTTTTTAATTTACGTGCTTATTAATCCGACTGATTCGCTTCTAAAAGGAACCCGGCGGTGGACTGAACTTTTTGGGGTCATGTTTCAACCATCTGAATTTAGTAAATATGCATTGATTATTTTTTTGTCGGTATTTCTTTCCCGAAAAGAACAGGTGCTGGATAACTTTGTCGATGGCCTTTTGCCGGCGCTTTTGCTCATCGGACTCATTGTCGTACCCGTGCTGATTGAACCAAATTTGGGAACGGCTTCATTATTGGTGCTGATCTCGATTTCCTTACTAATCGTTGCCGGGGCGCGTAAACAGCACTTGGCGATTATAGCGATTTCGACACTGGGGATGATTACACTATTTGTGCGCAATATTACCTATCAAAAGAAACGACTCGTAATGTTCATTAGCACTTTACGGGGACTTGAAAAGCCCGTTTGGCAGGTCAAACAGTCGCTCATCAGTCTGGGAAATGGTGGTTTATTCGGAACTGGTTTAGGAAACAGTAAACAAAAGCTTCATTTTCTTCCACAGCCTTTTACGGATTTCATCTATTCGATTTTGGGAGAAGAATTAGGCTTTATTGGTGCTTTTCTGGTAGCGTTTTTATTTTTACTATTCTTTTGGCGAGCAATTCGAATTGCGAAAAATGCTCCTGATCGCGCCGGGATGTTTTTAGCGTTTGGTATCGGGATTACGATTTTTTACTATTTCTTATTCAACGCTGGCGTCGCGGCGAATTTATTACCGATATCAGGAATTCCAATGCCCTTTATCAGTTATGGTGGCAGTGCATTTGTGATGAATCTGGTTGCTGTTGGGATTTTACTGAATATTTCAACTCAATCGAAACAGCATGTCAATGTAATAGAGACCAGGCAACGAAAAAGGCGGGTAATCGTATGAACGAAAATAAAAAAATACGTTTATTGGTTGCAGGCGGTGGTACCGGCGGACATTTGTACCCCGCATTTGCTATTGTAGAGGAAGTCGCGGCCCGGGACCTGCTTGAAGAAGTCTTGTTTGTTGGAACCCCTTATGGTATTGAGGCTAAAAAGGTACCGGAAAAGGGCTATCCGATTAAATTCATCTGGATTAGTGGTTTCCGACGTGATTTTACGGTGCAGAATTTTTTATTTCCCTTTAAATTAGTCGCGAGTCTGGTACAGGCAAATCGGATTATCCGCGAATTCAAGCCGAGTGTTGTCCTGGGGACCGGCGGATATGTGAGTGGCCCTGTTCTTTATGTTGCTACCAGGCGGGGGCTCCCGACATTAATCCAGGAGCAAAATAGCTTTCCCGGTGTTACGACACGGTTATTGGCCTCTCGCGTGGATCGAGTTCATATTACATTTGATATTTCGCGGAAATATTTTAAAAAGCAGGATAATCTTTTTTTAAGCGGAAATCCGATTTCCCGCAAAATTAATAATGAACGCCTGGAAAGTGATTATCATAAATTTGGACTCGATCCGAAAAAACAAACAATTTTAATAATCGGTGGTAGCCAGGGTGCTCATCGAATCAATTCAGTTATTTTGGAATTGATACCATGGCTGATGGAACATCCACAGTATCAGGTAATCTGGAGCACAGGTAAAAAAGATTATGAAGAAGTAGCAAAAATTTGTGATATTTATGGTCAACGTATCTGGAAGCAACCATTTATTGAT
This sequence comes from Caldithrix sp., assembly GCA_020722815.1. GTDB lineage: Bacteria > Zhuqueibacterota > Zhuqueibacteria > Thermofontimicrobiales > Sulfurfontimicrobiaceae > DYKB01. The sequence continues at coordinate 135,918 of DYKB01000005.1, read as the reverse complement.
GATATGTCCATGGCATATAGTATCAGCGATCTCGCTGTTTCCCGTGCCGGTGCCTTGACATTGACTGAATTATCGATTGCTGGAATTCCCGCTATTTTAATTCCATATCCTTATGCAGCCGGGCAACATCAACTGAATAATGCGCAGGTGCTTGAAGAGCAGGGGGCGGCTCTGGTAATTGAAGAGAAAAATTTAACACCTGAAAAGCTATTTGCCGATATTTTTTATTTATTAAATAATCCGGAACCATTGCAAAATATGAAAAAAAATATACTCACCTGGGCAAATCCACACGCTGCCCAGGAAGTGGTGAATTCATTATTAGAAATTGCGAAGATAAAGTAGAGGTGGTATCCATGATTGTCGTTGAACGAATCGGCAAATTATTTTTTGTAATTACCACGCTTATGGTCGTAACGCTTGGTACCGCTGACTGGATGCGCGGTAAAAATGCTTTTGCATTACGCAGTATCAAAGTTGAAGGAAATCAACTTATTTCCAATGAAAATTTATTAAAAAAAGCCAATATCGATTCCAGTAAAGACCTTTTTGAATTGCAACCGACTGAAATTGAAAAACAAATAAAAAAAGACCAGCCAATAGTTGAAAATGTCCATGTGGTTCGCGAACTTCCGACAACAATACGCATTGAGGTCGATGAAGTGGATCCCATTGCCAAGATTTTATTTGAAAACACATGGTATGGAATTGATGAAGAAGGGAATATATTAGCTGGATTAAAATCGATTGAACTGTATGATTATCCGGTGATTACTGGTTTATCTTTAAAACAAAAAACAGAAAATCAAATCGTCCGACCGGAAGGTTTTGAAGATATTCTAAAATGCCTGAATACACAAAAGAAAATAAATCCACTTATTTTGAATCAAATTTCAGAGATAAATTATCATCCAAAAAGTGGGATAATTTTTTACCTGCTCGATTCAGGAACACCCGTTATTACCGGTAAAGATGAAATTGAAAAAAAGCTTTTCAAATTTAATAAAGTTTATCCACTGCTTGTAGCCGAATTGAATTCGACACAATTTATCGACTTAAGATATTCAACACAAGTTGTGATTAAGAAATTTCAAAGTTAATTGATTAAATTAAAAAATACACCACTCCTTAAATTCGAAAGAGAGGTGCTGCTACTAAAGGCAGAGATAGATAAAATTTTAAGCGGTAGAAAATTTAACACGGTTCAGGTTCAATAATATCAGATTCTGACAGCTTTGATTAGTTTTGGCGAATACGTAAACAGCTGTTATCGGATATATCCAGCGGGTTGGATATGGAACCGGTTCAAAGAAACGAAAATAATTTATAATGGATTATAAATAACTTACGTCTGGTTAAATGGATTATTCCATCAAAAAATCAGATACAAATTAATAAGGAGAATAAGGATATGGCAGGTTCGGGAATAGTCGCCGCCCTGGACATCGGGACCACCAAGATAGGTGTCATCATTGCTGAAGTCTATGAAGATGATCCGAATCCCAAAATAATCGGAGTTGGGAACTCACCTTCACATGGTCTCAAAAAAGGAGTTGTCGTTAATATTGAAAAAACAGTGCAGTCCATCAATGAAGCCGTGGAACAGGCCGAAAATATGGCTGGGGTTGAGATAGATTCAGTTGTCGTGGGAATTGCAGGTGATCATATTCGAAGTATCAATGGCCGGGGGGTCGTTGCCGTTTCAGGACCGGATAATGAAATTACTGAAAATGACATCCGGCGCGTCATCGATGCTGCCAAAGCCGTCGTTTTACCGATTGACCGTGAGATAATCCATATTTTGCCACAGGAATTTATCGTGGATGAACAGCGTGGCATTCCAGATCCCCTCGGCATGTCGGGAGTTCGATTAGAGGCCGAAGTCCATATTGTCACAGGGGCTGTTACCTCGGCGCAGAATATTTATCGATGTGTCAATCGTGCCGGCCTGAATGTGCTGGATCTGGTTCTGCAGCCGCTGGCTTCCAGTTATTCTGTTTTGAGTGATGATGAGAAAGAATTAGGTGTTGCGGTACTGGATTTAGGTGGTGGTACCACCGATATCGCCATGTTTTTTGAAGGCTGTATTCGACACACCGGAATTGTGGCCCTTGGTGGCGGTGCGGTAACCAATGATCTGGCACTCTGTTTACGAACCCCCGTAGATCAGGCGGAGTTGGTTAAAATTCGCTCAGGTGCCGCACTTCATTCCGTAATCGATTCTAACGAAACGGTTGACATTCCCGGAGTCGGAGGACGCGCTGCGCGAAAAGTATCGCGCGGATTGCTGGTGGATATCATCCAGCCACGGATGGAAGAAATATTTACGCTTGCGGCCAATGAAATGAAAAAGTCCGAATTTGCTAATTTAATGACTGCCGGCGTTGTTTTAACGGGTGGGGGTTCTTTACTCAAGGGGCTGAATGAATTGGCTGAGGAAGTGTTTGATATGCCGGTCAAATTGGGTTTTCCGACTGGTTTCTCTGGCCTGGTTGATCTGGCAAAAAGTCCGATTTATGCGACAGCTATTGGTTTGATTTTATATTACCTGAATAAACAGGATGAATATTCCATGCTCGATGATATTAAAAAGGATGATTTTGGAATTATCGATCGCATGAAATCCTGGTTGGGATTGAGTTAGGAAATAGAAATGATAAAAGGTCTCAATTAGAAAAGCTATCATTTTATAAAATAAGTAATTGACGCCTGGTTGCGCTAGGTAGCTTCAAGGGCAAGCTGGATTTTAGACGCCGCACTAGATAAAATAGCAACCAAGGGATGATCATAAAATTTTTTATATAAGGAGTTCACGATGAGCTTAAGATTTAATTTCGATGAAAATAATAATCCAACTGCCCGAATGATTGTCGCAGGAGTTGGTGGTGCTGGTGGAAATGCCATCAATCGAATGTTGAATCAGGGGCTACAGGGCGTGGAGTTTGTCACAATTAATACGGATTTACAGGCATTGAATAATTCAAAAGCTGCCACCCGAATTCAGATTGGTAAATCCCTGACGAAGGGGTTAGGCGCTGGTGCCAAGCCAGAAATTGGACGACGGGCGATTGAAGAGGATAAAGAAACGGTCTATAGTGCACTTGAAGGTGCCGATATGGTTTTCGTGACCTGTGGGATGGGGGGCGGTACAGGTACTGGTGCGGCGCCTGTTGTAGCTGAGATTGCCAAAGATCAGGGAGCGTTGACAATTGGAATCGTGACCAAACCATTTTTGTTTGAAGGTCCAAAACGCATGTTAAAAGCTGAAGAGGGGATTCAGGAATTAAAAGATCGGGTTGATACCTTGATTATAATTCCGAACCAGCGATTATTATCGATTGTCTCGCGCGATACCCGCTTAACACAGGCGTTCCAACTGGCAGATGATGTGTTATTGCATGCCACCAAGGGTATTTCTGACTTGATTTCTGTACCTGGTTTGATTAATCTGGACTTTGCAGATGTCAGAACAGTTATGTCGGAAATGGGCGATGCATTGATGGGGTCAGCAATGGGAACTGGCGATAAAAAAGCCGTTGATGCGGCGCAAAAAGCTATCCACAGCCCTTTGTTAGACGAGATTTCTATTGAAGGCGCATTAGGCGTCCTAGTTAATATTACCGGTGGTGATGATTTGTCTTTATACGAAGTGAATGAAGCCGCGTCGATAATTTCAGAAGCAGTGGGGACGAACGCAAATATGATCTTTGGTGCAGTTATCGATAGCGCGTTAAAAGATGAAATCAGGGTCACGGTGATTGCAACCGGTTTTAATAATAATGGAAAACATGAGCTAAGCAACATCAAAAGACGACCGGCCGATATCATGAATCCAGCTATCGATTATCTGGATATTCCGGCTTACCAGCGACTGGAAGATAAAAATGGAAATGGTTTCCGTTACAAACCCAATAACAATGGTAATGGAACTAATGGCAAACGTCCGATATTGAATAAACAACTGGTTGAAGAAGAATTGCTGAGTTCGAAGGATATCGAGACCCCAACTTATATCCGTCGCCGGATTGAATAAACAATTTTTATGTGCCGGGAAGCCGCTGGCATTAAAAGATAATTAAAATTTCCTTGACTTTGCCGGATAAAATGTGTATATTTTATAAAAATCCTCAAAGCTGATAACCAATATTGAGAACGAGTCATTGAAAAGGAAAATTTTAATATATTGCTTGATAAAAGCCCAATATCATTTTTTTGATGTTGGGCTTTTTTTTTGTGTCAGCCTGAAGGATTTTAGGTGCATATAATTTTTATTCAATAATATTTCAACGGTTGAAAAGTCCTGAAAATTTGTGGAAAACGAATTCAATCAACGTGTTAAATAATTATTTCACTCTTAAAATTAAATAAAGGACCCTCTTATGGAGAATCAACAAACAATCCAGCCACTCTTTCATGTTTTAAAATCCCAACAATTCACCCGTCCGTTATTAGACGAACTTTATGAAATCACGAATAAAGTGCGGCGGCTGGCAAAGACCAAGGAAGGATTGGATTTTTTAAGAACCATTTTGTCAGATAAACGGGGGATGCTCTATTTTGTGCAACCATCAACCCGCACTTTTCTCTCCTTTTTGAATGCCTGTCAGATTCTTGGCATTCAGACCAGTGAAATACGCGACACCAACACCTCTTCGGAAGTAAAAGGCGAATCGATTTATGACACAATTCGCACCTTTTGCTCTTATGTCGATGTGGTAATCATGCGCTATCCCAAAGCTGGCTTTGTCGAAGAAATTGCCCAGGTGATGGATCAAACGCCCCGCCCGGTACCTTTTATCAACGGCGGTTCTGGCCCGGATCAACATCCAACCCAGGCGTTGCTGGATATTTACACCCTGCGTCAGTCGTTTAAAGACCTGGGTGGACTGGAAAATAAGACCATCATGATGGTGGGGGATCTGAAGCGCGGGCGTACGGTGCGTTCACTCACTTATTTAATGAAACATTTCAAAGGTGTAAAACTGATTTTTGTTGCCCCAAAATATCTGCAAATGGGAGATGATATCAAAACCTTTTGTCAGGATGTCAATATTCCCTTCATTGAAAGTGAAGATATGAATGGATTATTACCAGAAGCTGATGCTGTCTACATGACTCGAATTCAGGATGAATATGATCTGAATGGTGAATCGAAAGCGTTGGATTATTCAAAATTTCATATTACGGTCGATAATTTGAAGCTTTTGAAACCCGCTAGCATTATCATGCATCCCTTTCCGCGCCGCTTTGAAATTAATATCGAAGTCGATAAAGATCCACGTGCGATGTACTGGCGCCAGGAACGAAATGGAATGTGGACCCGCGTGGCCATTCTGGCGAAAATTTTCAATGTTCATAATAAAATTCTAAATATGTAATCGGGATTCGAAGGGAAAATTATGGGACACCTTGCTGCGAAATCGGTTTATCAAAAATTACAAAATCGTCTGGATTTAATGTGGGTGGGCGGGCCTGATCATGCTGCATTTTTGGAAATCCTGAAACTCTTGTTTTCCGAGGAAGAAGCCCTCATTGCCAGTCGAATGCCTATCCGTTTTTCAAATCTGAAGACGATTGAACACCGGACCGGAAAAAATCGAAAATATTTAAAACCAATTTTAGATGGCATGGCTGAAAAGGGTTTGGTTATCGATCTCCAGCGTGGAAATGGTGAAACTTACTATGTTTTGCTTCCCACGGTCATTGGTTTTTTTGAATTCAGCATGATGCGGGTGCGACAGGATTATGATCAAAAGGCGCTTTCACAGCTTTATCATGAATACATGTTGAATGATCCCGCCGATACTTTTATTCGACAGGCGTTTCAGGAGGAAACGCAACTTGTTCGAACTTTGCCCAATGAAACTGCATTTACCCCGGAGATTTACGCCGAAGTTCTCGATTATGAAAAAGCCTCCTGGATAATTAAAAATGCAAAACAGCGGGCAGTCGGATTGTGTCACTGCCGCCATGTTAAAGAGCATCTGGGTGAGGCCTGCGAGCATCCTTTACGTACCTGTTTGACCCTGGGATCGGGTACTGATTATTTCATTCGGCATCATTTAGCAGAGCCGATTGATGAAATTGAAGCCCTGGAGATCATCTCCCAATCGCGTGAGATGGGAATGGTTCAAATCGCTGATAATATTAAAAATAATGTTGGCTTTATCTGTAATTGCTGTGGTTGTTCCTGTTCGATTCTGGAAACTTTTAAACGAATTCGCCTGGGTGATAAATTAACATATACCAGCAATTTTATATCAATAATAAGCCCAGAACGTTGTTCTGGCTGTGGAAAGTGCGTTCAGGCCTGTCCAATTGACTGTATTGAATTAAAAGATATCCCTGATCATCAAAAGCGAAAGCAGGCGGTCATCGATGAAACCCGGTGCATTGGGTGTGGTGTTTGTGTCTCTGCTTGTTCCCGCAAAGTCATTTCATTAGTCCCGCGACCGCAGCGTGTTTTTACCCCGGAAAATTCTCTGGAACGAATATTTATAATGGCACTCGAACGCAATAAATTTCAAAACCTGCTGTTTGATGATCTGGAATCAATTCCCATTACTTTCCTGAATTATGTCCTGGGCTGGATTTTGAGACGTGAAAAAGTGAGAAGCTTTCTGCTCAAAGAAAATATCCGTTCCAAATGGATTGCTTATGCCATGGCTTATGCAAATCGTGTAAAAAATTAAATTCCCTCCCAATCCCTAACCTAATTGAAACTATGAAAATCGCAACTGCCTGAGTTGCGTATGTATTTGCTGGAATCCTTACCGGGGGTATCGTTAAATTTTTTCATAATTTTTACAAAATTTAAACTTTTCTATTGCAATTTAAATTCATTATGATTAAATTATGGTTAACCACAAACCGCAAACCATAAATGTTGGGATTGGTCCTTATCAGGATTAAAATCCGGGTGGGTGAGAGTGGCCGAATTAGAGTTGTTTTGTTGGTTTAGTAATGTTAAAATTTTTATGAAGCAATTTTTAATTGAATTCAGTCGATAACTGATAAACAGAAATAATAGCATGCACTGATTTGATCACATCATAAGGAAATTCCGAATGAGCGGGGTGAAACTTGAGCATCAGCATGGAATTCTGACTGTTGAAAATAGCAGCATTCGCCGTCAATTTAGCACCCGTAATGCTTTTGTACCGATCTCATTTTTTAATAAATTTAAAAAAAGTGAATTATTGGTAAAATCACAATCGTGGTTTGAATGTGTCATAAATGGTACACGATTAACATCGGGAGAATATCTCACGTATGACTCCCGTACTATGAAGCATGGTGGATTAGCGGTCATTGTTAGTATTGAGGCAAAAGATGTCATCTTCAAGTATCAGCTTCAAATGTTTCCGGATTCGCCCATCACCCGCGAAAGATTGATGATATTTCCAAACATGGACTCTTTTTGTCTGAACCATTTGAATGGGAAACCACATTTCATTTTTCCGCAATACTCGCTGCTTTCGCCTGTGCCACCAGGCGCGGAGGAAATTCGCCTGGCCACCTGGAACGCTGAACAAATGCCCGATGCCAATATTCATGCTTTTCCAATAAATCGTCATTGGGGCGTGACTGATAAACGCGGGCTAAATTTATCACAATGCGATATGTATCATCCTGTATTTTCAAAATTTATCCCTGGTGAATCTGAACTGAGAAAAGGTCCGATTTTGCTCGGAATGGATCAACATCACCATAACTGGATCCTGGCGTATGAACATGGTTCGCCTGACAATGATACAGCCAAAGATTATCTTAAACTTGGCAGCCGTTACGAGGATCATGTATTAAAACTCTGGATTTCTTTGGAAAAAGGCGCCTTTTTTGATGGCGAAACATTTACTGCCGCAAATCCTTTTATTACACCGTGGATGAATTTTGGTACTTTTGATGCGGATGATCTGGATGAGGGACGAAAGGCGTTTCGAAATTATTTGTATGATTGGCAAAGTGAAACGCGCTCCGGCCGCAAGCCCCTCATTTATTACAATACCTGGGGGTGGCAACGGGATGAAGAAAATAGTTATCTTAATTTAAGCAATATAAAAGACGTCCGGTCCGGCCACAAGGTTTACTGTGATGCGACCGTATATGATCCCCTTCCTTATTATGATAAAGATGCCGATGGTGGCTCCCGTAAATTTTTCGCACCGGATGAAGTTTTGCTGGATTTACCCCGGTTACTTCAGGAGATTGATGCGGCATATCAATTGGGCGTGGATGTTTTTGTCATCGATGATGGCTGGTACGATTGGATGGGTGACTGGCAAATCAATCCCCAATGGGGGAGAGGCGGGCCTGGCGCTAATCGTGAAACGTTTACAGGATTATGGGATGCGGCTGGGACTCTGGCTGGCGCCCACCTGTATCGACCCGAATTCGTCTTTTTTTAAAGTGCATCCGGAAAATTTGGCCCGTGATCAGCAGGGCGAAGTGGTGCCGTCCCGGTTTGGCAGAAAAATGGCCTGTCTGGTAAGTCCAAATTATGCCGAAATGTTTGTTGCGAAATGCAAACGCTTGATTGATTTGGGCTGTACCTATTTCAAGTGGGATGCGCTAGATGGCTGGTACTGTTATTCCGATCAACATGAACATGGTAATTCCGAACATGACCCTGAAGCTCGTGGTCACCGCTATGGTTATGAATTTGTGCGGACGGTCAGTGCCATGGCAGAGCAATTAATTGCTTATTGTCCCGAACTGGTGATTGTTTATGATGTCACCGAGAGTGGGCGCAATGTCGGCCTGGATTTTTTGAGCCAGGGGCGATTTTTCTGGATGAATAATGGCGCCAGCGGCTATCACGATTTTTCCAATTACCGGGCGAAGTCGATGCGAACCATTTATCAGCAGTACCACTCTATCATTCCATCAATTTTACAAACATCCGCGCAATATCCCCATTTATTGACAATTCAGCCTAAAAATCGCAAAGCTTACGGTTCGCAGGAATATAAGATTTATTCAGCGTTGGTTGGCGGCTCTGGTTTTTGGGGAAATCTGAAAAAAATGTCGCTTGATGAACGCTTGCTGGCTAATGAAATCCTTTTGCGTTACAAACAGGTTTCTGCCAGCGTTGTTGCTACGAAACCAAAGCTTACTGGCAGTATTGGTAGTTCGCCGGAAATCTGGGAGTTCATCGATGACCATAACGCGCAGGGTCAGGTCATCTCGTTTTCAGGCGCTGTCATGCGGCATACCTATCACACCGCACCCATAAATCGCGACCATTTTCTGGGAATTATTGGCCATGCTTATCAATTACTGGAAGATAATCGCCTGGAATTCAATTTTGAATTTACTGAACCGGATTCAGTCCGGAGTGCTTTTATTTTGAGCAATAATACCAGCGGGATCTGGATTAAATCAGCTTCATGTTGGATTAAAAAATTATTTTTTAAAAGCCAAACAGCTTTGGTGGTACAGAATGGGGCCCCGGGCAAAATTATACTCTGTTATCCAAAATTAAAAAAAACACCAACAGTCTATTTTGAGAGCCGCTATTTGAATTACACGATTGAGGATACCGCTAATCAACGCGTACTCCATTTTGATATACACAAAGCGGATTGTTCGATTGAAATTGAGATTGAATAAAAAAGTACTGGTTTATAATTTTAAATCCAAATGACACTAAACCGATTAGAAGGAAAATTCTCATGAAAAAAATTTTTCCAATAATTTTGTTGATTTCATTACTGGCACTCAGCCGTCATTCATTAAGTTTAATGGCTGCTGAAAATGAGCCACAGGGCCAAATCTTTAAAGAATTTACCTACAATCAAGAAAACATTCGGTGTGCCCTCAGCACGAATCGCGATCAAGATGGTACGCTCCGGCCGAATAATTATCCGGAAATGACCCCCTTTTACCTGATGATTGATGATCTGGAACAGGCAATTGCGGCTGAATTTATTGTCGAATATTGGGGGGGACATATTGGTACCAGTGATCAAAAAGTCAAATTCAATGGCCATGATTTTATTCCGCTGCCAACTATCCAGCATACGCCGACGAATCCGCAATGTTATTTTCGAAATATTTTGGGTGCGAGTGTGCCCGTCCCTTTGGCACATTTAAAAACTGGTGAAAATTTAATGCAATTCAGTTTGGGCCCACAAACCTGCTATAGTTTTAATTGGGCCTGGTATTTTTTGTATTCGGTGACCATGCGCGTTTATTACGATGCTTCCAAGCCACATCCTGAAGGTGAGCTGATTTCACCCAAATCGGGCGACGTGATTGGTGAATTGCCCACACTTAGCGCCAAAGCAGCCAGTCCCAATGGTAAAATTTCAGAAGTTATTTTTCTGGGTTATTATGATGATTTCGACTGGAAAGGAACGGGCGAATTTCGGCAGTGGCATTTTCAGTATCAACTCGGTGCCATTAAGCAATATCTGGGGCGGGTGATTCGCCCCCCCTATCAAGCAACCTGGAATAATCGCTTTGTACCCGATCAAACAGCCCCGATGAAAATCCGGGCATTGATTACCGATGAAACCGGGATGAAATACCTGACACCAGTTGTTGAGAATATTAACATGGTGCGCAAAGATCGTTCGGTGAAAATGTATCATTCAAAAGACGTCCCTGAGAATTTTGGCGTCCGGATTGGACAACGAAAATCGTGTACCATTCATCTGCCGGACGAATTGAGTAACGCCAAATCAGCCCGATTAGCCCTTTCTACCTGGTCTGGTGCTACGGAAGATGGCGCACGCCATGAAATTGGATTCAATGGAATTAAATTGTCGGATAATTTCGGTGTTTTTCATGGGTATAGTTATAAAATGCTGAATATACCATTAAATTTGTTAAAATCAGGATCGAATGAAATTTATATCTATTCTGAATTTGAGGGACATGCACTGGAAATTAATTGGCCGGGGCCAGTTTTACTTATCGAATATTAAAGGAGCATTCCAATGAAAGTAAAATTATTGTTCATTTTCACGCTGGTGCTATTTTTATTCATTGACTGTGCCAGGGAATCCAAAAAGACGCAATCTCTCCCTGATTTTCAAAAAGGTGTCCCTTTTGAACCGGCTCTGCTGGATAATATCGACGCCCGGCATCCATTTATTTGCGATGTGAATTTGGATGGCCAAAACGATATTATCATTATCACCAACTATGGCGGCGCTAACAGTTTTGATAATAAAAAGAACAAAGTTCTTTCCTGGTATGAAGCGCCGGCCTGGACCCGACACGACGTCTTGACACTGAATTATGAATCCTGCGGGATGGCGATTGGGGATATCGACAGCGATGGCGATATCGATGTGATCGGCCGGGATATGGGCACTGAAACCGAAGATAAAAATGGTTGGACGGTCTGGGTTGAAAATCCGCTTCCCGGGGGTAATCCCAAAGCAGGTCCGTGGAATCAGCATCGCATTGGACAGGGGGCGTATTCAAAAGAGATTGAAGTGGCAGATTTTAACAACGACGGCCGGCTGGATCTGGCGGGCCGGGCTGATATGATTTTATATATCTGGCTTCAGACGACACCCGATGGCTGGCAGGGATGTGAATTCCCCATTCCACCTTATGATGGTTTAGCGTGTGGGGATATCGACCGGGATGGTGACGATGATGCCGTATTGAATGGCTACTGGCTGGAATCACCGGCCAATCCGTTAACAGAAGCCTGGAAGCTGCACAACATTGACCAGAAATGGTACAATCAGAATAATGACAGTTGGGCCGATAATAACAGTAAAGTCCGGCTGGCTGATATCGATAAAGATGGCTGTCTGGATGTGGTTATTTCGCAAGCCGAAATGCCCGCGTTTCCAGTCTCCTGGTACAAAGCACCGGTTGATCCGACGCAGGATACCTGGATCGAGGGGGTAATTGGGCAGGTAAACTGGTGCCACAGTCTTGGAATAACTGATCTGGACAATGATGGGGATCTGGATGTACTGGCTGGCGAATTAACGCATGGCCATGACCCGGCACCGTATTTGGCGCATAAAGTGGTGGCGTTTTTAAATCAAGGCGAAGCCACGAAATGGGATCGGCACCTGGTGTGGCATGAACAGCGGATTTCAGAACTTGGAATTTATGGATTCAAAATCGGAGATTTGCAGAATGATGGCGATATGGACATTGTTGGTCCCCGGAATTTTAATTTCGGACCCATTGATATGTATATCAATAAAGCCAGCGAGCATAAATTACCGCTCAATAAATTTACCTATCTTCAGATAGATAGCACAAGACAAAAATGGGGTGACTGGGAGGAACCAAGCTGGTTGCGTTATTTCGGTCTCGATTTTCCGGATGTCGATGCCAATGGTTACAAAGATATTATCGCGGGTCGTTATTTTTATTTGAATCCAACGGGTGATATATCCAGCGCCTGGAAACGGTCGGATTTAGGCCTGAATATCGATGGTATGCTCGCAGTTGATGTGGATGGCGATAAGTGGTGCGATATAATTGCCACCCGGTTGCCAGATATTTACTGGCTGGAAACCGATGATTGGCGTGCGGGCAGTCATTGGAATCAATTTAAAATTGCCGAATTACCACCCTCCGGGCATGTGAATAGTCAGGGGTATGAGATCGCGCAAATCGTACCGGGAGGAAAACCGGAACTCCTGTTCGCCACGGGTGAAGGCACTTTTTATCTGGAAATTCCAGCTAATCCTGAAAAGGAAAATTGGCCTAAAATACAAATCAATTCCACGGCTTCTGAGGAAGGCATTGGCGTGGGCGATATCAATGGCGATGGCTTTTTGGATATCGCCACGCCGAACGAAACGCAGGATGAAAATGGTAAACGACAGGTAGCCTGGTATGAAAACCCTGGAAATGGTAGCGGGAATTGGAAAATGCACCTTATCGGCGCAGTTGAGACCTATCCCGACCGCTGCCGGATTGCGGATATGAATGGTGATGGCCGTCCGGATGTGGTGATTACCGAAGAACGACATCCCGGCAAAGAACCCGATGCCAATCTCTTCTGGTTTGAAGCACCTCGCGATCATGGTAACGGTAAGTGGATTCGTCATCAATTAGTTACGCAGTACTCCATGAACAATCTGGATGTGGCAGATATGGATCGCGACGGAGATCTGGACATTATCACCTGCGAACATAAGAAATTATACCGACTGCAAATTTGGGAAAACGATGGTCGGGGTATTTTTACGCCGCATGAAATAGACCGCGGAAAGGAAAGCCATCTGGGTGCGCAAGTGGTCGATCTTGATGGTGACGGCGATCTGGATATTGTGAGCATTGCCTGGGATAAATGGCAGTATCTGCATGTCTGGCGCAATGATGCCCTTTCAAATCCCAAACCAAATTATATCTGGTATAATCCAGCCATGCAGGAAGTTGCCAAAGCCAAACAGGTGGTGAAGTGATTTTTAATGGTCTGAAAAAATAATCCGGGAGAAAAATGTCAAAACTATCGCCAAAACCGGTCACGGCCATCGTAGTTGGGGCTGGACATCGGGGATTAGTCTATGCCTCCTACGCTCTGGAACATCCCGATCGTCTGAAAATTGTGGGGGTCGCGGATCCCAACCCAATTCGCCGCCAGCAGGTCCGGCAATTATACGGTTTTCCCGAGGCAAATTGCTTTGAATCGGCCACGGAACTGGCAGAACGTCCACAATTCGCCGATGCGGTTATTAATGGGACAATGGATCACCAGCATATCGAAACTTCGATCCCGCGCTTGCGGCAGGGGTACCATCTTTTATTGGAAAAACCGATTTGCCAGACGGCGGGCTGAATTGGCTTTACTGGTTCAAACGGTTAAAGAGACCGGGCGTCGGGTGATGATCTGTCATGTACTCCGCTATGCGCCATTTTACCAAAAAATCAAAGAAATCGTTGCTGATGGAAAAATTGGTGATTTGATCAATATTGGGACGATTGAAGAAGTGAGTTATCACCATGTTGCCGTCGCATTTGTATGGGGAAAGTGGCGACAACGCAAGACCAATCCAATTATGCTGGCAAAATGCTGCCATGATTTGGACCTGATTTGTTGGTTCAATACCGGCCTCCGCCCCAAACTTGTCTCCAGTCTGGGGGGACTATCTATCTTTCGTCCGGAAAATGCGCCACCAGGTTCCGGTGAACGTTGTCTGGTGGATTGCCAGATTGAAGCGACGTGTCCATATTCAGCCCGGAAAAATTATATCGATTACAATTTTTGGGATTTTTACGCCTGGGATTCCATTGAACATATTCCCAATCCAACACGCGAAGACAAACTCGAGTCCTTGCGCACCGATAACCCTTTCGGTCGCTGCGTCTGGCGCTGTGATAACGACGTACTGGAGCATCAGTCCGTACTGATTGAATTCGAAAACGGTTCGCTGGCCAATCATCAACTGATATGCGCCACCCCAAAAGGCGATCGGCGGATTCATCTCGTCGGCACCGCGGGTGAAATTTTTGGATTCATGAAAGAGGGGACTTTTGTGGTACGAACGCCTCAATTTACGAACTGCTGTAGTTTTACGGATGAAAAATTCGATGTCAATCTCAAAGGTGATATGCATGGCGGTGGCGATCTGCGCCTGGTTAATGACTTTGTGAGTGTCCTGCTGGGACAGAAACCATCGCTTTCCACTACGGATATTTTCGATTCCGTGAATAGCCATCTCATTGCTTTTGCGGCGGACGAGGCACTATTGCAGCAAAAAATGGTTACTATCACTGAAATGAATGGCGGATGATGGGTTTATCGCCTTTAAAAAGTTTGCTTATTTTGTACGCATCCATATTGTGTTCGCAGACGTGATCAAATATATTTTGTAAGAACAAATAAAAGAAATTTAAAATTGAGGTGAAATGATGCAACGATTTATCATATCGATAACAATCTTAATCATTTATTTCATGGCACTTTCACTGTCGGCCGCTGATTTTGTTTTGATTCAGAGCGGAAAATTCGTGATGGGCGATACGTCCGATGCTGCTGAAGCGGATGAAATGCCGTTCCATGAAGTGACGCTTTCTGATTTCTATTTAAGTCCCTTTGAAGTGACACAAAAAGAATGGCAGGACGTTATGGAAAATAATCCGGCCCATTTTAAAGGCGATAATTTGCCGGTGGAAAATGTGAGTTGGTATGAAGCTATTGAATTTTGTAATAAAAAGAGTCAAAAAGATGGACTGACGCCGTGTTACCAGATCAACGGCACCGATGTTATTTGTAATTTTTCAGCCAATGGCTATCGTCTGCCGACAGAAGCCGAATGGGAATTTGCCGCACGGGGTGGCAATAAGGGTAAATCAACAATTTACAGCGGTTCGAATGATGCGGAGCAGACGGCCTGGTATACCCAAAATTCCAAAAACACCACCCATCCCGTTGGTAAAAAGAATCCGAATGAATCAGGATTATATGATATGAGTGGCAATGTTTATGAGTGGACCTGGACACGGTATCACAAGTATCCTGTTGAACCGGAAACCAATCCGGTGGGTCCGGACAAGGGTAGTCATCGAATGTTTCGCGGGGGAAGTTGGTTTAGTGTCGCGGAAAATTTACGGGTCAGCTTTCGCAATCGTGATGAAGCCGATTTCCGTTCAAACTATCTTGGTTTTCGATTGTGTCGCACCAAATAAGAAATATAATTTCAATCTTATTTTTATAAAGAGAAAATATTATGCAAATCACCCACGCGTAAAACAAGTCCGATTTACTTGAAATCGCCGATTTAAAAGGAAAAATTTTTAAACGCGCCACCTATTATGAATTTTTCGAAGAACGAATGCGATTCCAGACCTTAGATCCCTGGTTCAGGCCTGAACACGCATTAATCATCCGGGAAGAGGGACGCATCGTCAGTCAGGTGACTATTTTTGAACGACCGGTGCGGTTTGGGCCGGCTGTCCTGAAAATGGGCGGCATTGGCGATGTGATGACGGTTCCTGAATATCGGGGCAAAGGCTATTCGACCTTATTAATGCAAGCCGCACTGGATTACATGCGAAAAGAAAAATTTGATCTCACCATGCTGTTTGGTATTCCGAATTATTACCACAAGTTCGGTTATATTGAAGCGATGAAAAATTATCAACTGGAATTTCTAAATAGCCAATTCAATCTGGAATCACCTGAATATCAAATTCGAAAATTTACCCCGCAGGACCTGCCTGAAATGCTGCAATTGTATCAGGATAATATTAAAGCGGCCAATCTGGTGATTGACCGAACCGTACCCTATCTGGAAAGTAAGGCCATCGATCCGGCACATCTCCTGATCATCACTGATGCCGGAAATCGGCTCATGGGCTATGCACATACCTGGGATCATATCAGTGGCGTCTTTACCGTCATCGAGGCCGTGACCCAAAATTATGAGGTTTCAGGTGTCTTACTGCAGGAAATATTAAACCGAAAACCAGCTTCTGAGCCTACGTTAAAAATAAAAATGTCGCCACAAATGCCCTTTGTTAAACACATTCGCTATCTGGGAACCGAATTAAAAAGTCGCTGTTTTGGTGAAGGGGAAGGCAAAGGAATGCTGGCAATTGTCGATTTATGTCAGTTATTGAATAAATTAAAGCCTATATTGGAAGAACGCGTGGCGAATTCCCGTTTTTATCAATTTACGGGTAAACTGGTTATTCAAACTCAACAATCAGTCGAATTATCATTCAACAATGGAATTTTAGAATTATGTAAATCATATCAACAGGTTTCAGCCGATAAAGTTCATTTTAAAACCGATTTTCGGTACTTTGTTCGGAATATCGTTGGTTATTGGTCGATATTGGATTTGTTAGAACAGACTGATGCCCGTGTTGCAGACCCGCAAACACTTGATTTGCTCCGTGTGCTGTTTCCTGAAGCCGATGCTTTTTTATTACCATTGGATTATTTTTAACTTCTAATTTGACAGAAAGCAAAAAAAAGGTAAATTCAGAGAAAATTTTTATTAAGAGAAATAGTTGATTTCATCATTAAAAAAGGGATAATTTATGAAAACCATGATGATCGCCATGAGCATGCGCTTGCTTCTGATGAGTTGTCAGCCGAATCGTCAACAACCAGCCGC
The DNA here is from genome assembly GCA_020722815.1 of Caldithrix sp. Taxonomy (GTDB): domain Bacteria; phylum Zhuqueibacterota; class Zhuqueibacteria; order Thermofontimicrobiales; family Sulfurfontimicrobiaceae; genus DYKB01. Next base: position 118,864 of record DYKB01000005.1, on the reverse strand, counting down.
TGTTTTTCCCGGAATTCCATCGATGGAGTGGACAAAACAGCTCACGGTCGAAGTTGTCAATCCAAATAAGCATCAGCTTGCGCATGTTCCTGTCAGTATTCCAATTTCAGCCTTTAAACTAGACCCAATGCCATTTCTTGAATTGGGACATTTTCGGGTCTATGATGTCCAAACCGGCGAAATGCCACTTTATCAGGTCGATGATCTGGACGGTGAAGGTACCGGCGCGGATGAAATTGTTTTCCTGACCTCATTAAAACCGGATGAAAAACGAATTTATCACCTGCAATTTTTCAAAGAATTTAAAGCCTGGCCGCAGCAAGACCGATATACTGACGCGACGAACATGCCCGGCTGGGAATCCGAATTGTTTGGCTATCGGTCTTATGGTCCATTTGTGCTGGATATGTTCGCAAAATATAAATCAAAGCCGGGTTTGGTGTTAAAAACATTTTATAACGAATCCAATAAACAAATTTATAATTATCACGTGGATAGTCCTTTGGGGATGGATATTTTGCATGTCGGGCCTACGATTGGACTGGGGGGCATTGCTTTGAAAGGCAATGACCAGGTTTACCTGCCTGCGGCTGGTGCATTATCCTGTAAAGTCATCGCTTCCAGACCGGTGAGATCGATTGTCACCATGCAAAAAGATAGCTGGGAGAACGAAATCGGTACTTTTCATCTGCACCGGACGGCCACGATTTACGCCCATCACTTTGAATGCAGAATTAAAGATGTGATCACGGTCGTAAATTTAAAATCTCGGTCGGCAGTATTTTTTGGTACTGGTATTAAAAAGGAAGAAAATATGGATTATGTGGCCGACCCGGCCAAAGGTTTGTTTTTATTATGGTATTCACAGCCCATGTACGATATTGATGAAATGGGAATGGGGATTTATCTTGTTCATCCTGCCGCTTTTCAACTGGCAGCGGATGATAAAAACCACTTTTACTTATCGAATCAATCTGTGCAAGCCGCCAATTCGATTGAATATGAATTTATCGCCTTTGGTGCCTGGCAACGCGCGGGTTATGTGACGAATATGGAAACGTTTAAAAATTTTGCCAATGAAGTAATTGCGCTTGATTTACCTTTAAATATCAATATTTTAGATTTACAGCTTTCGACTAAAAAAGAATGATGGCTGTTGGCCGCTGGCTACTGGCTTTTGGCTTCTGGCGATTGGCCGGAGCTCTTAACCTCGTAGAGGTTACATCATTGTAGCACTGAGTGGTTGCAATATTTGAATAAATGAAATGTGTGAAATTTCTGGCGGTAAGAATCAAAATAATAGATCGTTCATTATATTAAATCGTGGATTTTATTGCTAAAAAAAATGAGGTCGTGAAACATGAAAAATCTAAAAAAGCGTTTAAAAAATGGAGAAACCGTCCTCGGCTGCTGGCTGAACCTCGGTTCCTCTGTCAGTGCGGAAATCGTTGGCCTGGCCGGTTTTGATTGGGTCCTCATCGATCTGGAGCATGGTGTCGGCGGTGAAGCGGATGCCTATCACCAAATCCAGGCATTGGAACGGGGTACGGCGGCGCCCATCGTTCGGGTGGAGAGTTATGAGCGTCAGCGGATTCATCGGGTGCTGGATTTTGGTGCGGAAGGCATTATGTGTCCGCGTATTCGGACGCCGCAGGAAGCCAGATTCGCCGTGGATGCCCTGAAATATTCTCCAGAGGGTTTACGCGGGGTTGCCAAAATGATTCGCGCCACTCATTTCGGGATTAATTTTGATGAATATTATGCCCAAACCAAAGACAGCCTGGTTGGTGTCATTCAGATTGAGACGGTGGAAGCGCTTCAGGTCGTTGATGAGATTGCTGCAATTGAAGGCGTGGATGTCCTTTTTGTTGGACCGGCGGACCTTTCGATGGCATTGGGCATTTTTAATCAATTTGATCATCCACTTTTTCTGGATGCTGTTAAAAAAACAGGCAATGCCGCCAAAAAATATGGCAAAGCAGCCGGGGTATTGTTGTTTAATCCGGATCACTTCAATCAATTTTATGAAGCTGGTTATCGCTTCATCGCCAGTGGTGCGGACATGGCCTTTGTAAATAATGGGGCGAGGACAATGGTTAAAAAATTATCCGACATGAAAAATAATTATGAAAAGTCCAATAATTAAAATTACGGAAAGGAAGTAACTGTTTATGGAAAAAATCGGATTCATCGGACTGGGAATTATGGGGAAACCCATGTCAAAAAATTTATTAAAAGCGGGTTACGGTTTAACCGTTTTTGATATTAATTCAGAGGCCGTTCGTGAAATAGTTCAAGCCGGCGCCAGCGAAGTTTCGACCTGTCAGGCCGTTGCCGAAAGAAGTGAGATTATTATCACCATGTTGCCCGATTCACCGCAGTTGGAACAGGTGGTGTTTGGGGAAAATGGCGTGCTGGCCGGTGTGCGACCGGGAATGCTATTTATCGATATGTCTACCATTGCGCCCGCTACATCACAAAAAGTATTTGCTGCATTACAGGAAAAAGGTGTCATCGCCCTGGACGCGCCAGTTTCAGGTGGTCAGGTGGGAGCAGAAGCCGGTACCCTGTCGATTATGGTGGGGGGACCCGAAGCAGGATTTCAGCGTGCTGTCCCGTTTTTTGAAAAATTGGGTAAAAATATCGTGCATATTGGCGATACTGGCGCCGGACAGGTTACGAAAGCCTGCAATCAAATTATTGTGGCATTGACAATTCAGGCCGTCGCTGAGGCGCTCACATTGGCCAAAAAGGCAGGAGTTGATGTTGCGCGAGTACGGGAGGCGTTGCTTGGTGGCTTTGCCCAGAGTCGGATTCTGGATTTGCACGGCCAGCGCATTCTCGATCGTAATTTCAAGCCTGGTTTTAAGGTGAAATTGCATCGGAAAGATATGAATATTGCCCTGCAAACCGGACGGGAGCTTTCGGTGCCTTTACCAGCGAGCGCCATCGTGACGGAACAGATGGATGCGCTGTTGGCCTTGGGACATGGCGATGCGGATCATTCCGCGTTGGCATTATTAGCAGAACTTCTGGCGGGGTTGAAGGATTGAGTATCTATAGAAAAAGGTTAAGATTGAAAGGTCGTTTTAATGAAAACAAATACGCCGACTCAAAATCTGGCTGCAGAACCGAAGCCAATAAAATATCTCCGCTGGGGCATTGTGTTGCTGCTGACGCTGGGAATTATCAACAGCTACCTGGATCGGATGAACATGTCGTTTGCGGCCTCGGCGATCAGTCGCGAATTTGGGCATTGGGTTCAGGTTTTCCAATTTTGGCGAAGTGATGCGGCGGAAATCAGCTCGTCAGTTGCAATTGACCAGGATGCCGCAATCCTGGCGGGTGAGTTCGATGGATTAAATCAACGCGGCGGTCTGGCTTATTTACTGACGCATCAGGATAGCGGCTGGGTTGTAACAGCCTCCCTGCAGCCCGATTCGGCGCTTGATGGCGTGTTGAAAACAAAAGCCATTGCATTGGACGAGAATGATGCCATCATCAGTTCTGTAAGTGATAGCTCAGGCTCAGGGTTAGTATTTATTGCCCGACACCGCAAAAAAGAAGGAACTGACAAAAATCAGATTCAATGGCGTATTCAGCAGCAGCTTTTGCCGACGGAACCCCCCATTGGATTGAATTTTGGGGCAGCGGTAGCGATTCGGAATGATTATGCCCTTGTCGGTGCGCCGGCAAAAATTGATTACGCTATATCGGGTGCGGTTTATGTTTTTCATCGACAGGATGATCACTGGGTTCAGCAGGCAAAACTGACCGTCGAAAATACGGCCGCGTCAGGACCATTTGGTCAATCCGTAGCGATGCTTGAAGATGCGGTGCTCGTCGGTAATTCCGCCGAAGAGCAGGGGAGAGGTGCGGTTTATGTTTTTCAGCATCAGGAAAATGACTGGATTCAGACTCAAAAACTCATGCGGGCCGATGCGCAAGCCAATGATCACTTTGGCCAATTATTGTCGGCGGATGGAAATTATGCGCTGGTCACGGCGCCGGATGCGGAACGTCATGCATCCAGCGGTACGGCGTATATTTTTCAACGCCATACCGACGGGTTGAAACTCCAGGTTCAGCTTGAGTCTGGCGATAGTCCGGCCATCAATCAATTTGGTATCAGTGCCGCGTTAGCTGGAAATTATGCGATGGTTGGTGCGGCGACAGGACCCAAAGCTGGCGCCTCCGGGATTGTGTTTATGTACCATCGTGAAGGGCAACGCTGGGTTCAACAAAGCCGACTCGTCTCTTCGGATTCAACGATTTTCAATTTTGGAAGCGCGGTGGCACTCAGTGACGATAAATTTGCCATTGTCGGGGCCATTAAAAAACGAACCGCATTGAATGACACCCTGAGTGCTTATATTTATAAGCATATTCCGGTGGATCCGGCCCAAATGGGATTAATTCTGGCCATGTTTTTCTGGATGTATGGCCTCTTACAGGTGCCCGCCGGCCGTTTGGTGGATAAATATGGCATCCGAAAACTCTATACTTTGAGCTATCTAATCTGGGGATTTGTGGCCACTGCCTTTGGTTTGGCCACGAGTATCTGGATGTTCATTCTTTTACGGGCGTTATTGGGCATTCTCGAATCGGTATCTGCGCCAGCCAGCATGGCCTTTATCGGTACGTATTTTAATGAAAAAGAGCGTGGATTGGCCTCCGGGCTTTATCTCTCAGGCACCAAGTTCGGACCATCCATTGGCGGAATTCTGGCTGCCTGGCTGATAGATTCTTATGGCTGGCGTATGTTATTTATTTTATGTGGTTTGGTTCCGCTTATCTGGTTGGCACCGTGGGAATACTTCTATCGTAAACTCGAAAGTCGCTTGCGAGCACTTCCTAACGCATTAGAGCCGGCTAGTTTAGCTGACAAATCATCAAAAAAACCTCAGTTATTTCCATTAAAAGAACTCTTTAAATATAAAAAAACATGGGGTATTTTTTGGGGAAGCGCGGCCTATTCTTATGTTTTGGTGCTTTATTTAAGCTGGCTACCGACTTATTTTCAGGACCAAATGCATTTCACACTGGCTAAAATGGGGGCTTTTTCCAGCATTGCTTTTGGCGGAGTTGCCATTATGGTTCCGTTAGCTGGTGCGGCGGCGGATTTTTTGATCCGACTGGGATATGATAACACCAAAGTGCGCAAAGCATTTGTCATCATTGGATTTCTGATGGGTTCGTTGATCATTCCGGTTCCATTCATCCAGAATCAGGATTATGCCGTTACAGTTTTACTCGTCGCCATCGTCAGTATGGGCATGGCCACCGCTAATACCTGGGCCATTATGCAAGCAATTGCACCGGAAAATACTACCGGTACCCTGGCGGGTGTTCAAAATCTGGGTGGCTCAGTGGGTGCTGCGGTAGCCCCACTTCTCACCGGTTTTATGGTTAGCTTAAGTGGTTCTTTTAATTCAGCATTTCTGCTGGCGGGAATGATTATGTTATCGGGGATATTGAGTTATGTTTTTTTAATTGGCAAGGTGGAAAAAATTCGTATGCGTTCACAGGTTTAAGGTGCAAAGTTCAGAGTTCAGCGTTAAAATGCCACTTTTGGGGGATGATTGTATTTGAATTAAGTACTGTTAGAAACAGATACCTGAAAACATGATCGATGAAGAAAACCCGGAAACAATGAAACCGGAACCTTTTTTAATATTTCTAAACTCTGAACCGGGAACAATTGAACCCTGAACCTGAGCCGTTACAAAAATTTTTCAAAAATGTTAAATTTCTATTGCATTTTAAAAAAGAGATTGTTATATTATGGTTAACCACAAACCATAAACCACTGGTCGTATACCAGGAGAAACCGATGTCACAGGATAATAGTGAATTTATTGAATCGTTGCAGGAAATCAAAATCGTCAAACCGACGGAATTGATTATTCAACAAATAAAACAGCAAATTTCAGGTGGCAAATTGAAAGCCGGTGATCGGTTACCGCCTGAACGAACCATCGCCAAACGGCTTCAGGTGGGACGGGGGTATGTACGGGAAGCGATTAAAAAACTGGAATTTTATGGCATCCTCAAAACAATTCCACATCGTGGAACAGTTGTCGCCAGTTTGGGAGTAAAGGCCCTTGAGGGATTAATCACCAATATATTAGAATTGGAAAAAGACGATTATAAATCCCTCATTGAAACCAGACAGATTTTGGAAACCAATGCCATCCGTTTAACCACGCAACGCGCTTCCGATGATGAAATCGAAAAAATTGAACAGGCACATCAGGAATATTGTAAGCTCGCCAATAATGGAAATCCAAGCATCGAAGTCGATTTTCTGTTTCATTTGAGAATCGCGGAATTTTGTCAGAATCCGGTTTTACGCTCCATCATTTCATTAATTGCTCCGGATGTTATCTCTCATTCAGAAAATATTGTCCGAAATAAAGAAGGGTACGTTTTACTTTCGAAACTGGTGATGCAGGAGCATGCCGATATTGTCAAAGGTATTCGTTCACGCGATCCGGAACAGGCTGCGCAAGCGATGTTTAATCATCTGCATCGAATACTGACGCTGGTAACCGATTATGAAACTGGCAAAGATAATTTTGATGTTATCAACTGGATTTCAGAATTTAATCGTAAAAAGTTGGTATCTTAAAATTTATTGATTTTTTAGCATCAAAGGTCATTACTGGTCATTCAGAAAAATATTTTATACTTAAAATTGGTTAACCGCTGACTATTAACTTTTGATTTTAAACCATTAACCAAATACTAGCCGATAATTTGGGACATAAATGATGATGAAACCCAAAATACTACTCTCCGAAGATATTCATCCCCAGGGCAAAAGTTTACTGACCGATAAATTCGAGCTTATCATTGCCCCGGATACTTCCGAAGCAACGCTGCTGCGATTAGTGCCCGATGTGTTCGGAATCATCCTGCGGGCCACATCAAAAGTGAATCGAAACGTAATTCAACAGGCGCATAACCTGAAGGTGATAGCCAGAACCGGGGTCGGCGTCGATAATATCGATATTGAGGCCGCCAGTGAGCGTGGCATTTATGTCTGCAATACGCCGGGTATGAACGATTGTACCGTCGCCGAACATACGGTGGCCCTCATTCTGGGATTAGCCAAGCAATTATTTCACATGGATCAGGCGGTTCGAACCCGGCAATGGCAGGAAAGATTTTCCGAAAAACAAATTGAAGTCGCCGGCCGAACTTTGGGACTAATTGGATTCGGAGCAATTGGGATGTTGGTCGCCCGGAAATGTGGTTGGGGTCTGGGAATGAAAATACTGGTGTATGATCCTTATTTTCATGGTGAAATAAAAGATGATTTTATTACTTTTACCGACAAGCTGGAAAAATTATTTATTGAATCTGATTTTATTTCAATCCATGCTCCCAATGTGCCTGAAACCCATGGTCTGGTTTCGCGAAAATTATTAGCGTTGATGAAAGAGTCGGCATATCTGGTGAATACTTCCCGGGGCGAGCTGGTCGATGAGCAGGCACTTATTGACATGCTGCAAAGTGAGAAAATAGCGGGTGCCGCACTGGATGTTTTTCAAAAAGAGCCATTACCGGCGGATAGTCCGTTTAATTTGATGAAAAATGTAATTTTAACGCCACATGTCGCGGGTTCAACTTGGGAATCCAATGTCCGGATTGCAAAATCAGCGGCAATAGCAGTCATCGATGTATTCGAGGGGCGAACGCCGAAATTTGTTTATAATTATGAGAAGCTCAGAAGATGAGTCTCAATTTGAAGTGGCGCTTTCGGCTTCGGTGGAAACTGGCGCCTGGATTAATTGTCAGGTACGCCAATAATTCCACCAAAGTTTGCTGTTCAAATCGGTTGTCATAAATTTTATCGCCCAATATTGACAAATAATTTTTGATTTGAATTTGTATAATTAATAATTTTGCTACCGGGCACTTTTTGATTAGGCAAAATCTGACCCTTCACCCTAGCCCTCTCCTCAAAGGGAGAGGGAATAGCTTCGCCCTCTCCCTTTGGGCTGATCGTGTCCCACATCTTCTACTGGACACGGGGAATTGGCCACTCCCCTTCCCTCATTTGAGGGAAGGGGTCGGGGGATGGGTTAGAAAATGGTGTTGATAAGAACAAAATTAAACTTTTCTTTTTGTCACTATGAAACTTTATTAAAAAAAATATTTCTTTGTTCTGTCAGCATTCTTTTTTACCCATCCCCTGGCCCCTTCTCGAAAAAAAAGGAAGGGGAATTGATAATTTTTCGCCATCTCCCTGTTTCCAGTAACGAGATGTGGGGCAAAATCAGCCCTTTGGGAGAGGATTGGGGTGAGGGTCACAAGTGTTGTTCAAAGAAGATTTCTAAAAAGTGTACGGTCGTGAATTAAAAACAAAAGGAGAACAGCAGAAAATACGATTTAAACGAGGAGGTGATGCATTTATCGTTACACCGGAAATGACAAATTTATTTCTGACGTTGTCTCTTGATAATTGAACCTATTTTACATTTAAAGGAGGGTTAAAGATGACCAGAAAGTCTCTTGACTTGCAGATATTTGCATTTATGCTGATGTTTTTAATCGTGATTTCAGCGGGAAGTGCAATGGCTGCGATAACCGGAAAGATATCAGGCCGGGTGATCGAAAAAGAATCCGGTAGTGCACTTCCCGGCGCGAATGTGATGATCGATGGAACATTTCTGGGAGCAGCAGCCGACGCCAAGGGTGAATATTTTATCATTAACATTCCTGCTGGTGCATATTCGGTTAAAGCAACGATGATGGGTTATGAAGTCACCACGAAAACCAATGTTCTGGTGATAACCAATCGTACGACTCAGGTAAATTTTATGCTATCACCAACCGTTATTGAAGGAACCGAAGTCAGTATTGTCGCTGAACGGCCACTGGTTGAACTGGATGTGACGGGTACGCAAACCGTGATAAATTCTTCCCTGATTTCACGGGCACCCGTAACCGATCTCGAAGACCTGGTTAGCCAGCAAAATGGAATAATCAACACCGGTATGGTGAGCACGTTCCGGGGCGGTGAATTAAAAGAAGTCAGCTATATGGTGGATGGAAGTTCGACTGATTATGGCGTTTTGCAGGATCAGTTTAAGAAAATTAACACCACGGCCATTCAGGAAGTAACGCTGCTAACCGGTGGCTACAATGCGGAATACGGTAATGCCATGTCCGGTGTCGTCAATGTGGTAACAAAAGAAGCTTCAATGACGAAAAGAAATATTCATGGTAATATTAAGGGTACCTTGCGACCGGCCGGGCAATATCATTGGGGCACCTATTTATTTAATGAGAATTTGCACCGGATTGCGGATTTTCCAGTGAGTTATTGGGCCAAACAACTGGAATCGGCCGCAAAACAGAAAGAGTATGCCGAGTACTACCGCTATTGGTACGGATGGGATGGACAAACCGTACCCACCGCGCAACAACTATATGATACCCATATTGATCAGGTATTGGGCAACCAGGAAGTTGCTGATTATAACCAGCGGTCACAAAAAGAGATTGAAGGCAGTATTTATGGCTCATTTTTAGAAAATTCCAATTTTCTGGCTTCATTCAATTATTTGCGTGGCGTCCATATCTATCCCACCCGATTACCCTATCAGGATTCTTACAATGGAATTTTCAAGTTTAATTATTATCTGAATAAAAATATGAAGCTCAGCGCTAATTACATGCGCGCCTATCATAAAATGTCGGCTTATAACCAATCCGGCGTGATGGGACTGGAAAATAATCGCGTGCATGGCTTAATTCCCGGCGAATCCCGTGACCCAAATGATATGCGGTTAGGTGAATATGGGTACTGGGGTGGCGCTTACCGCCTTGGTAATGATGAGATGAATATGGATCAAATGGCGTTAAAATGGCAGCACACTATTAATTCATCCACGTTCTATAATATCGATTTGACCTATACGCGATCGGAAAACATCATCGCACAGGATTATTCGAAAGCAGAAGCCCAAAACGCCTGGGCTGACCAACATTTTGGCTATACCGCCGATTCTCCCTGGCCACGGGATGGTTATGTCGGTTTCGGTCAAAAATATGATAAAATGATGTCGTTAACTGGCGAGCTGCGGGTTCTGGACATGAATTGGTTGACCAACTTTGGTTATCATACCAATGCCCTCAATCTTAAGGGCGATATTACCAGCCAGATTACGAATTGACACCAGCTTAAAGGCGGGGCACAGCTTATTTTACATGATCTCGATCATATTGCGATTCAGCATGATTGGCGGCAGACAACACCGGATAAACCCTATGCCGGGCAGGTATTTGCCAATGTTTGGGATGCAAAGCCCACAGAGTTGGGTTTCTTCCTGCAGGACAAAATGGAGTATGAAGGAATTATCCTGAATATCGGCTTACGACTGGATGCCTATAATGCCAATTATACCTATCCGGAAAATCCACTCTTTGATCCATTTGGTTGGAACCAACAACCAAAGGTTATGAAGCCAATGTCCTGAATTCTGATTATATGTGGTTCCTGGAACGGGAACTACCGGATTGGGCATATTGGCCGCGTCCGTATGAAAATTATATGGACCTGTCGAATAAGCCAGATGATGCAAAATATACGCTCAAAGGGAAAAATAGTGTAAAGTCCACCTGGAAAGCCGCTCTATCACCGCGATTAGGAATTTCATTCCCGGTGAGTGAATCTTCCAAAATCTTTTTTAGCTACGGTCAATTCAATATGCGGCCTTCATATAATGCCATTTGTGGCCGTCCCATTTCCTTCCTGCGGCAAAATCCACTGAATACCATTGGCCCCAATCGTCAATTTGGATATACGGGGCATGATGGTTTGACCTATCAAACTTTGGTTCAATTTGAATTGGGATATAACCAAAGTTTCTTCGATATGCTTCGTGTCAGTGCGACCGGATACTATAAAGACTATGAAAAGTTAACGAATCTCGCTTTTCAATCAGAATATGGTGAAGGTGGGATTTCAGTAGGTGATAATTCACTGAACGGCGCAGCTATGTATGTTTCGCCGAATGAAATTGGCCGAAAGTCGTTCCATTCCAGTAATAATGTGCTGGCCAATAAAGGCTTCCGGGAATCACGTGGTATCGAAATGAGCCTCGAAAAGCTGTTTGATGGCCTGTGGTCGGCTGCCGTGAATATGGATTATGGCGTGACCAGTGCCGCTAATTATGGATTAACGGCAGTTGAAGAGAAAGTCATCAGTCAGTCGAAAAATTCGGTTGGCTCACCGACACAGCGTGATGATATCGAAGCGAAATGGATGTCTGACTTACGAATCCGGGCCAACGCCAGTCTGGTTTCTCCGAAAGATTTTGCCGGCTTTGCGTCCCCGGTATTGGGTGATATCACATTCGCCCTTTATTACGAATATTTTAAAGGACCAACCTATACCTATTATGAATCAGGTTATGCAGGACTTGCCATACCCGATAATAAAACCTGGTATCCGCATCAACGGACCGATTTGAAAATTACAAAAGTGATCACTCTGGGTGGAATAAAACCATATCTGGGAATTCAGGTGAATAATTTATTTAATAATTATGACCGTATTTTACTCAGCGGTTCGAGTTGGATGCCTGGGAACAGAAAGACCAACCCCCACTTGAATCCAAAGAGGGGGAAGCGAACATCTGGCGCTTTTATAATTCCTATGCCAATCCCAAACGTATGATATACTTCACATTAGGTATAGAATTCTAGCTGGTTAAATTTAACAATATTAAATTGAAAAAATGGGAGTATGTCGATGAAAAGTACAAATAAAATTAATAAATGGAGCGCTGGTCTGTTATTAGTCTGTATTTACATGCTAATGACGACGGTTCTCTATGGACAGTGGACCGATTATAAACGTCTGACCCGAAGCCGGGTGTGGATTGATTTGCATTCTTTTCCGGGGCCGGAATATTCGTTAGCTGGTGATAGATTTAATTATTTTGATTACCCGGGAACTCTCTATGATGCAAATTATCAACGAAAATATCAGAGCGGGCGTTTTATTATGGGTTTTATGGTACATGCGAGTGTGAACGGTGTACCAACCGCCTACCGGTGTGAATCTGTAAAATCCGCCGGTCAGCCATTTGATGCGACCGGATTGACCCTCATTGAACCTGTGACGAAAACGACCAATTATAATCTGGCCAATGCAACCAATGAAGCGGAGGAAACTGTTAGTGCCAAATTAGGTCTGGTAGATTATGGCCTGGAAGTTCATTGGAAAGCCATGGCCTGGAGTTTACCCAAATATGATGATTTTGTGATCCTTGAATTCAAAATTGTCAATCCCGCGAACAATACAAAAACGATAACCGATTTGCGCTGGGCTTATACGGTTGAATGGGCTTTATTTAATCCTTTTGTGACCGGACTCCAATATCATTTACCCCGTCAGCGACAGGTTGATGACGATATATTTGAATGGGATCCCGAACGTGAACTTTTTTACTGGCATGATGGTCGCCAGGTGGTGAACCAGGATATTAATCATCCATTTGTCTGGAACTATGGTTTGACCAAAAGTGATGTCGGTGAACCCAGTGATTTGTATGATCAAAAATCAGTGGAACATGATTTCCGCGCACCACAATATATGACTTGTGTGTTATTAAATAAGACCAAAGATGCTAACGGTGGTGAAAGAGACCACTATAACTTTGTTTTTCCAGGTCCCTATGGTTCCGAAGCGCCGAAAATAGATCTCAATAACCGCGCGATTTCGCTGACAAATTATGGCCGTGACTACTTTGAAAGTTCGATGAAATATTTTGAGCCTTTGCCAAAAACCACCGAAGGCCAATATGATGCATCCGGTAAATTTACTGCAGGAGCGCCTGTTACCCCGCCGGCCTGGTATCCGAATCAACAAACGGTTGATCGGACAGGCGAAGATATGCTTTTTAATATGTTACTGAATTCGGGGCCATGGGATATTGCCTCCGGTGAAACGATTACTTTGACATACGCGGTTGTTGGTGGACACATGGACTGGAGTCGTGTCATAGCTGGCGGATTGGAAAATCAGGCGCATCTAATCGAAGGTCGCGATAATATGTGGGCACATCTGGAGGCTGCCCGTGAATTATTTAATAATGGTTACCAGATCAATGAAGTCCCTCCGCCGACCCCGACCGACGGATTTAATTCATTAACCATTGAAACCAGAGGTCCTGTTGGTTCAAAACCTGGTATAATGATTAAATGGCCACGCGTGACGCTCACTGGCAAGGAATCTGGTACTTTTGCCGGCTACAATCTATATCATTCTTTTGATAGTCCGCATGGTCCCTGGACAAAAGTGACGACCATCGCTGCCAATACCGCTCCTGGTGCTGACGGAATGCTTTCATACTATGATGAACGTCAACTCGGTTCGCCGAACTGGTATTGTGTCACCACCGTCGATGCCGATGGTCGTGAATCCGGAAAAGTTAATCCAAATCTTCGGCCATTATATCCAGATTATCCTCCTGCTAATGAATTGGAAAAAATTGTTGTGGTCCCAAATCCATTTAAATTACACAGTCGCATTGCGAATGATCAATTCCGACTGGATTTTGTTGGGGTTCCGGCAAAATGCAAAATTCGCATTTACACACTAAATGGCGATCTGGTGATGAATCTGGATCATACGGATGGTTCAGGCGATCAGGATTGGGTAACTACATATCACGAAGGATACGGTCTTGAAGTGAGACCTTACCAGATGACCAATAAAAATATGCAGCGAATCGTTCCGGGTCTTTACCTGTTCCATGTGGAATCCCAGGTTGAAGGCCATGAAGGCGAGTCATATATTGGTAAATTTGTTGTCATTCGTTAATTTAAAAAATGAATGCATACTTTTAGGAGGCTTATCAATGATAAAAAATAAAATGCAAACGATGCTGGCAATCGTTGCGCTTGTGCTGAGTCTGAATTTGCTGCCTGCTTACGCACAAGATGCCATCGATTTTCCAGAAATCCCGGCCGTTGATTTTTCACGCGTCGGGCGCAGTGGCTGGCAATTTTTGCACCTGCCAACCAATGCCAGAAATGCGGCGCTGGCGAATATCAAATGCGGATTGACCCATAATGATGTGATGGCGGTTTTTGCGAATCCGGCAGATCTGGTCAATGTCAGTAATATCAATGTTGGGTTCAGTAAATTTAACTACCTGGCTGATATATCTTATATGACAGCCGCCGCAGCGAAGAATTTCAACCAGTGGGGTACTTTTGGAATTCAATTAGCCAGTCTCAGCAGTGGAGATATGATCAGAACTGAAAATCGTCCGGGTACATTTGGAAATGAACGTTTCACGAATCTGGGCACTTTCGATGCGGGGGATCTGTTAGTCGGATTGACTTACGCCCGAACCATTACCGATCGTTTCGCTATCGGTGGATCTGTTAATTATATCGAAGAAACCCTTGATGATGTGAAAGCATCCAATGTTGGTTTTGATTTTGGATTATATTTTAAAACCGGACTGAAAAGTTTGCGTTTTGCCATTGTTGGACGTAATCTGGGAGCAGACCAACGTTTTGGTGGATTTGATGCCCTGTACGGCCTACCCATTCAGGTGCGCATGCCCATGGAATTATTTATGGGCGTGGGTTATGATCTACTCGGTGGAACCAAAGAAGATATGCACAATTTGAGTGCTTATCTTGAAGCCACCCATCCCAATGATGCGGATGAACGGATTCATGCTGCCATGGAATATAATTTTAATAATATGTTTTTCCTCCGCGGCGGCTATCGGTTTAATTATGATGAAATCGGGATGACCCTGGGCGGTGGCGCGAAAATCGCCATGGCGGGCTATCATGTCAATGTCGATTATGCCTATCTGGATTATGGTCGGCTTGATGCGACCCACCTGTTTTCATTTGGATTTGGATTATAAAATAATCCAGGCGCTGTCAGAATGAATTCGTGGGCGGTGTTGACAGCATCCACTTCCTTGTAAAAATTAGGGAGGATGTAAAGAAAATGATACTTTTATTCAAATACGCCCATATTCCTCTATCATACTCTTCCACTAATTGGCGGGAACCGGCTTTTAGGATGAATGCCGCCCGCCAGTTAGTTTGAGTTGGTATAATAAATTTGTTGTTGGATACACGATGTTGCTTTCGTCAAAAAATTTTGACCGGTTAAATTCTGTGAAACGGTTGGCAGCGTATGAGCTGGGCCTGGATTACGCTATTCATGAATTGAGTCATGATATCGAATACATCGTTTCGACACTCCAATAATGGAGTTTGGATGAACATGCTGGCTATTTTTTGTAGGTACTAAATGATATAAAAAATATTTTACGACAATGTGAAATTGCGCTAAACTGAAAAATCACATTCTTAAAATCCAGTACTTCCGGTGCAGTTCAGTTTAATTTCAATGTGGGAATCGAAAAAACGACCATTGAAATTTATCCTGATAAAAAATGATAAATTGTTGGTAGAAAATGGATTATTCTGATAGTTTTTTTAGGAGGTGTTTTTTATGAGGTTTATTTTATTGTTATTTCTAAACTTAATAATCATTATGACTGGATGCAGCAATGATACCAATAAGTTGATTAAATTTAAATCTGATCCACCCAAGCGTGTGATTTTATTTATCAGTGATGCCATGCCCGTCGGTGCTCCGGAAAAAATTCCACTACCAGTTTTTCAGCAATTAAAAAATGAGGGGTGTTATTATAAAGCCATGCATGTCATCCTAGCCGCACATCCGAAACGCGATGAAAATGAAAAGGATGCCACTTACTATCCCTGGGGTTGTTCATTGCCGAATCCGGTCGCGATGACTGGTACTGTTTTTATTGGCCAACCGGAAATTAAACAGCATTTGATTCAACATAGTTTTCGTGACCAAAAAACCGCTTTTACCGTCAATTGTGATTCTTATGAAGAGATCAGCCCTGGCTACATGATTTATCATCAACTGGCAGAAAATGGTTTTCCGGACTTATTTAAAGATGAAATGCCTGTAGAGGATGCAAAAAAAATAATTGAAAATGATGATCCAACCTTTATCCGAATTCATTTACAAGGACCCGGATCTGCCGGACACATTGTTTTTCAGGGGCCTGAATCATATAACCAGGCGCATTTGAAATATGCCGCAGAGGACGGGAGTTTGCCCTGGTATAAAAATATCTGGTATCCGGAATCACCGTATATTCAGCAGGCATTGTATGCCGATTCGCTGCTGGGCGATTTTATTGATTGGCTAAAGACAACCGGTCGCTGGGAGGAAAGTGTCCTGATTGTAATGGGCGATCATGGTCAGTGGGATCAGGGAACGCATCCGCCTTACGCCGAAAAAAGCAGTATGACACCATTCGTGATTGTTGGTAACGGTATTAAAAAGGGCTTGACGTATGAAGACGGGGATATGCTGGATCTGGTACCGACTATCGCTTATCTGTGTAATGTAGAGAAACCAAAATTTGCGGTTGGCCGCGTGATGCAGGAATGTTTTATCGGGGAAAAGGATGAGCAAAAATCAGCGCAATTTTTAAAACGACTAAACGGTGTTTTGATTCAGCATCATCAATTGTTAGAAGATAAGCCTGAATTGCTGCAGAATGCCAATTTTAAAGAAGCAAATGATGAATTTTTAACGATTGAAACCATTGGTGACTGGCACCGGAAATTTTCAGATCTGGCGTTACTGGTTAAGCATAATGAACAAGTCTTTCAAAAATTAAAAGAGATAGCTGAGAAAAATTAATATTGATGTTGGAGTAGGCATGTATTCAAAAGATTTGCTTAAGGAATTATACCGAACGCTTTACAAGATTCGAACATTTGAAACCGAATGTATCAAATTATATCGGCAGGGACTCATTCGGGGGTATTTTCATCCATATTTAGGAGAAGAAGCGGTGGCCAGTGGGGTATGTTTGGCGTTAGGTCCTAAGGACTATATTATCAGTACGCATCGAGGCCATGGGCATTGTATTGCCCGAGGCGCATCGCTTGACCGGATGGTGGCTGAACTGTTTGCGAAAGAAACCGGGTATTGCGGCGGTCTGGGCGGTTCGATGCACATTGCTGATGTTTCGACAGGCAATCTGGGCGCGAATGGTATCGTTGGCGGGGGAATTCCAATTGGTGTGGGTGCCGCGCTGGGAATTTCTCTGCGCGCGGAAACTGGTGCCGTGGCGATCTTCTTTTCCGACGGGGCGGCCAATAATGGCATCTTTGGTGAATCATTGAATTTAGCCGCCATCTGGAATCTGCCGGTCATCTTTGTCCTGGAAAATAATCACTATGCCGTTTCCACCCCGATTGAACAGTCCAGCCGAAATCCGGATTTATACAAACGCGCTGAAGGATATGGAGTCGTCAGCTCCGCCGTGGATGGCAATGATGCCCTGGCGGTGTACGAAAAAACTTGTGAAGCGGCTGAGCTTTGTCGTCAGGGAAAAGGTCCGGTATTAATCGAAGCGAAAACATATCGGCATGGTGGACATCATGTGAATGATCCAGGGCAATATATGCCGGCGGAACGTCTGGAATATTATAAAGCAAAAGATCCGCTGTTAATCAGTCGTCAATATATAACTGAATCGGAATTGGTTTCATCCTCAGAACTGGACACCATTGAAATCGAGGTTGCCCGGGAGATGGAAAACGCCATTGAATTTGCCAAACAGAGTGCTGAACCAGCTTTGGATTCATTTCTGGAATTGATTAAGGAGTACTAATGGAAGTTAAAAATACACCAACCAGCCAACGTCTGCTGATGTATCGGGAAGCGTTGAATGAAGCCTTGCGTGAAGAAATGCAACGGGACGCGACGGTTTTTATCATGGGTGAGGGTATCGCGGAACGGGGTGGTTCTTATAAAGTTACCGAGGGACTTTTAGCTGAATTTGGTCCAAAAAGGGTGATTGATACGCCGATTGCGGAAGCCAGTTTCACTGGTGCCGGAGTCGGCGCAGCAATCACGGGAATGCGGCCCATTGTTGAAATCTTATTTATCGATTTTACACTCTTGACAATGGATCAGGTGGTGAATCAGGCTGCCAAATATAAATTTATGACGGGTGGGAAAGGCAAAGTACCGCTGGTTATTCGGACTCAGGGTGGGGTGGGTAATGGGCTTGCGGCGCAGCACTCCCAGAGTCTGGAAGGAATTTTTTATCAGATACCAGGATTGCGCGTGGTGATGCCTTCAACACCGTATGATGCGAAAGGTTTGTTAAAAGCGGCCATTCGCTCCGATGATCCGGTAATTTTTATCGAGCACAAATTGCTTTATATGACCAAAGGCCACGTTCCCCAGGAAGATTACCTGGTGGAATTGGGCAAAGGTGATATTAAAAAGCCCGGCCAGGATGTCACGCTCATTGCCTGGTCCAATATGCTGCCCCGTGCGCTGGCCGCGGCGGAAAGTCTGGCACAGCAGGGAATTGACGTCGAGGTACTTGATCCACGGACATTGGTGCCGCTGGATATCGAGTTGATAATCGAATCGGTGCGAAAAACAGAACATGTCGTGATTGTTCAGGAAGCCGTTCGTCGCGGCGGAGTGGCGGCGGATATGGCATCGATAATTCAGGAACAGGCGTTCGACTATCTCGATGCACCCATTGAAATTGTGGCAGGAAAGAATACGCCGATCCCGTTTAATCTGAAACTCGAAACCGCGTGTATTCCGCAACAGGAGGATATTATTCAGGCGGTGAAGCGAGTACTCGCCATTTAGCGTCTGTCTGAAAATCACAGGCAGTATTATTTCCCATAAAAATTGGGCGGATTCTTTATATAGTACTTAATTTATTAATTTAATTAATGTTAAGGCCTAATTTAGGTAACCGTTCACAGGGTAGAGCAAATCTGTCATTCCCGGATGTTTTTGGCGGGAATCCACCCTTTTTCAGATAAATGGATGCCTGATTAAAGCATTCGGGCATGACAGCGGTTATTATTTTATCATCCCTGTGAACAGATACTATTTCATAGCGTGTGCCAAACATTTTTGGCATCCATAAAATATAATTTTAAAATTTACAAAGCATAGGATATCGCGGGTATTGATCGATTCAAACGATTTCCGGTGAGTTCTCATTTACGCTTTGTTCATAAGTCTATTTTAGATAACTACTGAATGAGTTGGAATATTATTCCCGCGATGATGAAAATACAACTCAGGGATTCCGTAACATTCTGGTCACCGAATCAACACATCCTTATATTGATCGCTGGTGGCCGCCCGGCCATATTGTCGGCTGGGAACACACCTTTATCCACGAGGTTGGTGATATGCTCCTGGCGATTGCCAATAATACAGATATTAAAGCTGATTTTTATGATGGTTTGCGCTGCCAGCAGGTCCTTGACGCGGCTGATTTATCTGCCGATTCCAGAAAATGGATTGAAATTGCCGCAGATTGATGCGTGGACGTGAGAATGTCGAAATTATCGCCATCACCGACATTATCACAATATTTTTACACGCTCGGAATGGCTTGTATGATCATCTGAACCAAATTATTCTATGGATTAGATGATATGTTTCGACATTCTCAGGTGATATTTTATTCTGAATTAAAATTGATCGCTTCAATCCTGTTTCTGATGGCTTATAACCTCATCACTTCAAATTTCGATGACTGATTACGATAATTGGAACGGATTTTAATAATCTTACCACACTCGCCGGTAAACCCACTTTTAATTTTGTTATTCATTTTCCCGCCGCATTTTGCGTTTGATTCCTGAATACATCACCACCGTTGAATTTATTCAACTTTGGTATGGTTTATGCAATACTATCGCTTATGACAAATCCTTAATTTATAACTTTATTAAAATCAAATAGTTGTCGTTTTGATTTTATTGGTTTATCTGTGACTTTCGAACCTAGTGAATGAAAATCGACCATCCTGTTATTTCAATCAATTGAAAAACCAGGATTGGAGTATCCGTAATTTTTACGGGTGTTATTATTTATATGGAAGTCATAGACTGAAAGTTAAGCGCTAACGATTGATTTGGAGAAAATTTTACTGTGCAAAACATGAATAGAACAAGGAAAACAATGGATACACAAAGATTTTATCGGCGCGTTGAAATTTTCAAATGTTTTTTATTTATGGGAATTTTGACCGTTCTCATATTGATTTTTTTAAAATTACCGAAAATTGTGACGGTAGATGATATTAAACAGCGAAGGGCGTCCATCAGTGAATTACCATTGGTCGTAATTAAAGATGGTCGCGTAACCATTGAAAATGAGCAAATTACAATTCGTGGAAATGTTCGAATTGAGGAACAACCGGTTGAAGTCCGCGTCCGTGAACGCTCCGAATGGTAGAGATTTTGTCCAATACGGTTTATGTACTAAAAAATGCTGGAGAAAATTGCTTATGCGAAAAAGCTCATTTTTAATATTTCTACCTTTGATATTTATTTCTGCTGTCTCCCTTCCATGCCAACCTTTAAATTTAGCATGCATTGAAAATGGTACTCGTATTATCGAATTTTCCTCTTCCGATTGGAATACTTTTCAGACTTATTTTGAAAGCGATAATGATTTTGAAAGCAGCCATTATTGTTCTCATGCAAAAGCCCCCTTTCCTCATTATTTTAATTATGAATTTGTGATTTCTGCTGAGATTTCAGCTCTGGAATTTGATACAGAAGTCGAAGAGCTTGCCTATCCCGGTGTTGCGGCAAAGGATATTAATATTTATGCGACGGATGGACTGGATACCAGTTATTTTTTTATCACTTCTTTTGTTTTGGAGCAGAATAAGGCAAATCAGGTATTTGCGGTTCAACCATTCAAGGCGCGTCGTTTGAAGATTGAGATAACTTCAAATTATGGTCAAAAATTATATACCCAGCTCGGAAAAGTAAAAATTTGGGGTCATTTTGTTCAATTGCCCGCGACGAATAGGTTGATAGGAACCTGGAACACAACTTTTGGTGAATTACATATTGATCGTTGTCAACCATATCTTACAGGATGTTATAGTGAAGGTGTTTTTCAGGGAGCATTCACTGACCGAATCCTGTCATTTTATTGGGCTGAGGAAAATCAATTTGGAATTGTCTCGGCTATTTTAAATCAGGAGGATGATGCCTTATGGGGCTTCTGGCGTCGGGAAGAAGGCGGACTGGAAGTCTGGTCGGGTGAGTTAATATCCCACAGCAGTACCGTTTGTCCGGAAGAACCCATTTTAAATCAGTTGAACAAATTTGGTGAATCGTTACTATTTAATTATTCAAAAATCCAGCCCGGAGAATTACCGGATTCCAGTGTTCGGAATATTCTAAAAGGGGTGGCCAAATATCTGACAAATAATCCAGGTAAAAAGCTGCTTGTTGAAAGCTATATTGAAGGCGATTCAACTCCGGTGGCACAGAAGGCACTGGCCGAGATTCTGGCGCTGGATGTGAAAAATTATCTGGTTCAGAAGGGGATTGATAATACCCGAATTGATATAAAAGGCATTAGCGAGGGGGTTGCGTTGATTGAGAATCATACTTTCACCGGGCAAATGCTGAATCGGCGAATTCGTTTGCAGGTTCAATAAATTATATAGGGTAGGGCAAATTGTCAATTTGCCCTACAGAATTTCAATTCTTTATAAAAAAATATTGTTGCTGTTGAATTAATATTTTTCGTCATCATGTTCATTAATCAATAATCAGCGACAGCGCAATCCGGCCTCTGGTCATGTCGACAGTGAGAACTTTTACGTCGATGACATCGCCAACTGAGACAACAGTCATGGGATCTTTCACAAATTTTTTACCCATCTGGCTACGATGAACCAGACCGTCTTCTTTCACGCCAATATCCACAAATGCACCAAAATCGACCACATTTCGAACAGTTCCTTTTAACACCATCCCTTCGCGCAGGTCTTCCAGCTTTAATACATCACTGCGAAGAATCGGTTTCGGCATTTCATCGCGCGGATCACGATTTGGTTTTTCCAGACTTTCGATAATATCCGACAGTGTTTCGTAACCAGCGCCAATCTCTTCGGCAATTTCACGTAATGATTTTTTATTATTTTTTAATTTTAATCGCAAGATGGAACCATTCTCACGAACGGCATCAATACTTAATTGCAAATTTTTTAAGAATTTTTCGGTAACGGTATATGATTCCGGGTGAACAGCAGTCGAATCCAGGAAAAAATCGGCATCCGAGATCCGCAAAAATCCAGCCGCCTGTACAAAAGCGGTATCTCCCAATCCTTTAATTTGTTTGAGCTCCTCCCGGCTCCTGAATTTACCATGCTCGTCGCGAAATAGAACGATATTTTCAGCAACCCGACTATTGATTCCGGAAACATATTTTAATAGTGCACTGGAAGCCGTATTCAAATCCACCCCAACCTGGTTCACACAACTTTCTACAACACGATCCAGGGCTTGTCCTAATTGGGTTTGGTTGACATCGTGTTGATAAAGTCCCACCCCAATGGATTTGGGATCGATTTTCACCAATTCGGCCAATGGATCCATTAGCCGACGGGCGATGGAAATATTACCTCGCAATGACGCTTCCAGATCAGGAAATTCTTTTTTCGCCAGCGGTGATGCCGAATACACTGAAGCACCCGCTTCATTGACAATTGTATAATAGACTTTTCGATCCAGTTCACCAATAATTTCGGCGACTAATTTCTCGGTCTCCCGACTGGCGGTTCCATTCCCAATCGCCACCATTTCAACTTGATGTTTCTCAATTAATTCAGTTACATTCGCTTTGGCGCGTTCCCATTGATTCTGTGGTTCATGAGGATAAATCGTCATTCCTTCCAGGTATTTTCCAGTCGAATCAATTACGGCCACTTTGCAACCGGTTCTAAAGCCGGGATCGATTCCCATAATGACCTTGTCACGAATCGGTGGACTCATCAACAAGTTGGCAGTATTTTTTGCAAACACCTCGATTGCATGTTCATCGGCTTTAGCGGTGAGTTCCGAACGAAGTTCACGTTCGATGGCGGGAAAAATGAGCCGATCGTAAGCATCAATAATGGCTTTTTGAAAATCATCCGTAAAAATTGAACGTGGATTTTTAATATACATTTTCTGGATTTCGGTCTGCACTTCACTATCTGGCATGGCGATTTTTACTCGCAGCTTGTCTTCCCGTTCGCCACGATTAATGGCCAGAATGCGATGCGGCGGGATATTGGCAACGGGTTCGTTATATTGGGCATACATTTGATATTCCGCTATGTCATCAGGATTCTTGGCTTCCGATTCGATAATTCCTTTTTTCTGGCCAACTTCACGGACGACTTTCCGAACTTCGGCATCATCGGAGACGGTTTCGGCCACTATGTCGCGGGCACCTGCCAACGCTTTTACCGCCGTTGTTACCCCTTTCTCTTCATTTATATATGGCGCCGCATATTCCAACGGATCGCCAGTTTCTGTTTGTTGGGCCAAAATAAGCATGGCCAGCGGTTCCAGTCCCTGTTCTTTGGCAATCGTTGCGCGAGTCCGTTTTTTGGGCTTATAGGGTAAGTATAAATCTTCCACTTCCTGCAGTTTGGTGGCGGCATTGATTTTTTCGGCCAGTTCCGGCGTCAATTTGCCCTGTTCTTCAATGCTTTTTAAAACAGCCTGTTTCCGCTCTTCCAGATTTCGCAGATAATGGATTCGATCTTCAATAGCACGGATGCGCTCTTCATCCATACTCCCCGTCATTTCTTTCCGGTATCGCGCGATGAAGGGAACCGTATTATCGGAATCCAGCAATTCAATGGTATTTTTGACATTTATCAACCGCAGATTCAATTCTTCGGCGATCAAAATCATCATTTGTAAATCGTCCAACTCTTACTCCTTAAATTATTTAACCCGCTCTATAAATTGATCCAACGTAATTTTTAAAATTAAATTTAAGATGGTATACAGATGGCAATTACGGCCAGCATTTATCCTGATTGAAATTGGCAGTTGTCATAGATATATTTATTGCATAATTGGTTGAAATTACTTGTGTTATCAAAATTGTGACGTGTCCGTTCACAGGTGCAATAAAATAAAGGCTTTTGTCATGTCCGTCCCTTAGCTAATGGATTATCGGGCATCCATTTGTCGTAAGGTGTATGTATTCCCGACAAAAACATGCGGTAATGACAGCGTCAATCCCCCCTGTGAACGGTTACCTTGTGACTTACGTTGTAAAGTAAATGATGGCATAATATAAATGAATTTCATCAAAATGTCAAATCATTTTTTAAATTTTTAAATAGTAAAGGGGTGCTTGAAAGGTGATTTGTTCGGCCTTCTGAACGTGTAAAATTTTATTTGAGTAATAATAATTTACGCTGCCAAACGGTCCTTCCGATTTGCAGACGATAGAAATAGACACCTGTTGGAACTGGCTGACCGATTTCATTTAAGCCATCCCATTTTATCTGGTAATTTCCAACTCCATTAACTGGAATGCGAAAGCTCATAATTCTTTTACCCAATAGATCATAGATGGTGATGTGTGCAAATTGAGCGTTTGTATACTGAAATATGGTGAATTTAATACTTGTTTCGGCGTTAAATGGATTGGGAAAATTTTGTTCCAATCGGCATTCTGCCGGAAGATGGGGACGAACTGGTATATCAAAATCAGAGTCATCTTCGATAACTGTGGCGGTTTCTTCATCAATATAGCTGGTGTAAGGGGTGATAATGCCGTACTTTAATCCCAGATATACAATTTTATTAATAATTCTTTTTGCTTCCGCTGTATGCAACGCATAATCACGCAATTGGATTAATAAATCATCAATTTTCATTTTGGCCCATAGCGGTGGCACAAAAGCAAAAGCAGTTGAATCAGCTACAGGCTCATTGGTAAAATCCCAGGATTTTATCTGGCCATTCTGGATGCCGCTCAGCTTAACGCCTGACTTTGATTTTGACGGGGAGCGGGCGGTAATTGCTAATTGTTCACCGGCGAATAAATTTAAAAACCGGGTGGGATAAATTTCGTCGAGTGTTGTACCACTAAATTCCAGGTTAATATCAGTGAGGAATGGATGACAAATCTTGGTAAAAAAAGATTCGATTGACCGGTCAAAATTATCTTTTCGTGGAATTTCCACGAATCCGCCATTTTCCTGGGCAATTTTGGTGAGCAACAAGCGATCAATCGTTTGTCCGACTCCCCATGCAAAAATGGGAATTTTTTGTAAGTTATTTATTTGGCCCAATTGGCCTTCAATCTGGCCATCTGAAATTAAAATGATGACCGGATGGATTGAATCGGGTGTTTTTTGTTGTAAAGCGTAGTTTAATGCACTATTTAATTCAGTTTTACCCGTCCCCCCCAATTCGTTTATAAAATTCTGTGCAGCCAGCGTATTTGCCAGGGTATTGGGAACGGGGGCTACTTGAAAAAATTTGACATCTTCATTAAAAACAATGATATTGATATAGTCCTGAGGCAAAAGACACAACAGGGCTTTATTAATTATCGATTTTGCCTGATCTAACTTGATTCCTGCCATACTACCTGAAATATCCAGTACGAAAAGCACAGCCACCGGATCATGACTGGCAGGATTTTCAGCCACCGGTGGTTCAAAAAGCATTAACAAATACCCGGAATCAGGTTCCGGAAAATGTGAAAATGAAAACATATTCAAAGATTCGTATGCCGTTCCATACTTTAGAATAAAATCGCTGTCAGGTAAAATCTGATTTTTATCATAAGTAACATGGATTGAATTGTCGATGGAAAAAATTTGACAGTCGGGATGAGAAGGGCTGGCTGGATTTAAAATTGATAAAGCAGATTTTAATATAATTGATATTTGAAACCTGTCTAACTTGTTACTTATCAGATGTTTTAAATCCAGCGGGTAGCGATAATAAATTTGCCGGGAATCATATTCTAATAACTCGATATATGTCAATTCAATTGATATTTGTTGGTTATTCGCCAGGCTATCACGAAATGTAATATAGAATGGATTATCTCCCATATAATCCAGAAATTGCCGGTCCTGAAGACCACCGGGGTTAACAGCGGTGGTGTCCTGTGGGCGCTCGAAAATTTTACCCTGATACCAGATTCCCGCTTTCAACCATCGCACACCAGTAACAGTCGCCTGGCGATCCAGGGGAAAACCATATTTTAATTTGACATTCAGGCCGGTATCATTATAAAAAGTCTGTCGCGTTACCGTTTCGGCAACTTGATATTCTACCTTTGAAGTGACTTCCACGGATTTTAAGGGCAAATAGGTGTATGGTAAATTCATCACTTTTAAGACACCATCTGTAAATCCCAGAACTGGAAGTAATATTCCAATGATCAAAAATTTAATTTTCATAATTCCTCCAGTATTTTCCCATGTAACGATGTCGTGAAACAAGAAAATTGCGATAATCTTCCTGAATTTCTCTTGACAATTTTGGTTTGATTAAATATATTTCAACCAAATAAATTGATGTCTTGATAATAAACGTAAAATAAAAAATGGCCATTCATGACATAATTATACAGGATCAGGCGATGCGAATAATTTTTATTGTATTTCTCTTTTTGATAATTACGGTTATTCATAATCCAGTTTGGAGCAAAATCCCAGCCGAAATTCAACGATTGATTGATACCGGAGAATTTTCAGCCGCTCAGAAATTGTTACGTTTTGAAATTGCCACGAATTCAGCCATTTCGGATGATATCCGTCTGGAAATGGAATTCGAAATTGAACGACTGGACCGGATTAAGCTCGATTTCACCCAAACCAGGAATGATATTATTCCCTATATTCAACAATTTATCCCTGAAGTAAGTTCAAATGATTTGACGCAATGGGAAAATGAAAAATCATTGGAAGCAATGAGAATCGATGGTGAAAAGAAATATTTCAAATATGCCCCGAATAATTTATTTCGTATCAATAAACTGGCCAACGCGCGTAAAATCGCTGTTGAAAAATTAACACAGCAACAGCCTTTGGAACAGACTGGTTTCACGTATGAAAAATATCTTGCCGACATTGTCGCGGAAGCAAAAGATTCAAAGAAACTTTATTTTTCACCCAAAAAGTTTCGTATCACGTATACCCTTACTGTTAAACCTGATGTTGTTCCTTCAGACAAAGTGATTCGATGCTGGCTACCATTTCCACGTGAAATTGACGAACTTCAGACCGGGATCAAAATTATCACCACTGATCCGGATTTTTATCTATTGGCAGGTAATCAAAATTTTCTGCAACGAACCATCTATTTTGAAAAGAAAGCAATTAGAGGCACTTCAACCCAATTTAAACTGGTTTTTGAGATGGTGCGCCAAGCCCGCTATGAGGTCATTGAACCGGACCGGATTAAAACCTATCAAAATTTGGAAAAAATGTCACCATATTTAGTTGAAAGACCTCCCCATATTGTATTCACCGATGATTTGCGAAAATTAGCCGAGTCGATTGTTGGACTAGAAAAAAATCCATACCTTAAGGCCAAAAAAATATTTAAATGGGTCGATAATAATATCCCCTGGGCTTCGGCCAGGGAGTATTCAACCATCGAAAATCTGAGTCATTATGCTTTTGAAAATAAGCATGGTGATTGTGGCATCCAAACGATGCTTTTTATGACTTTGTGCCGCATTGCTGGCATCCCGACTAAATGGCAATCTGGTTTTACCCTCGAACCAAATGGTGAAAATATGCACGATTGGGCGGAGATGTATTTTGAGCCTTATGGCTGGTTACCGGTTGATGCTTCTTATGGTATTCGAAATTCGAAGATCGAAGCCGTTCAATGGTTTTGTTTTGGCAATACGGATGCTTATCGCTGGATTGTGAATGATGATTATTCGCAATCGCTTTTTCCGGCCAAAATGTTTCCCCGATCAGAAACAATCGATTTTCAGCGGGGTGAAGTTGAATGGGAAGGTGGCAATCTCTACTTCGACAAATGGAATTGGAATTTTGAGATTGAGTATCTCAAGTGAAATTGATAATTTTTTGTGTTGAATTAACGTTTGTTATAAAAATAAATCTCACCGATAGTCCAAAAATTTTCCTGCTGAGGATCGTTTTTCTTAAAATCTAACCCCCCCCCACTTAAAAGACTAAAGTAATGAATTACATTTGTGAATAAGACTGTCCGGACTTAAACATAAATTTTCACTTAAGTTATTAATTTCAAAATAGTAATTGATTTTTAGCTTCCGATCTCTTCGATTTTGTTCGTTAATCTGGTTACAATGATTCCTGTCAACATTTTGATTTTATTGATAATAACAGCATTTTTTATTTCAATAAATCTAAATCCGATATTATCATAAATTTTTCCCTCCAGGAGGATAGGCTTGTTACATCAACTTTTTGTTATGCAATTCTTTGGAATACCATTTGCAAAAGTGTGCTTCTTAGAATTATGAGTTCAAATTGAAAAACTATTATTTCGCAGGAGAAAAGAAGATGGAGTATCAGCGACTGGGTTCAAGCGATTTGACAGTTTCGCGATTTACATTAGGATGCAATTTGCTTGATGCCAATGCAGGAATTCGTGATGAAAAAAGTATTATATCGACTATCCATAAGGCACTGGATTTGGGAATTAATTTTTTCGACACTTCCAGTTGGTCTCAGGATGGATATGCTGAGCGGCTCCTGGGAAAAGCTTTGGAAAATCATCGTAAAAATGTGTATTTATCCGCCAAAGTTGGCATACGATATATCAACAAAAAATTTGTGATTGATCTGAGTAAGGAGCATATAAAAAGCGAAATTGAAGAAAGTTTGCGGCGATTAAAAGTCGATACAATTGATTTATATCAGGCGCATTGGCCAGACTATAACACGAACTTTTCCGAAACATTTGAGGCGTTGAATCGGTGTATTGAAGATGGTAAAATTCGATATGTTGGTGTCTCAAACTTTGACCTTCAACAATTAAAAGCCAGTTGCAAATTCAGTCGGATAATTGCTGAACAAATTCCACTCAACCTTCTCAAGCGTGAATATGAGGTTCAAATTATCCCGCATTGTTATAAAGAAAACATTGGATTAATTGCTTATAATCCCCTGGTGAAAGGATTAATGAGTGAAAAAGATTTTCAGCATGAACCGCATGTTGAGAACTCATTGAATCACGATCCCTTATTCAATGGTGAAAATTCACCGCGACTGATCAAAGTAATTGAACGGTTAAGACACTTTGCTGCAATTCGGAATCGTAAATTAAGTCAGTTGGCAATAGCCTGGGTGATTTCTCATCCGGCCATCACCACTATTGTTCAGGAATGCACCTGTGTGAGTGAACTGGATGAAAACATAAAAGCGCTGAATTGGTCAATTAGCCAGGAAGAATTGGCACAAATCGAATTATTATTGAATATGAATTAAATTAGCGCTTTAATTGAGCCTTTAATTCAGCTACTTCTTCTTCCAACTGTTTGAGACGTGAATATACCAATTCACTTTCCTTGGGTTGAAAACTTCCCGGAACGGTTGCTGTCAGGGATGAACTCGACATATACGTGGTGGAAACAATTGAGGTCAGTGTAGCAATTTGTGGTGGTTTTTCTTCCAGCACGACAGTAAAATTATGGCGTTTTTGATTACGTTCAATTGTAATTTCAAAACTCGAACCCGGCTGTGCCTGTTCCATCATGTGAATTAATTCCATTGGATTTTGAATGGAGTTTCCATTCACCTGGGTTACCAGATCATCGGCTTTTAATCCGGCCTTATAGGCCGGGCTATCCAAAATAATAGAAGTGATAAGCACTCCCTTTTTATCACCCGGTACTTCGGTAGTGGAAATTCCAAACCAGGCTTTCTTTTTCGTCTTCTCATCGATCAGCCGTTTGACAATTCTTTTTATGAGGGTGATGGGGTAAGCTATTCCACCCTCAGAAAGCTGTGTTTCGTATTGTGAACCTAACTGAACTTCTCCAGCATTGATACGTGCGGCAACGATACCCAGGACTTCCCCTTTAATATTAAAAACGGGACTCCCGCTATTCCCCGGATTAATAAAGGCGGATAATTGAATGAGCTCGTTTTCCTGGCGAATGCCATTAATCAATCCCAACGAGATCGAAGGGGAAACGCCCATTGAATTTCCCATCACAGCAATCCATTTTCCGACTTTGATGCCCGTTTCATCGCCAAGCCGTGCCGGAACAAGATTTTTTTCGTTGATTTGAATGACGGCCAGGCCTGTTTCATAGTCAATTCCAATAAAGCTAGCCGTGGCGCGTTTTTGGTTTGACAAAATAACTTCTATATTTTCAGCTTGTTGAATGGCATTGCTCCGGGTAATAATATGGCCTTCATGATCCAGAATTAAACCCGATCCAATATTTCGAAATTGATAGGTTTGTCGATTGGATGCTTCATCCCAGAAGGGAATCTGGCTGATTTTTGAATTTTCAATAAAAGAGTAGGTGATAGTAGAGGCGATGGTGACCACTGACGGTTTTGCAATTTCAATTAAGTCAGATAATTCTGTTTCAAGTTGATCCAGAATATCTCCACTATAAAGGTTTGAAATCAATATCAAGGTGACGAGCACGATAATCCCTCGACGCCCTGATAAAAATATATACTTTATCTTTCGCATTTTCCTGAATTGCCATATTTTCTGATTATCGAATTCCAACTGATTACACTATTTCAATTCTACAATAAAGTCAGCATAACTTAAAATGTAAAATTGGTTGTATGAATCATTATCTTTTGGGGTGTTTGAGCGTTGGGCGTTTGTTTTTCCTGAGTTGTATCGGGTTTATCCGATCGTACGAGATTCGTGGACTTATCGGCCACGATCTGGGGAGAAATTTTATGAACGGGGTAAACATCAATTTCGTATCGGTCCGGATTTAAATTTTTGGTATTCGCTAACTGAGAATCCGCCTTCATCAATGAAATTGGAAGAAGATTACTTTTAGGCGGCTGACTAAATTCCCGGTTTATCAGAATCGAAACCAATAAAATAATTGAAAGTGAAGCTGCGTAAATCGGAACCTTTATCGACCAATCGGCACTCCGAGGAAACCAACTTCGTCGCTCCAGACTTGATTCCAGTCGGATTCGTGTATGCAGCACGGTGTCAAAATCAGGACTGGTTTTAATGGGCTTTAATTGAGATAAATGACTCTTGACCATTTTCAACCGGTTAAGCGTTTTTTGGCATTGAACGCAATCCTGAAGATGCTGTTCAACTAAAGCAGTTTTTTGTGAATCAAGTTGTTTTTCTAAATAGTCAGAAAAATACTGTTTTAAACAGTCACATTTTTGCATAGGCAGCCCCTTATTTCCAATACTAATCCCACTATTTTTGTATTACCGCATGTCTTTTTCGTGTATACAAAAATCGTGCGCAATTTGACTGTCATAGAAATTTTGTATAAGTCGCTGTTGCGAATGCTATGGAGGCATTTCCTGAATTGAACCCACCTGTATTTCTATAAATACTGAGTTCTATCCTTTTATACTGAATGACTTTTTATCAGTTCACTCAATTTATTAAAATAAATCAAGGACTGACTAAAAAGATGGATAAAATCCTTGCAGTGCAAATAGAAATTTATATGACAGTAATGATCGAAATCATCAGGGTCATTTTAACCTGTTTGCCGGCTATTCGCGCGGCAAATATGGTTTCAAACGTTCTTGCAGTTTTAGGCGGCCGCGGTTTACTCTTGATTTTACTGTCCCTAATGGTATTCTGACAATTTTACTAATTTCTTCATACGAAAGTTCCTGTATATCGCGTAAAATAATTACTTCGCGAAATTTTGGGGAGAGGCTTTCGATTTCCCGCTGGACAATCTCCTCAGTAATCAGTCCATTCACTTGATCCTCGGGGCTAAAAGCCATATCGCTGATTTCATAATCTTTCTCTTCATAGCCCAGATCGGTGATTGAGAATATTTTACGCCTTTTTCGTTTACGAAGTTCAGTTTTTGCCAGATTTCCCGCAATGGTGTATATCCAGGTAGAAAATTTTGCTACTTTACGATACGCCCGTCGATTTTTATAAACGCGCAGAAAGGTTTCCTGAACCAGATCTTCAGCTTCTTCCTGATTTCCTAAAAATCGAAAAATGAAGTTAAGTAATTGATTTTTATAACGCTTTACAATTAAATCAAACGCATATAAATCGCCATGTTGAAATCTTTCAATTAATTCTTCATCAGTTGGGTGAGTCGATTTTTCAGCACTCGGTGCCATTCATTTTCCTTTTATGCTTTTTGCTTATATTATGAAGCATTTAATTTTTAATCAAATTATAAATCAATAATTCAAGTATCACAAATGGTTTTTGAGAACTTGATTTAAGGGCAATATCGGCTTTCATCAATGAATGGAAAGCTTTTTGAACCTGTTCCGGGGTAAAATTCCTGGCCTGTCTCTGATAATCATTTAAAAAAAATGGCGCCACACCGGCAATACTTGCCACTTGATTTTGTGGTAAACCCGTTCTTTGTCCGTGCCTAACTTTTAGTAGAATTCCAAAATGTCTCGTTAACATGGTTATGATTTTAATTGGTGATTCCCCCAACTCCAGAATTCGGGCAAGGGTCGTCAATGCCGCTCTAATTTGACGTTCGCCAATAAAATTAAGTAGTTCAAAAATGGAAAAGTCACGCGATAGTCCAACAACATGACGGACATCGTTTCCTTCAATCTGTTTTCGCTCGCCGGAATTTAAGAAAATTTTATCGAATTCGTTTACCAGTTCACGAAGTGAATTGCCAACATTTTCATGAATTAGCGTAATTGCTTCTTCAGTAATGGTATATTTTTTTTCATTTACATATTGTTTAATCCAGTTTAATACCTGATTATCATACAATTGTTTAAATTCAACTTCCTGAGCCGATTTTTTTAATTCCTGAAATGGTTTTAAACGAAAGTTCAATTCTGACGCTGTCAAAATCAGACAGGTGGTATTGGATGGCTTTTTTGCATAGCTGCTCATTAATTGGAGACCTTGAGTTTTCAAGCGATCCAGTTCTTTGACGACAACTACACGATATTCTGCCATAATTGGAAAAGAAGTCGCCGTTTGAAGTATTTTCGCCCCATCGACTTCACTGGCATAAAAAACATCCAGATTGAAGTCCGCCGTCGCCGGGTCAACCAGTTTTTCTATCAGCGTTTTAATCGCTTCTTCCAGCAAATAATTCTCTTCACCCCAGAACAGATAAACCGGCGCTATTTTATTCGCTTTCAAATCTTTGAAAAATTGATTATAATCCATTTTATTAAATTATTTTTATATATTCTGGATTCCTGCATTCAGAGAAGATCAAAATCCCAGGAGTTATTTCACTGAACCAAAATCACCCTGTGAGCTGAATCAATCCTCTAAATTTTTTATCTTTTTATCATCTTTATGGATTGCAATAAACAATAACCAGATAAATCCTCCCCAAAAGAAAAGGAGCATGCAACTCATCATTAGAATTGTTTGGAGTGTCATGATTGACCTCCGGTATTTGGTGATAATTTTTGGGATAACTTTTTATTAAAAATAATTAAAAGCAGCATAACGATCCCCCATTGAAAAAGACAGGTACCGATACTCAGGCCCTTAAATGGATTCCACCATTCTGTTTGCCAGCCACTAGCCTGATAAAACCACCAGCTCATCAAGGCAAAAAATTCAATCGGTAAAATATATTTCATTAAAAAATCGTACCAGCGACCAGTCGAAAAATCATTTTCAGCCGAATTAATAATCGTTAGACGAAAATGAGTCACGCCGTATTTACATACAATAATCGTTAAAAATAATCCATTAACCAGAAGTCCCAATCCCCAGACCCAATCCTGATTTTCAAAGAATGTCAAATTGACAGCCGATGGTATCCCCAGTAGAAATCCGACACTCGCTACCCAGATCACGGCCCGTTTTTGTGAGATGCCCCAATCGTTTAACATGCGGACTGCCAGGACAAACATCGAGATCAGTGACGAAAATGCCGCAAAGCTTAATGTCAAGAAAAATAAGGGCATAAAAACGGATCCCATCGGCATTTTTTGAAAAAGCTGAGGCATCCAGATGAATGTTAAACCCGTGCTGGCTGGACCTGATTCGATCAATTTTGCAGCCGGATCCGCACCCAGTAAAGGAGCCAGGGCAAAAACGGCCGGGAAAATGGCCAGACTGGCTAATAACGAGGCACTGTTATCTCCAAAACCGGTAATAAAACTATTTAAAACAATATCTTCCCGCCGACGGGTATAG
Organism: Caldithrix sp.; assembly: GCA_020722815.1. Taxonomy (GTDB): domain Bacteria; phylum Zhuqueibacterota; class Zhuqueibacteria; order Thermofontimicrobiales; family Sulfurfontimicrobiaceae; genus DYKB01. The sequence continues at coordinate 84,637 of DYKB01000005.1, read as the reverse complement.
GTAGCATAAGTCAGCAGGAGACCCCAACCAGCGCCAGTGGACCAGGCCGATTGAGAAAGTGCTTCTAACCATATTTTATAGTCTGTTAAGCGCTGCCAATCCGGATTGAACAGATAGTTAATTCCATTTAGTGCACCCGGTAAGGTTAATGCCCGGATTGCCGTAAACATTAAAAGTACGACCAGGGTCGGAATCATAATTTTATTGGCGCGCTCAATTCCTGTGACGACACCTCGATAAATAATTAACGAACCAATCGATATCGCGAGTAGATGATATAAAATTGGTTCGAAGCCTGAATTGATAAATGAATCCCAAAAGACGGTCCCGCCCTTCTGAAGCGTTTCCGCCAGACTTCCACTTAGCGAGGCGACGAAATATTTAAGGCACCAGCCGGTAACGACGGCGTAATAGAACATAATCGCGGTGGCACAGATTCCAATGAATCCCCCCATCCAGTTGTAGGAGTCCCCTAACAACTTGCCAACAGCGCCTGCAAGACCTTTTCGCGTATATTGTCCAATGGCGAATTCTGTGATGAGCAGGGGGATTGACCAGAGAAAGAGAAAAATGGTCCAGGGAATAAGAAAGGCTCCCCCGCCATTGTTGGCCAGAATTCGGGGGAAACGCCAGATATTTCCGGTTCCAATAGCCATTCCCAGCGCGGCCATGATAATTCCCCAACGAGAAAAATATTTTTCACGCTGCATTCTCCGGCTCCATCTTTAGATTTTTATTCTATTTTAATAAAAGCCAACTCACTCCAAAAATGCCAACAATCAAGCAGTAATAAGCAAAAACTTCCAGCTTTCCTTTTTTAATAATCGCTAACAAAAATTTTATCGCGATAAGTCCTGAAATATAGGCGACAAGTGTCCCTGCAATAAAATTAATAATCATTGTACCGGCCGGTGGATGTGCCACGACGTTCTTGATTTCAAGGATGGTCGCGCCAGCAATGACAGGAACTGAAAGTAAAAAGGAAAATTTCGCCGCGGTTTCGCGATCCAATCCCATAAATAAGCCTGTACTAATCGTAGAACCACTCCGTGAAATACCGGGAGTTATTGCAAATGCCTGTGCAAAACCAATAATCAGGGAATTCGTAAAGCCTAATTTCTGATTTTCTTTTAATAAATATCGGGTTGAAAATAAAATTCCGGCGGTGACGATTAACATAGAGCAAACTAATAATGGATTTACAAAAGCCTCTTCGATAATATCTTTCAAGGCAATGCCCAGTATTCCAGCCGGAAGTGATCCGATTAATATTAAAACCATCATTTTAAAGTCAGCATCCTGATGATATTTATCCTCCAATGAGGGTCGATTGAATGAAAAAATAGAGAAAAAAGCTTTTATCATTCCTAAAATATCACGCCAATAAACAGTCACAACCGCTAATAAAGTACCAAAATGAACAAATACTTCGAAGGCAACCCCGATTTCATTTTTCGTTGCCTGATCAACACCCAGAACAAATTGACCAAGCACAAGATGCCCTGAACTACTAACTGGTAAAAATTCTGTCAATCCCTGAATCAGTCCTAATAAAATCGCTTGAATTAAACTCATGTGTGTAATCCTTTACCCGTTTCCATTTGATTTTGAATAATAGAATTCGTGATTTAGATAAATTTTAATATAACTTAATTCTGATAATATTGCAAGCAAAATTTTCTTAATGAATTATTGATCTTGAATGGGAGGGGATTGTTGCAATTTTGTCAGTACTTCTTCGAGTTTATTGATAATTTCGTCAGGACTGCTGTCCGGTGGAATCTCGATTGATGACAATGCATTTTCTAATTGATTGATTTTATTAAAAATAAATCCTCTTTTTTCCAGCAAGGTATTTTTATCTTCAGTCTCCCAATAACCACCTTCATCAATAACTTCCAAATCAGGCACATACTTCGCCCGGATGTATTTCAATAAATTTACCGTGGCAATATGCGAGTCGACTTTGCCAAATTGCGTTTTGGTGAAATTCCAGGCGAAATCTTTTTCAAGTGAGCCCTCTAAGACCATTATTTCACGCATAAAATTCGATAATTTCCTCGCAGGATTGAACAAAATATCAAGTGATTCATTTTTTTCATCGATATTTATCGAGATACCCTGTAAAGGAAGATGTCCAATTATTTCTGCCCTGTTTTCGTGATGGACTAATCTGGCATCGCAAGGGCGGTTCAAATCCTCGTTCCAGAGATGATATTTCCAACCCATGGCCTGACAGATATCTACCATCTCTTCCGGCAACCGGGGAATCAGATTTAAATTTGTAATCTGACCTTTGAAATGTATCGTTATCCCCATTTTTCCCTCCATCTACTGAAAATAAGTAGCAATTTTTTTGCAAATCGTGTTTAAATGTCAAATTAAATAATTGAATTGTAGTGTTTATTGATACGAATTAAAACTTGTTTTCCTGCGGATTTATTAAACCGGTAGAAAACCATGCCTTTTAGGCCATTTAAATGGTTCACGAACGATTTTGAAAGTTTTAATTTCAAAGGGTGTTAAATTCGTTATAAAACTATTTTGTAAATGCGAAATTTGTCCATTTTCCAGCTCTCGTTCAAGCATATCGGTTTCGACAACTGATTTTAGAGTGAAAGCAAAATTAAATTCAACTTCTGTCGCCTGACCGTGTGATTCATAAAAACGGAAGATAATGGCATCACTTTCTTCACTTTTTTTCATGGCGGATATGATGACATTGGGCATCGAAACCGAAATAAAAGAATATTCAGGCGGCAAATGGCCGGCTCGTGGTTGAACCTGAACCGCTCGAAGGGGTTGATTTAATGCCAGCCCTTCCCGATCGGTTGTGCACTCTCTCCATGAATCAGCATGTGGCAACAGGGCATAAGTAAATCGTTGCGCCCCCTGATCCGGCTCCTGATCGGGTTCGAATGAGCAGCGCAACAGCGTCAGATGCATGACATTACTGTTAACATTATGCCCATATTTACAATCATTGAGTAAACTCACCCCAAATTGGTGATTTGATATGTCTATCCATTTCTGCGCAGGCACCTCCTCGCCATTTGCCGGCCGGACGATATGGCCAAAAGGGATGTCAAATGTTGCCGTTACTTCAGCCGGGTTCATGTTAATCGGAAAGCAGACTTTTAACATCGGGCTACTTTCCTGACGCGTCCCCTGTTCATACCAGTCAATATAACAGGGAAAATCAATTCGCCGCATTTTTGAGTACAAGGCGATTTGTTGAATAAATTCTGAATTTCCATGTTGATACGTAACCTGTAATAAAATCCGGACTGGACCTTTTTCAAGCAAATCGATCCGGGTTGGGTACGTCAGTTTGACGATTCGTTCAATTTCACCAATAACCCAGGCAGACATTTCACCCGGTTTTTCATAATAGAGCTGAAATACATTTCCCTTTTGCCCCGGTGTGATGTATTCGCGACTATTATCTTTTTCAGTCAGGCTGGTGATATTTCCTGAATTTGGATCGATTTTGAGGAGATAATATTGATTCTCAAATTCATAGTCTGAAGTTGATTTCAAATCCGTTGAAAAATCGGCTGCTGCCCGACATTTAGCCCACCAATAGGTTTTGTATCCCATTGATGGAACCCGTTCAGCAATAAAAAGAAGTGTCGATTCAGTTGATGTCCGATTGATAAGCTGACAGGGGATAAGCTGCTGCTGAGCATCCAACAGTTCGATGTATTCAGCCGCGTTCAGATTTATCCGAATTTGAACGACATCGGTCCGGTCCCAATTGGTTGGATTAAATACAATCAGTGGCTTTTTATCCGGATAAAGATTGGTATTTATTTGTTCCGCAATTGTTCGGAGACTGCGTTCCAGCGCGGCTTCTCCGGCCGCGATCATGCCATCCGTAATGGGCAGGGTTTCCTGATACGCGGCATGTATTCCTGAACCGGGCAAAATATCATGAAAATGATTAAAGCAGGTCCGTTCCCACCCCTGATCCAGAATAAATTCCGGGTAAGCCAACTCGTACGGCCAGGCCATGAGTGAAAAAAATTCGAGCACCGGAAAAAGATTTTCACACCGGCGATTGCGAAGTTTAATATCGGCGTGAGTGGTGTAACAGCCGGGGAAAATAAACTGTAATTCATCATTCACAATTGGTAATTCGGCGCCTGATGCTAAAAGACTCTCAAAGTAGCCCGCCACCGAATCAAATTTTATCGTTGGCATGGATGGATTTTGTTGCAGGTCCAGAATTGTTTCAATATCACGTCGTGTTGGTCCCCCGCCATGATCGCCAACGCCATAGCTGTGAAGATAGTGCGATATTTTTTCTTGCTGATAAAGTTGTAAGGGAAAATTCGCGATTGAATTATTGATGGTCCCATTATAATTGGGCGAGTGATATGCCAGCACCTTCGAACCATCCGGCCCCTGCCACCAGAACGCTGTAATTCCGTCTTTGGGACAACGCATGAAAAAATAATATTGTGAACCACATTTTTTAATAATCTGTGGCATGGTCCAGACGTGGCCAAAAAGGTCTGGTTGCCAGCAAACAACCGGTTCAACGCCAAATTTTTTCATAATATAACGTTTACCCAGCAAAAATTGGCGAACCAGCGCTTCACCGGAGGTCATGTTTTCATCGCCTTCCACCCACATTGAAGCTGTGATTTCCCACTGTTTTCGTTCCACATATTTTTGAATCTGGCGAAAAATATCAGGATAGGCTTTTTCAATGGCTTTGTACGTAACGGCCTGACTTTGTGAGAAATGAAAAGCTGGAAATTCTGCCATTAATTTGGTCATGGTTTCGAAATCGCGACGAATGACTGCCAGGGTTTCATTCCAGACCCAGAGCCAGTTCATATCGATGTGGGCGTGGCCAACAAGGTGCAAGGTAAAGTTTTTTGCGTGTGCGAAAATTGGTGATAAAATTTTTTGAATTTTTGTCAATGACTGTGCGAATTTTTCATCATTCGATTCGAGGTATGCCTTGAGATCAAGCGCATTCTCCGCTTGTGTCAACAATGGCTGCCATTCAGATGATTTATCCAGGTATATTTTCTGAAGTTGCTGTGCTGTTTGAATTTCTGGCGATAATTTGGCCGGTTCGATAAATTTTAATTTGTACGCGCGATATTCTTCCCAACGAATACAATGAATCTCTTCTCCTGAAAACGCTTTTTTTCGACTGAGTTCAAAACAGGTTGGTGGATCATTTTCGAAAATAGGATGAACCACCCGTTCACCGCGTCGGATTCGAATTCCGGCAAAACAGGCAAGATAGATTTCAGGCAGACTCCCCATGTAGGCAATCTGGCAGTTGACGATAGTTTCACCAGCAATACCGGACAGATCAATCTGTCGGTGAAACCAGGAATCGCCGGCATCCAGTACTGGAAACCAGGCATTTGCAACGGTTCCAAATTGATCCACCAGTCCCATGTCACTCATTCTTTTGGCTGATTTAAATTGCAAATCAAGGCCGGTCTGAAGTTGAAAGGCAATTTTATCAATAAAAAGATCATATTCCAAAAAGTCACCAGGTTGAATTTGATAGGGTGCTTTTGAAATTATCCAGCACGTGTGCCCTTCCGGATTTCCCTGTCCCTGCGCTTTGAAGAGCAAAATGGGCGTTTTTGAATTCACTGGCATATTCGGTTCCTTTCTAACAAGATGCTGGCGCCTGAACGAGATGCTGTTTTGGTATCAATTGATTTTAAAAATAATCGCGAACCAATAAAATTAAAATTAGGAAATTATTCAAACTTTTTCAAGCTATTTTTTCGCCTGGATTATTCATAAATTTTGCCTTGAAGGCACGAAAACCCAAAGAAAACAATACGTTACCGATTATGATATATTTTAGTTTGATGTTGCTTCTTTTTTTCTAAAATCTGGAAAAAATATGACAAATTTTCATCACCGCATTACTGCGATAAGTAATTCAAAATTATAGCATTAAATGTTGTATGAAAAATTTTTTATTTTTCTTCGTGCCTTTGTGTCTTCGTGGCGAAGAATTTTTCAAGTCAGGAAATATTATGTAGAATTTTTCAATTCATACTTGTCAGTCAGAGATTTTTCTTGAAAATAAAGTGGGAGATAATTATATTAAGAAAAAGTTGACTTCATATCAGTGATAGAGATGATTTCGGATAGTATTTGAATGCGATATTCGTTAAAAGAAGGGTAATTGCCGGCAAAATGAAAAAATTCTTCGAGAAGCGGCCGCTTCTCTTTTCACATCGCGGTGCCAATCGTATTTTCCCCGAAAATACGATTCCTGCCTTTAATTTGGCTATTGAAAATGGCGTGGATGTGCTTGAAACTGATGTCCGATTAACAATTGATAATCAGTTGGTTTTATTTCATGATGAAACGCTGGAGAGAATGGTTGGACAGGCAGGTTCAGTCCGGCAAATTTCAATGAATGAAATTCAAAAATTAAATGTTGGGTTTAATTTCCAAAGGGCGAATGAGTTTCCATACCGAACTCGGCCAATCTCAATTCCAACGATTGAAGCATTGTTTGAAACATTCCCGAAAATGAAATTTAATATTGATATTAAAGACCAGGAATTTCAGGCTGCCGATCTTTTGTGGAATATTATTCAACGGAAAAATTTGTCTGAACAGGTTTTAGTCGGCTCGTTTTATTCCAATATTATCAAATATTTTCGAAAAATTTCTCAGGGTAAGGTTGCCACCAGTGCCGCCAAACATGAAATGTGGTACTGGGGGCTAAGTCATCAGCTCGGTTTTTCATTACCATTAATCCCGCCAATGGATGCATTTCAAATTCCAACGCGATATAAAATGTTCGATCTCACCACTGTGCGATTTATTCAGCAAACCCATAAAAAAAATATTTATATTCATTATTGGACAATTAATGATCCACAGGAAATGGTGCGATTATTTGAAGCTGGTGCAGATGGAATCATGTCGGATGAACCCGCCTTACTCGTGCAGACCTATCGAAATTGGCAAAAAAAGCATTAAGAATTTTGGGAGGGAAAAATGTTGTTAACCTGGAAAAAATTTTATTTTATTCTGATTTTCATGTTTTTTATAATTCAAATAAAATCAAATAGTTGTGCCTGTACCATCATGACGGCTGGCAAAAAGGCAACGAACGATGGTTCGATTTTAAACTGCAATGTGAGTGACAGTCGTACGACCCGAACCTGGATGAATCGAATTCCCCATCAGCGCTATCCCGCCGGTAGCAAATGTACAATTTATGCCAATACGAAACGAACAGTCAGTGCTTCTGATCTTTCTGCGCTCAAACCGGTGGGTGAAATTCCCCAAGTGGCGGAAACATATAGTTATCTGAACACCGCTTATCCCGCAATGAATGAATGGCAATTGACCGTTACGGAAACCACTTTTGGCGGCCCGGACACATTACGCAATAAAAATGCCCTGTTTACCTGCGAAGAACTCTGCCGTATGATTATGGAACGGGCTAAAACGGCACGTGAAGCAATTCGCGTCATCGATGAATTAACCCGACAATATGGCTATAACGATGCTGGAGAAGTTTTGGCAATTGCTGACAAGAAGGAAGTCTGGTTTTTGGAAATAATTGGTTGCGGGCAGGATCAAATTGGTGCTGTATGGGCTGCTCGTCAAGTACCACCTGATCACATTTCTGTTGCCGCTAATGGCAGCCGGATTTTGGAAATTGAGCCGAAGAATCCCGATTTTATGTTTTCTAAAAATATTTATGAAGTAGCCGAAAAATATGGCCTGTGGTCAGCTAAATCCGGCATACCATTTCGATTTGCCTATATCTATGGACGAGAGAGCCGAATTACCCTGTCCACCCGTCGTCGCGAATGGCGTGTTTTTGATATTTTAGCCCCATCATTAAAACTTGATCCCAATGGTTCCGATTTTCCATTTTCTGTGAAACCAGATAGTCTCGTCACGGTGGAACAGATGATGAAAATTTTTCGGGATACATTTGAAGGAACTGATTTTGATATCACGAAGAATATTCTGGTCGTGGATAAAGATGGCAAGAGCGTAAAAAGTCCGTATGCAAATCCTTTTATGGATTATGACATGATGCCACTTTTTAAAGTGAATGGTGGCTGGGGCAAAATGGGGGAGAGGTGCATTGCGCGATATTATTGCAATTATTCAATCGTCAGCCAGATTCGTGATTGGTTGCCGGATCCTATTGGAGGGCTGGTGTGGCACGGATATGATAATCCCGCGATGACGATCTTTTTACCAATATTTAATGGAACCAATGAATTTCCGGCAGCTTATAAAATAAGTGGCCGTTCGGGATATAATCAAAATTGTGCATGGTGGGCCTATAATCGTTTGGCGGATTTGACCGCGCAACGGTGGGGAGACATGCGGCAGGATATTGATTCGGTTCGTACACCATTAATGTATGAAATTTTTGCAAAAACCCGTTTAATTGAAATGGATGCCGTAAAAATTTATCGTGATAATCCTTCAAAAGCAATCCAGATGCTGACAGAATATACCATGAATTGGGGCGAGCGGCTCCGCAAAGAGTGGTGGAACCTGGGTGATTTTTTATGGGGAAAATATACCGGCCGCTTTTAGTCGACGGAAAATCAGTGATCCTGATAAGCTTAGAAAAGTGAAATATTTTATAAAATTTCTTATTTTTTTCTTGCATTTTACTCAAAATTTATGTAACTTATACTCCGATATTGGTTTAACTTATATTCAGGGTTCAATAATTAGAGTCGGTCCGAAAATACCACGACCTGTCATTGCGAGGCGTTTTTTGCCGAAGCCTGTTTTATAGGCTCGCAATCCCATCGTTAAACAGCGGAGATTGCTTCGTCGCACCAAACGCTCCTCGCAATGACAGTACCGGATGCGTTTGCGAACAAACACTAATTAAAAGAATGCCGTGTTGAATTGATTTAGATGTCGGTGGTATGGAGATTTCGTTAGCCCTGAATTATGGTTTTCGGCTTTCGGTCGGTAATGGATAGGTGGAATTTGTAGTGCCAGGACGCTTCTGTATAGCTAGTTAAATACCGCCAACAATTGATGGAGAAAAACAACTTTTTATGTAATCGATAATGAAGTTAATGTATGAGGCGTCTCCAGAATTAATTGGGGCGCTTTTTTTTTGATTTCATTTAAAATAAATAAATCGCTTTTGGGCGGTTAGCTCAGTTGGTTAGAGTGCTTGCTTGACATGCAAGAGGTCACTGGTTCAATTCCAGTACCGCCCACAAAATGCGGTTAAGGTAGCAGCTTCAGCCAAAACATTTCTGGTTGCTGAAAATGACGAATAGGGTGAAATTTTATAAAATAAATTCAAAAAATTTTCGGGCGGTTAGCTCAGTTGGTTAGAGTGCTTGCTTGACATGCAAGAGGTCACTGGTTCAATTCCAGTACCGCCCACGATGTGGATTCATGAACAATCGAATCGAAAAATAATTCAAACGATTATTATCGGATAATTTTTCTGTTTCAGAATTTGACAGGGAAGAGAGTTAAAGTGGAGCAAGTTAAAATTACATTTCCGGATGGTTCAGCCAGGCTATTCGCAAAAGGTGTAAGAGGTGCTGAAATATTACAGGAAGTGCCTCAAAAAATTCGCAAACTGGCTATTGCTTTAAAATTGAATGATCGGCTTGTCGATTTATCGACATCAATTCAGGATGATGCAAAAATTGAATTTGTGTTGCTGGATCAGCCTGTGGGAATGTCAGTTTATTGGCATAGTGCTTCTCATATCATGGCGCATGCGGTAAAGGACCTGTTTCCAGCGGCAAAGTTTGGTATCGGTCCGGCGATTGACGATGGTTTCTACTATGACATTGAGGTGAAAAATCCATTTACGCCGGAAGATCTGGAAAAAATTGAAGTGCGAATGGCTGAAATCACAAAAAGCGATATGCCCTTTGTGCGGGAAGAACTTTCACAAACCGCCGCTATCGAGCTTTTTCAAAAACGGAATGAAACATATAAGTTAGAGTTATTGCAGGAACTTAAGGATGGTGTGAGTATCTATCGGGAAGGAAATTTTATCGATTTATGTTCCGGACCGCATGTACCATCCACCAGATATATAAAAAATTTTAAATTATTAAGCACCAGCGGCGCCTACTGGCGTGGTGATGAAAAAAATGCTATGCTTCAACGCATTTACGGGGTTGCCTATCCTGAAAAAGCGCAACTGGATGAGCATTTAAATCGTCTGGAAGAAGCGAAGCGGCGTGATCATCGCAAGCTGGGTCGCGAATTGGAATTATTTCATATCACCGACGAAATTGGCCCGGGTTTGATTTTGTGGCAGCCAAAAGGTGCCATCATGCGCAAAATCATCGAAGACTTCTGGCGCGATGAGCATTTAAAAAATGGTTATGAATTGCTTTTTACCCCTCATATCGCACGGCTCAATCTGTGGGGTACCAGTGGCCACCTCGATTTCTATCGGGAAAATATGTATTCACCCATGATGATTGATGAAATGGAATATCAGATTAAGCCAATGAATTGTCCATTTCATCTCATGATTTATAAAGCACATACCCGAAGTTATCGGGATTTACCCATTCGCTGGGCTGAACTCGGGACCGTCTATCGTTATGAACGCTCCGGCGTGCTACACGGATTGATGCGGGTACGTGGTTTTACGCAGGATGATGCCCATATTTTTTGTCGTGAAGATCAACTGGAACAAGAAGTTCTCCGGTTGCTGGATTTTACATTTTTTATGTTACGTTCCTTTGGATTTGAAAATTTTGATGTTTATCTATCCACACGACCTGAAAAGTATGTTGGAAGCCTGGAGAATTGGGAATTGGCCACCACGGTTTTGCGAAAATCGTTGGAGAAAAAGCAGGTTGCCTTCAAAATTGATCCGGGCGAAGGTGTTTTCTATGGGCCAAAGATTGATATTAAAATTAAAGACGTGCTGGGACGTGCCTGGCAGTGTTCCACCATTCAGGTCGATTTTAATCTGCCAGAACGATTTGATTTAAATTATAAAGGTATTGATGGTCAGGAACATCGGCCAATTATGGTGCATCGGGCATTACTGGGTTCGTTGGAACGATTTTTTGGGGTATTAATTGAACACTTTGCCGGGGCTTTTCCGCTCTGGATTGCCCCAGTTCAGGTGTCGGTATTACCCATTACCGATAGACAACATAAATACGCGCAGCAAATTAATCAAGCTTTAGTCGATGCTGGATTCCGAACGAAGATAGATGATCGAAATGAAAAGATTGGCTATAAAATTCGGGATGCTGAGACGCACAAAATTCCATATATGCTGGTTTTAGGTGATAAAGAATTGGAACAGGGCAATGTAGCGGTTCGAAAACGTGGCAAAATTGATCTCGGTGTTTCGGCGCTCACAGATTTTATTTCGATGTTGAATACTGAAAATACGACTCGAAAATAAATCGGGACAATTGATAATGAGCATTATCAATGCTAACGATTTATAACTTTAAATACATAGATGCATTTGTCTTATTTCCTGTATCGTATTAATTCATCAATTCCTAAACTTAAAGCGTTAGGAGGACTTAACAATTAAAAAAGAACAGATACGCGTTAATGAACAAATTAAAACTCCCCAGGTTCGTGTCATAACCCATGATGGACAACAGGTTGGGGTTATATCAATTCAACGAGCGCTGGATATGGCGATTCAAGCCGGCATGGATTTAGTTGAAGTATCCGGCAAAACCAATCCGCCTGTTTGTAAAATAATGGATTATGGTAAATATAAATATGAATTAAGTAAAAAAGAGAAAAGTGTTCGGAAAAAACAGCAGACGATTCAACTCAAAGAGATACGTCTACGGCCAAAGATTGAAGGACACGATTACGATTTTAAAATAAAACATGCCCGTAAATTTCTGGAAGATGGCGATAAAGTCAAGATAACGGTCATCTTTCGGGGCCGAGAATTAAAACATCTGGAATTTGGAAAGGAATTGCTCGGTAAAATTGAAAAAGACCTTTCCGATGTTGCCAAGGTAGAACGGCCGGCTCAGGTTGAGGGTCGGAATATGATTTTACTGATGACAAAAAAATAAATTTTGATAACAAAAAATGAAGAGGGTATTCAAATGCCAAAGATGAAATCGCACCGGGGTGCTGCCAAACGATTCAAATTAACAGGCACGGGCAAGCTGAAACGCAATAAAGCTTATGCCAGTCATTGCCTGAACGGAAAAAGTTCAAAGCAGAAACGCAATTTAACACAATCCGCCGTCGTGGATAAAACTAATACCAGAAAGGTAAAAACCATTTTACCTTATGCTAAATAATTTTATTTATACTGAGAGACAAAATACACTGATTTTTAAGATAGATAATACGGAGGTTTAATGCCTAGATCAACTCAAAATGTCCCTTCACATCGAAGGCGTCGTAAATTAATTCGAATGGCTAAAGGTTACTTTGGTGGTAAAAAGAACCTGTTTCGAACGGCCAATGAAGCCGTTGAAAAGGGATTACAATATTCTTATCGTGATCGCCGAGCGAAAAAACGCGAATACAGAAGACTATGGATCGCCCGAATTAATGCCGCGGCCCATCTTGGTGGAATGTCATATTCCCGCTTAATGAATGCACTAAAAGAGAATAATATTCTTATAAATCGAAAAATATTGGCCGAAATGGCGGTTTCCGATTTTGAATCATTCAAAGTACTGGTTCAAAAAGTTGGCAATTAATTTTTTGATGTTTATCATGAATTTTTCTTTTTAGCTTAAAATTTAATATTAAATATTAAAAATTGAGACGATAAAATGGGGCAAAGCTGACAAGGATTCACTAATTATACTTGAATGAAGGCTTTGCCTTTTTTGTTTTTAGATTTTTTTTATATAACAAAATTTAAAACGATAATTTTATGGAAATTGCATTCATTGTTACGCTGTACTGATGTGGTTTGATAATTTAATTTAATAAATGTGATTTTGTTATTTTTTAATTTTACTAGTATTAGAATTCTTGAAATTTTTTATGGTCGAAGAGAATAAGCGTAGGGAGTTTTCGAATGGATTATCAATTGGTTGATATCCTTGACGATAAGATAAATAAAATTTTAAAGTTAATCGAACAGCTTCGATCAGAAAATCAGGAAGTAAAATCAATTAATCAAAAACTCTTAGAGCAATTAAAAACGAAAGAACAAGCTCAGAAAGAGCTTCAAATGAAGTATGAAGAACTGGCGGGAAGACAGGAAGAATGTATTCAGATGAAAGCCAGGGAAGCCCAGATTCGAGAACGTGTTGAAAACATGTTAGAAAAGCTCGAACTTCTTCAACTTTAGAAAAATATGTAGGACTCCTCCTGTCAAGAGGATGTTAGTGTTGAAAATCATTTTTATGATAAATACTCATTTTTGAATTAATTATTTTTATTCCAATGAGTGAATATAGTGTCCTTAAGGTCAAAATATATGGTACAGAATATCCCATCAAAGGAGATTCCGAGTTAGAATATATTAAGCAGGTGGCGGAATATGTTGATCAAAAAATGCGAGAAGTCAATAAAATTGCACCTGAAATTTCAACTCTGAAAGTTGCTATTCTGGCAGCTTTAAATATTGCTGATGAATTATTTAAAGAGCGGATAAATTCTGAAAAATTAGAAACAACTGATTTTGAGGACAAAATTCGAAGGTGGATTAACTTATTAGAAAATGTATGCGAGCAAACAAATGAAATTTAACAAGCAATTAAATTAAAAATTTCATTTTTCCTCGATAAGCAAGACGATGATGTCTCATCCCTGCTTTTATATATTATTTGGTGCCGATTTTCAACGCTAAGTATACTTGGACTCCCGGGACATTTTACTCCCGAGGGGACGAGAAAGTCTGTTTTTTCCAGGAGGCATAAACGATAATATATAAAAGCAGGGATTTTTATTTTGGAAACCTTTGTGGAGGGAACATGCAATTTATTTATATATTTGCGATTCTTTTCAGCGCGGTTTTATTCTTTCTCGTTGGATGGTATTTTCGAAAACGAATCGGACAGAGCAAAGTATCCAATGCTGAAAAGTTAGCCGAGAAAATAGTTAAAGATGCTGAAAGAGAAGCCGAAACTTTAAAAAAAGAAAAAATTTTAGAAGCCAAAGATGAGTGGCTTAAGCGGCAACATAATTTTGAAAATGAAATAAAAAAACGGCGGAATGAGCTCCAGCGCGAAGAAAAATTATTGGCCAGTCGTGAATTGAACATGGATCGAAAGGTCGATTTGCTGAATAAGAAAGAGCGTGAATTACGAAATTTAGAAAAAACAGTTAAAGACAAAGAAAAAATTCTCGGTAAAAAAGAAACAGACCTGGATCGATTAATCGCCGAACAAAATGAAAAACTGGAAAAAATTGCCGGTATTTCCAATGAAGAGGCGAAACGAATTTTAATGGATAATCTCATCACGAAAGCCAAGCAGGAAGCCGCGCAACAGATGAAAGATATCAAAGATAAAGCGCGAATGAACGCCAAAAAGGAGGCGCGGGAGATTATTATCCAGGCGATTCAACGTACCGCAGCAGATCACTCCGTGGAAACGACGGTATCAGTTGTGAATTTGCCAAATGATGAGATGAAAGGACGTATCATTGGCCGTGAAGGACGAAATATTCGTGCCTTTGAAACGGCAACCGGCATTGAAGTGATTGTTGATGATACACCGGAAGCCGTTATCCTATCCGGTTTTGATCCATACCGGCGCGAGGTCGCCAAATTGGCGCTGGAAAAATTAATCGTTGATGGTCGAATTCATCCCGCCCGAATCGAAGAACTGGTAGATAAAAGCAAACAGGAGATGAATGAAAAGGTCGTTGAAGAGGGTGAAAAGGCGCTTCTGGACTGTGGCGTGCACGACGTACATCCCGAGCTCGTTAAATTGCTGGGTAAATTAAAATATCGAACCAGTTACGGCCAGAATGTTTTACAGCATGCGATAGAAGTCTCATTTTTGGCCGGCTTAATGGCCGCAGAACTCCGCCTTGATCCGGTATTGGCTAAGCGTGCCGGTTTATTGCATGATATTGGCAAAGCGATTGATAAGTATACTGAAGGTACACACACGTCAATTGGTGTTGAATTGGCCCGAAAATATGGTGAAGGTGAAGTAGTTCAAAATGCCATCGAATCCCATCACGAGGATGTTCCCATGATATCTCCGATATCGGTGCTGGTTCAAGCTGCGGATGCAATTTCTGGTTCCCGTCCAGGTGCCCGTCGTGAAACATTGGAAGGATACGTCAAGCGACTGCAAAAATTGGAAGAATTGGCAGAATCATTTAATGGTGTTACCAAAACGTATGCAATCCAGGCCGGCCGTGAAGTCCGGGTTATGGTTGAGCATGAGAAAATCGATGACGCCATGGCCGATCAACTCGCTGGTGACATTGCCAACAAAATTCAATCAGAAATGGAATATCCGGGACAGATTAAAGTTACAGTAATTCGTGAATATCGTGCTGTAAATTACGCAAAATAATAGCTTTTACTTTATCATTGCGTTGTAAGCCAAGCTTTATGATATTGTTATGGAATTAGTTTTGAAATTTAGTATTAAATTTGAAGGGATTTATTTTGATTCCCAAAGAAATTAATGTTCTTTTTATAGCCGATATCATCGGACAACCAGGGTTAGATGTTACCACACAACTTTTGTCTGGCTTAAAAAATAAATATAAAATAGCCCTGACAATTGCCAATGGGGAAAATGGCGCCGGGGGCAAAGGGTTGACAATTAATATCGCAAAACAGTATCATTCAATTGGTATTGATATCATTACTTCAGGTAATCATATCTGGGAAAATCGGGTATTTCAGTATTACCTGGCCACCGCTGATAATATCGTTCGGCCTTTGAATTATCCGGAAGGGAATATTGGTAAAGGATACGTCATCACCCGGATTTTCGATGAATTGCCGATTGCCGTTTTAAACCTTCAAGGTCGAACCTATATGTATCCCATTAACTGTCCATTTAAAACCGCAACCTGGGCTATCAATAAAATCCGGAATGAAACCAATATTATCCTGGTTGATTTTCACGCAGAAGCTTCAGCCGAAAAAATCGCCCTCGGTTGGTATCTTGATGGAAAGGTTAGTGCTGTTATTGGTACCCATACTCATGTTCAGACTGCGGATGAACGGATTTTGCCTAACGGTACTGCTTATATTACCGACGTTGGCATGACTGGTCCATTTGATTCGGTTATTGGAATGAAAAAAGAAATTGCAATTGAAAGGTTCATGAAACAGACGCCTCAAAAATACGAACCAGCGGAGGCCGATCTGAAATTATGCGGTGCGGTGATTACCATTGAAACCGAAACAGGGAAGGCTCAAGCCATTGAAAGGATTCAGGTACCCTGATTTTAGACGAGTTATAAAATGGCACAAATTATTGATGGAAAAAAAATTGCTCGGGAGATTGAGAAAGAACTTAGCCTTGAGCTTGAATATCTAAAAAAACACAATGTACAACCCGGACTGGCAGTGATTTTGGTCGGAGAAAATCCGGCGTCGCAATCTTATGTCCGGATGAAAGGAAAAGCATGCGAACGGCTTGGTTTATTTTCAAAAACGATTAAACTGCCGGCTACAATTCCTCAATCAGCGTTGCTAATAGAAATAGAAAAATTAAAACACAATCCTTTAGTTCATGGAATATTAGTCCAATTACCGCTGCCGAAACATATTGATGAAAAAGTAATTCTGGCGGCAGTTTCCCCCGAAAAGGATGTGGATGGGTTTCATCCAATGAACAAAGGCAAACTCATGGCCGGTGAAGATACCTTTATTCCCTGCACTCCCGCAGGCATTCAGGAAATGCTGGTCCGCTCTGGTTTCAGTCCAGAAGGAAAGCATGTGGTCGTTGTCGGGCGGAGTCAGATTGTCGGGCTACCGGTTGCATTATTATTAATGCATAAAAAGACTGGCGCCAATGCCACGGTAACCGTCTGTCATACTGGTTCAGGTGATTTAACACCATTCACCCGGCAGGCAGATATTCTAATTGCCGCTGTTGGAAAGCCAGCGGTCATCACCGCCGATATGGTTCGTGAAGGGTGTATTATTATCGATGTGGGAAGTAACCGGATAGCCGATCCAACGACTGAAAAGGGGTATCGGTTTACTGGTGACGTTGCTTATGAATCAGTATCTCAAAAAGTCCGGGCTATTACGCCGGTACCGGGTGGGGTTGGTCCGATGACAATCGTCATGTTACTTAAAAATACGATCAAAGCAGCGCGACTCCAGACTAATTTGTAATCGAAAGTCATCAATCGGTGATATTTCACTTGATTTTAATAATTTCGTTTCGTATATTTTAATAAATCGCGCTGGTAGCTCAATGGATAGAGCGTTGGCCTCCGGAGCCAAAGGTTGCGGGTTCGACCCCCGCCCAGCGTAAAAAAAAAGGCTCTGAAAACTATTTTTCAGAGCCTTTTTCATTTAAATTCGATTAAACTAAACTTATGATACCGAGCTAAGCCTTAAAATTTTTAATTCACGAAGAAAAAATCGCCTCTCCTCTCCTTGAAACCGGTGTTGATTTTCGTAAAACAAGCCTATCGTAATTTATCTATCAGCACCGACAGTTCGTTTAAATTTCCATTGCACACGGTATTTATTACAAAGAGGGCAAAGAACAGGTTAATTTTCTCGTGTATCTCTTGGAAATCGTCGTGATCGCATGCGATTATTACTTCTATGGTGAGGGGGCATGCGATTACGTTGGGGTCTTCCACCCCGGCGTGAGTGAGCTTTCATTACATTTAATTGTTGCCCTTCGTGCTCCATACCGTTCAATTCCTCAATGGCCTGCATTGCCTCTGGTAAAGAGGTCATCTCAACAAAACCATAGCCACGAAGCTCGCCACTTTCGCGGTCTTTTATCAGTCGTACTTCCCGTACTTCCCCAAATTTGGAAAAAATGGTTTTTAATGCCTCTTCACTGGTAGTTTTGGAAAGATTTCCCACATAGATCGTCATTTTAGAGCTCCTGTCCTTAAAAATTTTTAATCTAATGGTGAATGAAGACAAATCATCCGAGTCAACTCACCCACAATAATGATTTTTCTCCATTCGGGAATATGAAATCATAGGAATAAAATAAGCATAAATAATTATATTTCCAAATACTATTTTGGAATTTTTTATAAAAATCATTGACATTATTTGAAATTTTTGTAATATTTTAAATAGAAGCAAATTTGCACTATTTTCTATCGTGCGATTTTGATTTTATTATCATACACCTCCCTTTTTAAACTATTTTGGTCTAATTTATGAAAGGAGTATCATTATGCAAACCTACATTTTACTAACAAAACTCTCACCTGAAATCAGTAAACAGGTGAAAGACCGGTCAAAATTAGGTCGTTCCTGGTTGGAACAGGTCAAAGAAAAATGTCCGGAAGTGAATTTTATCGCCCATTATGCCTTACTTGGATCCTATGATTTCCTGGACATTTATGAAGCTCCTGATGAGACCGTGGCCGCCAAAGTCTCGCTCATCAGTATGTCAAACGGTGCCTTTCAAGCTGAGAGCTTAATTGCAATTCCATATAAACGTTTCTTAAAAATAACCGAAGAAATATAACATCAAATATTCGGCCAAACTTATAAGATTGCCAGATATTTATTACCTGGCGCCTTACAAGTCAGATTTGATATTCCTTGAAACAAATTAAAATGAAAAAAGTTCAATCATAGTCCCTATAATTTCTGGAAAAGTACAAAATTTTGTAATAATATTTACATTTTATTACTATTCTCCCGGTCATTATCAATTTGAAATCCGGAGTTTCAAATCTTTTTTGACCGCAATTAAAAGTATAGCATTACAAATTTTGTGCATATTGTATCATTTTTAATGATATTTCAGAAATAGACGCCCGAGATTTAAAATATTAATTCATTTTGCCGATTAATATCGAACCTGTTAAAATATCTTTATGCCCTGAAATATAAATTCAGGGCTTTTTTTATCGTTTACCTGATTCAATGATCAAGAGGTACTTATGTCCAAATTTTTTAGGATTTGTTTGATACTTGTTCTCTTTTATCTGATGCGATGCAGTCAAAAACCTGAAAAGACATATCTATTTTTGGTTGACGGCAAAAACGGTCTAACGCCAGAAATTTTTATGCGTAATATACAATTAAATAAAGATTTTGATAGAATACAAGTATTTAAAAATCAGGATGTTATTGATTATATTGAAAAAAATTATCTTTCCGATTTTTTGCTATTGGCAGAAGGATATGCGTTAGGCGTTGACCGGGATAGCTCGTTACAGGCACGTCTGGCTTTTCAGGCACGGCGGCTTTTGATCCGGAGTAATGGTCCGCTTTTCAATTTTATTCCATCTGAACCCGCTTCCATTGATAGTGTGGAACTGGCAACATATTTTCAACAGCAATCAGCGCAATTTAGAATAGCTCACCTACTGGTCAAATCTCGTTCGCTCGCGGATTCGCTTTTTTTACTTATGCAACAGGGAGCAGATTTTAGTGCGCTGGCACGGCAATTTTCCAGTGATTTGCAAACCGCTGATCAGGGAGGTGAATTTTTTCAGGAATATATCCCGGGTACAATGGGGCTGGCATTTGATAGTGCCTGTGCTGCTTTGAAACCAGGTCAAATTTCTCAACCAGTTCAGACACCCGCTGGTTATCATTTAATTAAATTATTTGAACGTCAAAAACGGGCACAAAACACATTCATCGCGGAAAAACGACGTCTTGAATCCCAGATAAAACGATTGAAAAAACTGGATCTATTGGACGCATACTATAAATCACTTTATAAAAAGTATAACTTATTGATTAATAAAGAAACTGTAGCACTCATCCCAACAATTTATCAGATGGATGAAGCTTCTCAAATGCCCCGCTTGGATATCAAGCGATTGAATGAGGACCAGTTAAACATGGCTATTGCCCGGTATGATGGCGGGGCAATCACTATCGCCCAGATGGCAGAGGAATATTTTGTGAGTGGTCGCTCCAGCCGAATTCCGCTGCGTCGACCGGATGAAGTGGCCGATTTTATCCGGCTGATAGTACTTGATGAACTAAAATTTCTGGATGCAAAAAAATTGAAACTTGATCAAACTATTGATTTCAAAAATGAAATTGAAGCAGAAAAGCAGCAGATGATTATTAAACAAACGCGACAGCGGTTAATAAATCAGAAGATCCAAATCGCAGAAGATGAAATTAAAAATTATTTTCAATCGCATCCGGATGAATTTATCGGGAAGAAGTATGAAGACGTGCAGATTTTTATTAAAAATGCCATTCTGGAGAAAAAATATATTATCGAACTGGACAATCTACATCAGCAATTACGGAAGAAATATCAAGTTGAATATAATGAAAAGGTCATTCAAATGGTGGTGGATGAGATAAATCAAATTTCACAACAGACGAAAAACGAAGTGAAGGGAGCCAGGCGGTAGCCGGATCATATTAAAATGAAAAAGCCTGTTGCATTAACAGGCTTGTTGGATGCCGGGGGCGGGAATCGAACCCGCATGAACCGAAGTTCACTGGATTTTGAGTCCAGCGCGTCTGCCAATTTCACCACCCCGGCGACTTTTTTTAAGTTCTATAATATACGATTTATTTTTAAAAAGTCAAGCAAAATTTTCTTTAAGTTTCAAATTCATCATGACCATCTTTCGCTCCGTTTCTATTTTATAAATAATTGGATAGCAATCAAAAAAAGAAAACCCTGTGTAACCATAATTTGAAACACAGGGTTTTTCAAATCAGAAGTGCGGAAGTTCACCGCCAGGAGTCATGCATCATGATTTTAGATGACCATTTTAAATCTGATGCGTTCTGATTTTTGGTGCTTTTATTGGCTCCATCGGCAAGGTGAACTATTAAAAGACTGTTTATCGGGTGTCTTTTAGATACGAATAAAAGCGAGTTGCATCAACAAACTATTGGGAATTTTGTCGTTCGTTTATTTTTTTGAAAACAAATTCCTCGAACCGTTTATTCAAATCCGGTAAAAAGGATTCCCGAAAAGATTGATTTAAATCAACAATTTGCTCTCCGGCCTTCATCACAAAAATTCCAGTTTTAATATAATCCATTAAAGTTTGATAGGATTTTTGATATTCTGATATTTTTGCTTCCAGCGTCCGGATGCGATTCTGGTATCGGATAATTTCACGGTCCATACTGGTTAGATCACGATGGGCGGTGGCGTTAATGATAGCCTGTGCAGCATGATTCGCCACTTCCTGTAGTAATTGAATTTCCTCGGTGGTATAACTCGCTTTATTGGGTTTGTGCCCCAGAAATAACAAGCCGACTACGTTATCACCAAATATCATCGGAATAATGAGATCTGATTGCAATCGACTAATTTTTTCTTTCTCTTCTTTACCCAGGTATTGAAAACGTTCGTGACGTTGAAGTTTAGGTAAATAGAGTGCCTTTTTCTCCATTCTGAGCCATACTAATAATCCACCACTTGCTTTAAATTGGATCTTTCGCTTATCCTTTTGCGTCACCCCTAAACCGTCGCTTAATTCATAGAGCGCGTTGGCCTCATCCAATAGAAAAAGCGAAGCCACCTGAACGCGCATTAATTCAGCTACCCGGCGAATTAATACCCGCTGCAGTCGCAACAGGTGTGTAATGTATTTTACTTCCTCTTGTAATTGATTGAGCTGAAGCTGTAAAAATAGCTGTTTTTTATTAATGAGCCGCAAGATGAATACAGCAATTATTTTCAAGAGTGGATTCAGGAGAAGTAAAACCACCAGGACCGCGAAAAGATGGGAAATCGTCTGGTTAATTGGAAGTTGGGTGAAAATTAGGTCCAAAATTAAAAAAAGGCTCAATAGCAGGAGAATTGCCAAGGTATCGGCGATAAGAGTTTGTCGCTTCATGTGTTAATTCACCCAGTTAAGGTTTTTCATTGGCCATTTTTAACTAACTTACGTTTTTTGGAATAAAAATTGATAATAAACGATGCCCAAAACAGCCCGGTTTTTTCCCTTAATGATAAGGGGCATGGCATGATTTGCAGCGCATTCTTACTTCTGGTCCAAATATGTCAAAGAACAAATTATAAAAGTTCCTGGTAGAGCGCAAAAGTCATCTCAAGGCTCGAATCGAGATAATTGCTGTATTTATTAAAAGAAAATGAACAGGATTGATTCCTTTTGCGTGATAATACAGAAAATCTCGTCTTGAACGACAATTTTTTTTGTTTTTGTGCTCTCACCAAAATAAAAAATGGCAACTTTAACCCGAAGAATGCTCGCGTGTCATTCACTGATAATCTGAGAACAAGATTAAGGTTATTTGATACTTACACCGTACATTCCCGGGATAGTCTATGTATAACCAAAAAAACTGATTTTGTCAAGGGAAAAAAATAAAAAATTTCTTCAAATTATAGCTTTAGCAGGTATATATAACGCAAATTTAGGATGTGTATTTTGATATAATGGTTATATGAGGTGCGTATGAATTTTGCAAACTTATTTCTGGCAGTTTTTGATAATTTATCCAAATTCGCGATGCTTATTTTTGTCCATGAATTTTCACGAATATTTGCTGAAAAGTATAAAACAGTTCTGGCCTATCCGTCTTCGATTCTTTTAGCCCTGGCCATTAGCTTATTAGGATTTAATGGTTATAGTGAATATCCCCATGATTTCGAGTATGCCATGATTATATTTATCACCATCTGGATCCCATCGTTATTAGGCGTGTATCGGGGACTCCGAATTAAACCCCAAACATTGGATCAACTTGTTTATACGCGTCGTTACTTTAATGAATATCGACTATTAAGTGACCAGCAGATCATCACTATTTTTCGGGAACTCTATCCCAAATTGACAGAGTTAAGTGATAAAGAAATTATGGCGGGATTGGAGAAAAAATATTCATCCGTGCCAATTAATCAGGAGGATAATGATATTTTTTCCTTACTAATCAATACTCGTAAAAAATTTCCCGAATATAAAAATTTATCGGACAAGCAGATTGTCGCTATTTTTAAGGAAAAAATGCCTGAATTAAAGGACAGTGTTGAAATTGGGGTTATTATGCATCTTGAAAAAAAATTTGGTGAGTCACCCGTTGAAAATGCTACCAATCAACCAAAATCATAAATAAAGTCTGTCCGAAAGGACCAAAAATTTCTATCGCAAGGTGTTTCGTTCGACGGCATTTAGGCCAGGTTTTGCCGAAGTTTGCTTTTTATGATCGTAAATTCCATTAAAAAACATTAGGAGCTTGTTTCGTTGCCTAAAATGCACCTCACAATGATAGTAAGGGATGTATTGGGGAATAGATACTAAAAAATTTTCGACTCAAAAGTTCCTCCATCAAAACTTTCCATAAATTCGGATTGCCCGGTAGCCTATTGTATAAATCTGTTTACTCATTGTTCAATGGCTTTTTAGGGTATCTTACTTCAGTATCCTCAACCTATTCAATTTAATTTCTCATTCAACTGTTCAAATACCTTGACAATTGGCGAAAAATTTTGTAATTTATTCAAATTTATGTCCCCATTTATTAATTATGAAAAATCAGTGCTTATGGAACTTTCGGTTATTATTGTAAATTATAATGTTAAGCATTTCCTGGAACAAGCGTTACTTTCAATCCAGAAAGCTATTCAAGGGATTGATACGGAGATTTTTGTGGTTGATAATGCGTCCCAGGATGGCAGCGTGGCAATGCTTCGACAAAAATTTCCATCAGTCAAACTGATTCTCAATACGAAGAACGTCGGTTTCGCGGCGGCCAATAATTTGGCTATTAAAGCGATCCAGGGGAAATATGTTGTTTTTATTAATCCGGATACAGTGGTTCAGGAAGACACTTTTCGGACTTTGATTTCGTTCTTTGAAAATCATTCTGATGCCGGAATGGTTGGCTGTAAAATTCTAAATCCCGATGGAACACTCCAGTTAGCCTGTCGGCGTCGTTTTCCAACGGCGTGGGTGGCACTCAGTCGGCTAACGGGACTTAGTAAACTTTTTCCCAAAAGTCGATTGTTTGGTCAGTACAATTTAACCTATCTAAATCCGGATGAAATTTACCCGGTAGAGGCAATTTCTGGTTCATTTATGATGGCCCGAAATGATGCCCTACAGGCGGTTGGCAGTTTTGACGAGACCTGGTTTATGTATGGTGAAGATTTGGATTTGTGTTATCGATTTGGAAAAGCGGGTTGGAAAATATATTATGTGCCAACGACGACGATTATTCACTTTAAGGGTGAGAGTTCCAAACAGAGTGAGTTCGATACGATTCGCCTGTTTTATCAGGCGATGCGTCTTTTTGTTGCAAAATATTATAAATCCTATCTATTTCAATTCCTCCTGGAATCAGGGATCGTCATACGAGCAAGTTTGCACTATCTAAACCATATTGTATCCCTGCTCACCATTCCATTTATTGATTTAATATTATTGAATGGTGCTTTAATTACGGCTTTGTTAATTCGATTTGGTAATTTGCAGCATCTTCATTCCTATTTTGTTGTCATGATTTTGTACTCTTTGGTCTGGCTGAGTTCTCTTTTTTCTTTTTCGTGTTATGGACGTTATCGTTTTTCTGCCAGTCGGGCGGCACTTGCTGTAATCGTCGGTCTCATTTTTAACACGTCATTGACATTTTTTTTCAATCAAATAGCCTATTCGCGTATGGTGGTATTGGTTGCGGGTATTTTAGATGTAATTTTGCTTTTTAGCTGGCGCTTACTCTTTAAGATGATATTAAAAAAGTATGGCTGGGAAGTGAAAGGAGTCGTACAAAACGCAATTTGGGGAAAACGCACCCTTATTATCGGAACCGGGCGAACAGTTGAAAAGCTCATTGATAAATTGGATCAACGGATTGACGGTGGTTATGAGCTTGTCGGTATTGCCAGCTTTCATACAGCGGATTTGGGGCAACAGTTTAAAAATATCCAGGTGTTGGGTGTGGTGGATAATTTAAGTTCAATTATTAAAAATCAACGCATCCAGGATGTGATTTTTTCCACGGATCAGATCAACTATGATCAAATTATGGAAGTGATGCAACAGGCGCGCGGATTGGGCGTTAATTATCGATTAGTACCTGATAATTATGAAGTCATTATCGGGAAATCCAGTATCGATGACCTGGGTGAAATACCACTAATCGAAATTGATAATCGGCTTGATAATCCAACAGTGCTCTTGATGAAGCGTAGTTTTGATATTTTTAGTGCCTTAATGATTTTGTTTTTTTCATCACCCCTATTATTTTATTATCGTTTCCTGCGTCGAAAGAAACTTATCAAATTTTCTATTCAGGGAGAGAATAATAAAATTGTGAATATTTGGAAATTTGCCAAATCAGGTAATCATGCTGATCTTAGCCTTCTGCCTGCTTTTTTTTCGGTCTTGAAAGGCGATATCAGTCTGGTAGGTGCGGAGATGATTCGCTTTTCGCCTGAAAGTGTAAAAAATCCGGTTTTACCGATGAAACCCGGGCTAACAGGATTGGTGCAAATTGCTGCTAAAAACAAGTTATCTGAAGAAGAAAAAAAACGTTACTATTTATATTATATTAAAAATTATTCACTGATGTTAGATCTGGAAATTATTTTAAAAGCTTTATTTAAACTATAAAATGGAGCAATTATGAGTGGTTTTATTCTTGATTTTGAAAAACCAATAATCGAACTTGAGAAGAGAATTCTGGAGATGAAGGAATATTCCAGTAGCGAAAAAATAGAAGTCACTGATGAAATTACGCGATTGGAAGAAAAGGTTGATCGCTTACGACGTGATATTTTTTCTAAATTAACTCGCTGGCAGCGGGTTCAGGTGGCGCGTCATCCACGCCGTCCCTATGCGCTGGATTATATTCAGCGTATTTTTACCAATTTCATCGAATGTCATGGCGACCGGGCCTTTGCGGATGATCCGGCAATTGTTGCCGGTATTGCTAAATTAGATGGCGATTCCGTAGTGGTTATCTCGCAGCAAAAAGGGCGCGATACCAAGCAAAAATTATTTCGAAATTTTGCCATGCCACATCCCGAAGGCTATCGAAAAGCATTAAGATTGATGAAATTGGCAGAAAAATTTAATAAACCGATTATATCAATCATTGATACCCCCGGGGCCTATCCGGGAATTGGTGCTGAAGAGCGGGGACAGGCCGAAGCCATTGCCCGAAATCTCCTGGAAATGGCACATTTGCGCGTGCCGATTATTATCGCCATCATTGGTGAAGGCGCGAGTGGTGGGGCATTGGGAATTGGGGTGGGTGATCGGATTCTGATGCAGGAAAATACCTGGTATTCGGTCATATCTCCTGAAGGGTGTGCTGCGATTTTGTGGCGTGATTCATCAAAGGCCGATTTGGCAGCCGATGCAATGAAATTAGCACCAAATGATCTGATAAAGTTAGGTGTCATTGATGAAATAGTTC
Organism: Caldithrix sp.; assembly: GCA_020722815.1. Lineage (GTDB taxonomy): Bacteria > Zhuqueibacterota > Zhuqueibacteria > Thermofontimicrobiales > Sulfurfontimicrobiaceae > DYKB01. The sequence continues at coordinate 58,185 of DYKB01000005.1, read as the reverse complement.
TGGAACCTTCCGGGGGGGCGCATCGGGATTATGATGGGGCCGCCCAACTTCTGAAAGCCGCGATTCTCAGGCAATTACAGCAGGTGAAAACCATTTCAAGTGAGGATTTGGTTCATCAAAGAATCGAAAAATATTCTAAAATGGGAAAATGGATAGAATAAACAGAAATGGCGTCTGAATTAAAAAAATTAATTTTATACCTGAAATTCTAAAATGAATCGTTTTCGCTGAAGTCTTGAGCCCCTCTGGATCTCCCCCATTTTCAAAAAGCGAAAATGGGGGAGAGAATCCCGCTTTATCTCCCCCAAATTCCGCTTTTTGGAATTTGGGGGAGGCAGGAGGGGGTACTCCATTGATTCTGAACATCAAAAATTTCCATTTTAGAATTTTAGGTTATATTCAGTGCGAAAATAAAAAATGAAGGAGACAAATAGCCTTGTTAAGTGAAAAGTTACGAGAAATTTTGGCCTGCCCAAAATGCAAAGGCGATCTGGAATATCGTGAACAGGAAGAAGTCCTTATTTGTCACGAATGCCGGCTTAAATATCACATCAAAGATGAGATACCGGACATGTTGATCGAGGATGCCGAGTCATTTTAGTTATTATTATTGAAAAGTAACGACAAATCGATCTAAAAAAATCTTGACTATAACAAATTTTTGTTGTAAATTGTTGAATTGTATTTTTTAATAATGTAATTTGGCATACTACGATTTAACGCTATTGGCATTTTAATTAGCAGGAGAGAATATTTAATTTTTTAAAGACTATTAATGCTGAAAAAGAATAAAGTCATAAAATTGAATTCGCGGTGGAAAAAAATTGGCAAAATAGACAGGTTCTCGTACTGAATCAGAATTATGAGCCGCTGATTGTTACAAACGCAAAAAAAGCGATTATTCTGGTTTATGGCGAAAAGGCCGAAATTGTCGAAAAAAACGAACGATTCATCTGTTCGATTTATGTAAAGATACCTTTACCGAGTGTGGTTCGCCTATTAAGATATATTCACGCTCCGAAAAAACATATTATGCTCTCACGCAGAAATATTATAAAGCGGGATCAACACACCTGTCAATATTGTGGGGATACAAAAGGGCCTTTTACGGTGGATCATGTCATTCCAAAACACCGCGGGGGGCCAGATACCTGGGAGAATCTGGTTTGTGCCTGTGTGAGCTGTAATATGCGGAAAGGTAATCGGCTGCCTGAAGAGGTGAATATGCATCTGATGAAATTGCCCCGGCGGCCAAACCATCTGTTTCAGATCCAACATATTATCGGAATTCCAGATGTTCGCTGGAAACCATACTTGTTTTTAGATTAAATCTGTTGAATGATAAACGTGGCGCCATTTTTTATCCGGATAAAATTAGGAACAAATGATTGATGAAAAAAAGAATTTTAAGTGGGATGCGGCCAACCGGAAAATTACATCTGGGAAATTATCTGGGAGCATTGGAGAACTGGGTTCAATTGCAAAAGGAATATGAAAATTTTCACATGGTAGCTGATTGGCATACATTGACCACGAATTATACCGACCTGAGTAATTTAAAACAGAATACCATCGATATGGTAATCGACTGGCTCTGTGCGGGCATTAATCCCGTTCAAAGTCCTATTTTTATCCAATCACACGTCATTGAACATGCTGAGCTGCATTTGATTTTTTCAATGCTGATTACGGTGAGCCGGCTGGAGCGCAATCCCACGGTTAAAGAACAAGCGCGGGATTTGGGCCTGGAAAATACCATGTCTTATGGCCATTTGGGCTATCCTGTTCTGCAAGCAGCCGATATTTTAATTTATCGGGCTCACGTCGTACCGGTTGGAGAAGACCAGGTGCCACATGTCGAAATCACCCGTGAAATTGCCCGTCGTTTTAATTATGTTTATCAGGCTGAGGTTTTTCCGGAACCAGAGGCAAAATTAACATCCTTTGGTCGTTTGCCTGGGCTGGATGGCAATCGGATGAGTAAATCCGCTGGAAATACAATTAATCTATCGGATTCACCTGAAGTAATTGCCAAAAGAGTTATGACAGCCGTGACTGATCCCCAAAAGATACGCAGGGGTGATCCCGGACGGCCGGAAGTCTGTACTATCTTTACTTATCATAAAAAATTTAATCCAGCCGAAATCCCGGTGATAGAACAGGATTGTCGGGCGGGGAAACTGGGGTGTGTCGCCTGTAAGCGCAATCTGGCTGCTAAATTGGCGGACTATTTGGCACCGTTTCGTGAAAAAAGGGCCTATTATGAAGCTCATCTGGATGAGGTTGCGGCTATTATCGAAGATGGGACAAAACGTGCCCGAAAAGAAGCACAAAAAACCATGGCACTTGTGCGCGAAAAAATGAATTTTGGTTATTAAAATATGGCTTATCGAGTTCGTTTGCAAAATTTTGAAGGGCCACTCGATCTTCTGCTTTTTTTAATAAAAAAAAATGAAGTTGATATCTATAATATTCCAATTGCCCTCATTACGAAACAATACCTGGAATATTTAGAACTCATTACAATTATGGATCTGGAAGGCGCGAGTGAGTTCATTTATCTGGCAGCGACGCTCATTCGAATTAAAGCCCAAATGTTACTTCCGCGGTCGGACAATGGGGAAGAGGAAGATGATGAAGATCCGCGACTGGAATTGGTTCAAAGATTGTTAGAATATAAGCGATTTAAAGATGTAACCCCAAATTTTGCCGAACGGGAGCGGATTCAACGTGATTATTATGGCCGATCCTATTTTAAATTCGATATCGCGGATGTTGATGCGACGCTGGATGACTCCTTAACTGATGTGACCCTGTTTCAATTGATGGAAGTTTTTCGGCGAACCCTTGAAAATGTGCCCAAAACAACGTTTCATCGTGTTGAAATTGATCCGGTCACAGTTGAAGAACAAATTGATTTTATCATTAATATGCTGGAAGCCAGGCGGCATGTCCTCTTTTCAGAAGTTATGGCCAATTTAAATGAACGGCTTCTTATCATCGTGACTTTTTTAGCAATTTTAGAACTAATTCGTCGGGATAAAATTTTGATAAAACAAGCAGCACCGTTTGAAGAAATCTGGATTCAAATAAAATAATGGACTACACATTTAAAAAACAAATTATCGAAGCGCTTATTTTTGCTTCAGATACACCATTATCGGAATCCCGGCTGATTTCACTGGTTGAAGAGCTGGATGCCCTGACAGTTAAGAAAATTTTGGACGAACTGACCCAGGAGTATCACGATTCGCGGCGCGCATTCACCCTGGTGCGCGTTGCCGGGGGGTATCAGTTAGTTACCAGGCCAGAATTTTCAGTATGGCTGAAAAAGCTTTTTCAAGGCCGGGCGAAAACGCGCCTTTCACAGGCCTCACTTGAGGTTCTGGCGATAATTGCTTTCAAACAGCCCATTAGTCGGCCACAGATCGAAGCCATTCGGGGTACGAACTGTGACGGGGTTGTCAAAAATTTATTAGAACGAAATTTGATTACGATTGCCGGTCGTTCAGAAGCACTGGGACGGGCGCTGTTATATAAAACAACAGATGAATTCCTGCGCTATTTTGGTATTAATCAAATTACTGATTTACCCAGACCCAAAGAAATTAAAGAATTGGTGGGTGATCAGGAAGATATGTTCGAATCACTCTCCAGTTTAAGCGGCCAATTGGGACAGCGCGATTTGTTTACGGAACTGGTGAATCGAGAAGGAAAAAATTTACAACAAGATGAACCAGAAAATCCGACTGAATAGATTTTTATCGCAATGTGGACTGGGTGCCCGCCGTAAATGTGAGGATTTAGTCCGGGCAGGACGAGTTCGTATGAATCAGCAGACAATACAGAATTTAGCCACGTTTGTCGATCCGGCTTTGGATCTGGTAATGGTGGATGAAAAAATTATTAGACCAATTGAGCAATCGATTTATGTTCTTTTACATAAACCAGAAGGCTGTTTATCGGCTGTTTCAGATGATCGGGGCCGGGAAACGGTTATTGATCTAATTGATATTCCTTCTCCTGTCAGGCCGGTGGGACGGCTGGATTATGATACCAGTGGCGTGCTACTTTTAACCAATGATGGTCATTTAGCCTATCGGTTAACACATCCGCGATTCAATATTGAAAAAGAGTATAAAGTTTTATTAAATCGTCCGTTAGAAAAGGATGATCAACGAAAATTGGAACAGGGTGTCTATCTTGAAGATGGAAAAACCGCCCCCTGTGTGGTGAAAACCGGAAAAGACTGGAATCAGGTGTCACTTATCATCCATGAGGGACGTAAACGCCAGGTAAAACGGATGTTTCAGAGTTTAAATTATCGGGTGAAAGAGTTAATTCGCGTTAAATTCGCCGGCTTGACGGTGTCAACCTTAAAACCAGGCGAGTGGCGCTATTTATCGGCAGAAGAACTACTTCGATTAAAGAAATTGACAGGGATAACTCATATAAAGTGAAGAAGAAACCTTTTATTGTTGCCATTGATGGGCCGGCAGGTTCCGGCAAAAGTACGACCGCGAAACTGGTCGCCAAAGAATTGGGAGTTACCTTTTTGGATTCAGGCGCGATGTATCGCACTGTCGCCTTGGCTGTGTTAAAAAGTGGGGAAGGATTTGACGATCCCGATAAAATTTTGAAAATTTTGTTTAGTAGTAAAATTGACTTTAAATTTGAGGATAGTCGATTATCGATTTTGTTGAATGGAGAAGACGTTACTGATGGTATTCGAGTCCCCGCCGTAAATCAGGTGGTCCCAATTGTCGCTGCCATGCCAGAAATTCGCCGTCAAATGGTTCCTGTTCAGCGAAAGATTGGCAAAAAAATAAGTATTGTAGCTGAGGGGCGCGATATTGGTACGGTGGTTTTTCCAAAAGCTGATTTAAAAATTTTTTTAACAGCCTCGATCGATACCAGAGCTCAACGACGGTTTCTGGAATTGAAGAGCAAAAATCATGATATCGCTTTAGAAGCGATAAAAAAAGAAATTGAATTACGGGATTTAAAGGATACACAGCGGAAGATTTCTCCTTTAATCAAAGCCGTGGATGCGATTGAATTGGATACTTCCTCGCTTACAATAGCCGAGCAGGTTGATTTTATTGTCCAAAAAGCTCGAGAACGAATTTCATGAAAACTATTTTCTATCGTATCACCCATGTATTAGTAACACTTTTTTTTAAAATATTTTTTGGTTTTCGGGTAAAAGGCGCTGAGGTGATCCCTGAACAGGGGCGGATAATTCTGGCTTCAAATCATATATCCGGTTGGGATCCGCCCGCATTAGGCGTTTCGACTACACGAGAAGTACATTTTCTGGCGAAAAAAGAACTTTTTGCCGTGCCAATTCTTGGCTGGTTAATTAGAATTTTAAATGCCGTCCCAATCCATCGGGGAGCCGGAGATGTTCGCGCCTTAAAAACCTTTATTTCGATTTTAAATCAGGAAGCGGCGGTTATCCTTTTTCCAGAAGGGACTCGTAGCAAAACGGGGGAATTAGGAGAAGCCCGCGAAGGTGTCGGATTAATTGCGATGAAAACAAATTCGGATATTATTCCCGTTTACATTTCTGGAACCCGCAAAATCACAAAAGCATTTTTACGAAGGCCACGGGTCGAGGTATTTTTTGGCAAGCGTATCTATTTAAAGCAGTATGAGCACTCCCAATTGGAGGGGAAAGAGCTCTATAAACAGATTAGTTCTGATGTTTTAAAGGAAATTAGACGACTGAGAGATGAGAATCGAAATTGACAGGAATGCCGGCGTTTGTCCCGGAGTTTTACGCGCTATTCGATTATGTGAAGATGAATTGAAAAAAAATGGGGAATTAATCGCTGTTGGGCCAATTATCCATAATTCAAAGGAAGTTGAACGATTGGCCAGCCTGGGTTTAAAAACGGTCGCTCAGGAGGTTTTTGAAACAAATGGTGCCTCGACAGAAAATTATCAGGAGAAACGATTATTCATTCGGGCGCATGGTATTTCACCAATCTTGCGGCAGCGTTTTGAATCAGCCGATTGTGAGTTAATTGATGGAACCTGTCCCGTTGTTTTACGCTCCCAGAAATGGATTCAGAAATATGCGGAAGCGGGTTATCAGATTATCATTATTGGAAAACCGACGCATGCTGAAGTGCTGGGACTAAAAGGGGCTGCTCCGAACGCAGCGCATGTGGCCATGACGATTGAAGATTTAAGCCAGCTTGATTTTCAAAAAAAAACAATGGTGATTGCACAAACCACCATAAATCAAAAAAAATTTGAGGAACTTACTCATTTTTTGAAACTTAAAGTCAGTAATTTAGTTATTAAGAATACAATTTGTCGGGCTGTAAGTTCGCGGCATGAAAATTTACGTGAATTTGCAGCGAGTGTGGATATGGTGCTTTTTGTGGGCGGACGCCATAGTTCGAATACAAATGAACTATTTCAAATTTGTCTTTCGAGAAATCCTGATTCACACCTGATTGAATCTCCCGAAGAAATACAAAGCGATTGGCTTAAAGATGTTAAGGCTGTTGGTATCTCTGGGAGTGCTTCCACGCCATTATGGCAAATGGAGCAGGTCAGGGCCCATTTACTTTCTTTAGATTCGACCCCAATTTAAATCTATTATAAAGGAGGTATTTTTTAATGTCAGATGAACTAGCTAACAAATCAAACCCCGATCCGGTGGCTGAACCGGAAAATCAGATGCAAGGAGGTGATGCTTCAATAACTGTTGCGACAACGCAACCAGAAGAAGATGTTAAAGTCCTTAAAATTGATGAATTAAAGGACGAATCTGAGTACTCCCCTGAAGAGTATGCGGAAATGATTAAAATGTACGAACAAACCATGACCGATTTTATCGAAGGTGAGCTTGTTCGTGGTAAAATTTTAGCTGTAAGTGATAAAGAAGTAGCGGTTGATATCGGTTTCAAATCGGAAGGAACCATTCCAATTGAAGAATTCATGAATTTGGAAGAGCTTGAGATCGGTCGTGATATTGACGTCTTTCTCGATGAAATTGAAGATAAGGAAGGTCAATTAATTCTTTCGAAAAAGAAAGCTGATTTCATGCGGATTTGGGATAAAATCTGCAAGTCCTATGAAGTTGGCGAAATTATGCAGGGTCGCTGTGTGCGTCGCATCAAAGGTGGAATTGTGGTCGATTTAATGGGCGTAGATGCCTTTTTACCTGGCTCACAAATTGATGTGAAACCCATCCGTGATTTTGACTCATTTATTGGTAAAATGATTGACTTGAAGGTGGTTAAAGTCAACAATCTCCGCAAGAACATCGTTGTTTCACATCGAGTTCTCGTCGAAGCTGAAATCGCTGAACAACGCCAGAAAATTCTGGATGAATTGGAACGCGGTCAGGTTCTCGAAGGGATGGTCAAAAATATTACTGATTTTGGTGTCTTCATCGATCTCGGTGGCGTTGATGGATTGCTGCATATCAATGACCTGTCATGGGGTCGTGTCAATCATCCATCCGAAGTTGTCCAACTTGATGAAAAATTGAAAGTAATGGTTTTGGATTTCAATGATGAAAAGAATCGTATCTCATTGGGATTAAAACAGTTACAACCTCATCCCTGGGAAAATGTGGAGGAAAAATATCCGGTCAATTCCCATGTTCATGGTAAAGTGGTGAGCATTTCAGATTATGGTGCATTCGTGGAACTTGAAAAAGGTGTCGAAGGCCTAATCCATATCTCTGAAATGTCCTGGACACAACATATTAAACATCCTTCGAAAGTGGTCAACGTTGGCGAAACGATAGAAGCCGTTATTTTAAATATTGATAAAGAAGAACGAAAAATTTCGCTTGGATTAAAGCAACTTGAACCCGATCCATGGGAAACTTTGGAACAGAAATATCCATTGGGCTCACGACATGAAGGTAAAGTCCGTAATCTCACGAATTTTGGTGCCTTTATCGAATTGGAAGAAGGCATCGATGGACTGGTTCATATTTCTGATCTTTCCTGGACCAAGAAAATTCGTCATCCAAGTGAGGTGTTGAAAAAAGGTGCCACTGTTGAAGTGGTTGTTCTGAATGTTGATCGTGATAATCGAAGAATTTCCCTGGGATTCAAGCAAATTACTGAAAGTCCATGGGATCTTTTTGAAGAAAGATATAAAGTAGGTGCGCTGATAAAGGGCAAGGTCGTTCGCTTAATCGAAAAGGGATTAATCGTTGAACTGCCGGATATCGTAGATGGTTTTGTGCCAATTTCGCATCTGGAAAAGCAGGTGAGCAAGCCTTCCGATGGTTATCAGGTGGATGATATGTTAGATTTACGCGTCATTGAATTTAACAAAGAAAACAAAAAGATCGTCCTTTCTGAAAGAATGGCAAAAGAGGCTACCCCGGCTGAACTTAAAAAAGCAGCTGAAGAAGTTGCGGCGGAAACCGCAGCGGCTGAAGCTGAATTAGCTGGTCTTAATGTGTCAGTTGAAATGACCGCTGAAGTAGTCGAAGAAGCCCCTGTTGAAGAGCCCGTAGCACCGGCTGAATCGGAAGCCACTCCAGAAACCCCGGAGGGTGAAGCGAGTGCTGAAAAACCGAAAGCTCGGGGAAAAGGCAAAGCCAAATCAAAAGCCAAAGCGAAAGATGCCGAAGCGGCTGAAACTGAAGCACCACAAAATGAGAATGAGGGTAAGGAATGAGCTATCAAATGCTTCATTTGTTTATTTGATTGAATTTCGTTAGTGCTGCTGTGTTGTGATGATATATATCGTATCCATAGCGTGAAATTTCTTGCCCATTAAATTTTAGAAAGAGTTGGATTCGAGGTGAATCCAACTCTTTTTTATATAAAGCAAAATGGTCTTTGAATAATAAAATGAATAAAGTCGCCATTACGACTTTTGGATGTAAGTTAAATCAGGCAGAATCCGCTCAGCTAGTGGAATTATTAATCAATCAAGGTTATGAAATTGTTGAATTTGAGGAAAAAGCGGATTGTTATATTTTTAATTCCTGTACGGTGACCGCGAATGCCGATTCCCGGTGCCGTCAAGCGATTCGAAAAGCAAAAAGACTTTCTCCAGAAGCTTTAATCATCATTACCGGATGTTATGCCGAAGTTTCACCAGATGAATTGGAAAAAATTTCTGGCGTTGACTATATCCTTGGTAGTGACTATAAATTTAAAATAATTGAATACTTAACGGATTTTCAAAAAAAGCAAAAACCAATTATCCATACCTGTGGTTATACTGGACATAACATGTTTCAAAGTATTGGAGCTGGTATTTTTTTAGAAAATACACGCGCTTTTTTGAAAATTCAGGATGGATGTAACGCATTTTGTTCATATTGTATCGTTCCCTATGCGCGTGGTGAGATACGAAGTGGGAAACCAGATGAAATTTTACTTCAGGCGAAAAAATTAATTCAGCGTGGTTTTCATGAAATTGTTTTAACTGGCGTCCATATTGGCCTTTTTGGCCGGGAACAGTCTTCAAATACCAATCTCGCCGGGCTTTTGAAAATGATTTCAGAACTCGAAGGAGATTTTAGAATTCGTTTGAGTTCCCTCGAACCCAACGAGGTAACCGACGAAATATTAGAATTAATGGCTAGTACCTCCAAAATTTGTCCCCATTTGCATATACCCCTCCAAAGTGGTGATGATGAAATTCTACGATTAATGAATCGAAAGTACAATCTGCTGGAATTTGCCACGGTCATTCAAAAAATTATTAAATATTTGCCGGCTGTCGGATTAGGAACTGATGTTATTGTGGGATTTCCTGGTGAAACCGAAGAACACTTTAACAATATCCGGCAGTTTATCGCAAGTTTGCCCTTAAATTATTTACATGTTTTCGCTTATTCGGTTCGCAAGGGGACAAAAGCAGCCAAATTTCCAAATCGGGTATCAAAGGAAATTCAAAGAGACCGGAGTCGAATTCTGCGAAAAATTGGTCAGGTTAAAAAAATGCAATTTTATCGACAAAATGAAAGTAAAATTTATCCAGTCCTCTTTGAACAGGAAGAATCGCCAGCGCTTATTTCTGGCCTGACGCCCAATTATATCCGGGTGCGCGTTAAAGCACATCCCGAAGTTATTAATGAAATTCATTCGGTAAGACTAATCAAAGCCGATCAGAATTTCGTACTGGGTGAAATCATGCCAACGTAATAACCTGAATAAAATTTGGTAATAACGACCACTTATTTTACGGTTTATGGCGATGAAAAATATGAAAATTGAATAATGTGTATTTTTAAGCGGGTATATCAAAAATTGCCATCATTTTTGCACCTGAGCCGGAGAGGTGAACTTGTTATGCAAAAATCAAAATTTACCAGTTTTTTAATTGACAATCATCGAAAAGTTTTGTAATTTTATATATGCCAGAAAATCGGAAAAAGCGATATTATATTGAAACGTATGGCTGCCAGATGAATAAATATGATTCGGAACTGGTCGCCGGTATTTTGGATAAAATGGGTTATGTGTCAACAGCCGGGTTTGAGAATGCTGATCTCATTCTGGTCAATACGTGTAGTGTTCGAAGACATGCTGAAACCCGGGCGTCAGCTCGAATCAGTTCTTTCAAACCTTTGAAGCAGCAAAATCCTGATCTGATTGTCGGTGTTTTGGGATGTATGGCGCAGCGATTGGGGCCACAAATTCTGGATGAGAAATCCTTTGTAAATTTTGCCATTGGTCCGGATGATTATCGCCAATTACCGTTACTGTTAAAAGAGATTGAATCCAATCACCAGCAGGTCCAGGTTTATAAAACCGATGTATCTGATTTTGAAGTTTATGCCGATATTTATCCCGCGCGTACTGAAGGAGTGAGTGCTTGGGTAGCCATAATGCGGGGGTGTAATAATTTTTGTGCTTATTGCATTGTTCCTTACTTACGGGGCCGGGAACGCAGTCGTTCCCGCGAAAACATTTTGGCCGAAGTACGTCAACTGGTTGCTGAAGGATTTAAAGAGGTCACATTATTGGGTCAAAATGTGAATTCGTACCATGATGGCCAGACTGATTTTCCGCAGTTGCTCCAGGCGGTGAGTCGGATTCAGGGCATTTATCGGGTCCGTTTTGCCAGTTCGCACCCAAAGGATTTCTCAGAAAGGCTTATCAAGGTGATGGCGGAAGAACCACCCGTGTGTCAACATATTCATCTGGCAGTTCAGTCCGGATCGAACAAGGTGCTGGAATTAATGAACCGTCATTATACGAAAGAACATTTTTTAAATTTGTTGGCGAAGGCCAGAGCGAAGATGCCCCGAATTAGCTTGACGACTGATATCATTGTTGGTTTTCCGGGTGAAACAGATGCTGATTTTGAAGATACGCTGGATTTGGTCAAACAAGCGCAGTTTGATAATGCATTTACTTTTAAATTCAATCCCCGGGAAGGAACCAAAGCTGCACAAATGCCTGAAACGGTTAGTGAGGCAGAAAAACAGGAGCGATTGACCCGGCTGATTGAATTACAGAATCAGATAACACTTGAAAAAAATCGGGCTCAAATCAATCAAATTTACGAAGTGTTAGTTGAAGGACCCAGCCAGAAAAGAGTAGGTTTTCTCAAAGGTCGAACGGATACAAATAAAATTGTTGTTTTTCCTGAAATAAAATCGAAACCTGGCGATATGGTTTGGGTGAAAATCGTTGCGGCTGAAGGGCATACACTATTCGGAAATGTGCAAGAATAGGTATGTACGATAAAAAGCATTCAATATCCCTTTTACCTGTAATTAAAAATTATAACCTGAAATTCTAAAATTGACATTTATGTGGTAATGAATTCAAAATTGACCCCCTCTGTATCTCTTCCAAATTCCCCAAAACGGAATTTGGGGGAGAGGAAGCCGGATCTCTTCCCCATTTTCGCTTTTTGAAAATGAGCGAGATACAAAGGGGGTCAATTTCCCACTGAAAATGACTACATCAGAAAAAAAAGTTTCATTTTAGAATTTTTGGTAAAAATTTAATGCTCCATTTAGCTTTTAAAAGGAGAAAAATATGTGGATATTCAGATCGATTCTCTGGGTGATCGTGATGTTAATCATCATTTATTTCGCTGGTGAGAATACTGATCAGGAAGTTCAAATTCAGTTCTGGAAATGGCAATCTGCCCCTTTAAAGCTATGGCTGGTGATGTTCATTTCCTTTGCGATGGGTGTTTTTTTCTGGATGATTTTCTCTATCTTTAAAATTATTCAGTACAAAAATTTCATTCGTAAATTAAAGAAAGAGATAAAAAAATATGAAACTGAAATTGAACAGTTAAGGAGCAACGCTCAATTGGTGCTTCCCAATACAAGTTCAATTACTGGTGACGAACTTCAAAGTTAAATGGTATTTTTTTTGAATTTGATTTTAACCTGAAAAATTTATCGCCACGAAGAAACGAAGGCACGAAGAAGAATAAAGGATTTTTAATACAATATTATAATTTGGCAATCAAAATTTGTTTTATTTTTTCCATGTTCAAAAAAAGAAGCAAAATCAAACTAAATTATATCATAATCTGTAACATCTTGTTTCTTTATGTCTCAGGGCCTTAGTGGCAAAATTTACGAATAATCCAGGTTAAATATGATGTTTAAATTTCGATCGATGGCAACGCCATCGATTCGCTATATCGCGGGAGAACGCTGAAAATGTTCAACCAAAATGGATTTTTAAACGTAATACTCTTTCTTGTTTTTATCGCGTATGTGGTGACTGGCCAGGAAGTGGAGCGCTTACTGGGTCGGCGGTCGGTCGAAGAGGTTCGGAAACGACTGGAAGAACTGGAACGTTCGAATCGTAAGAGTGCGGCCCTGGTCTATCTGAAGGCGGTAATTGAACCAGATGCCCGGAAAGCGCTGCGATTATATGAACAGGTTTTGATAGAATATCCGCGATCAAATTACACCGATGATGCAAAATTTAAAATCAGCCAATATTATTTTTCTACGGGTTATTATCATCTGGCCCGTGAACAATATAACGATTTAGTGGTGCATTTTATTGATTCTCCGTTGCGGGATGTGGCTGCGTATCAAGCGATTCAGTGTTTGGTGGCGCTAAATCAATTAAATGAGGCTAAAAAAAAGCTAAGTGCCTTTCAGCATGATTTTCCAAATTCGCCTTATCGCGAACTTGCTGCCAGGGATTTGCGAAAGTTAAATACCGGGCCAAATTCGAACAGCCAGCCCAATGTATCCGTACAATCGCCTGAAGTACCAGAAAAAGCACCGAGGCCGGATCCCAATAACCTTGAAATGCTGGGAACTGCCCAATATTCCAATCAATCTCAAAACGAGCGGGAACGATTTACCGTCCAGGTGGGCGCATATTCAAGTAATGCGAATGCGCAAAAACAAAAAACTTTTTTTGAAAAATCAGGATATAAGGTATCCATCAATACAAAAAATATCGATGGTCAACTTTTGTATCTGGTTTATGTGAACAGCTTTAGTTCACGTGAACAGGCGATCGAGTTTGCCCGGAAATTAAATCAAAAATACAGCGTTTCATTTCAAATTGTAAAATTAGAATAAAGGGAAGAAATGCCAAACAAATTTTTTGAACAACTGGCCGAAAAAATCCTGCTTATCGATGGCGCAATGGGGACCCAGCTCTATTTGAAAGGGTTGCCTGTTGGTGAATCTTCTGAAAAATGGAATCTTGAGCATCCGGAAACTGTGTTACAAATTCATCAGGATTATGTGACCGCCGGCGCTGATATCATTTTAACGAATACTTTTGGCGGGAATCGATTCAAGCTGGCAGATCATCATCTGGATGATAAAGTAATTGAAATTAATCGTGCAGCAGCAGAAATAGCGCGAAAAGCCGCTGGCAACAATGTTTTTATCGCCGCATCGATTGGTCCTACGGGACAATTTTTAGAACCACTTGGGACGGTGCCCGAAACCGAAATGATTCAAATGTATGCGGAACAGATAAAGGTGTTGGTTGCAAGTGGGATTGATATTGTTTGTATCGAAACCATGTCTGACGTTGCGGAAGCTGGATGTGCTGTTAAAGCGGCGAAAAATGTTTCGCCATTGCCGGTTATTGCTTCTATGACCTATCAGAAAGGGAAATTGGGGTATCGCACCATGATGGGGCAGGATATTCCAACCTGTGTGGCTTCCCTGACCGACGCCGGTGCGGATTTGGTCGCTACCAATTGCGGCTATGGGATTGATCAGATGATTGAGATTGTAAAAGAAATGCGTGAAAATACCGACTTGCCGATTATGGCGGAGCCCAATGCCGGTTTGCCAGAACTCGTTGCGGGCCGGACAATATATAATGAAACCGCCATGATGATGGCTTCGAAATTGGAACAGCTTATTGATGCCGGTGCCAGGATTGTCGGCGGGTGCTGTGGAACAACACCGGAGTATATTCAGAAATTTCGTGCAATTATTGATAAGTTAGCCCGATAGTATTTTCTTATTGATTTTGTTACATTAGAACTGATTCAATTTTCACTTAGATAAATTTTGCGTCAGGAATGATTTTATTGAAATGATTCCGTCTCAGGAAAGGACAATGCGCATGCGGAACGCGATTATTATCATTATCGGAATAATTCTTTGTTTTACCCATCTTTCTCTGTTTGCGCAACCCAAAATTCAAATAATTTATCCGAAAAATAATGATTTCGTTTTTTCAAGCGATTCGATTTTTATCTATGGTAATGTTCAACCACCAACTGCCGAGTTCTGGATTAATAAAATTGCCATCAAGCTTTTTCCCAATGGTTCTTTTTTGAAAATGTTTCAGATTGATCCTGAAAATCCGGTCTATGACGCTCAGGCAACCACTGGTAAAGATACGATTTCTCAGCATCTTACCATCCGGATTCCAGACTATATGTTAACTTCTCCGGCAGCGCCTTTACAGTTCGATACCAGTTTTATATACCCCAAAAAACCGATAATGCTTCGGCCCGGGGACCTGTTGCGAGTGGCCGTTAAGGGTTCGCCAGGGGCGAGTGCATTTCTGGATATTGAAGGTTTGCTATCAAATTTTCCCCTGTACGAAGTGCCTGCCAATCGTCAGCGATTTTGGGGGAATGCTGTTTATGGGGGTATGCCACCTGTAAAAGCCAACGGTGTTGAGGGCCTCTATACAGGTACTTTTCTGATTGATTCAACCCATCAAGCCGATAATCGAATGATTCGGTTCCGTTTGTACAAAACCGGCCATGATACGCTTTCGCTCATTGGTCCTGGAACCCTGACCATTGACAGGACACCATCCCCCATGCAAGCCAGGCTGGAATTACCCATTTTCCGACCGGATATTCAATATCATGGAAATGCCATGTTTCTTATTCCGGGAGGAACCCCCGTTCCGTTTACCGCTCAATATGGCAACTATGTTCGCTTTTTTCTCAGTGATGGTGAGGCTGTCTGGCTGCCAGTGGATAGTCTTCAGGTATTACCATCAGCCAAACCAGCAGCTCCTGTCCGAATTTTAAGTAATTGGCTGCGACATGAAGATCGTCGGAGTAGTTTTTATTTTAGATTAAGTCGTCCAACCATTGTTAAAATTGATGCCAGAAAATCCCCTGCGGCGCTGGTACTTACCTTTTGGGATTTACAAAATCTGGCACCCACTATTAACATCCCCAAAAATCATCCGCTGATTGAAAGGACTACCTGGAATAAGATTTCCGATAAAATTCAAGAGTTTAGAATCGAACTTAAGAATGGACAGCTTTGGGGGTATCAACTTGAATATCAACGTAATAATTTGGTTTTAGAAATTAAAGATCCACCAGAACTACCGAAATGGCCTACTTCACCATTGCGTGGTTTAATGATTACGCTCGATCCGGGGCATAATCCGGATACGGGTGCGGTTGGACCTTCTGGTCTTATGGAAAAGGATGTCAATTTGGTTGTTTGCGAGCGGATAAAAAAAATTTTATCACAAAAAGGCGCGTTTGTTCTTTTGACACGTGAAGATGCTTATGGCATCGATCTGGAAACACGTCCCCAATTAGCCCGGTTTGTGGATGCCGATGTTTTAATTAGTATGCATTTTAACTCACTGCCGGATGGTGTTAACCCCTACAAGAATTCCGGAACGAGTACGTACTATTTTCAACCGCACAGTTATAAATTAGCCCAGATTATTCACAATCGATTACTTCAATCTTTGAAATTGCCGGACTACGGCCTGTACAATCGCAGCTACGTTTTAACGAAACCAACTGATTTTCTGTCTGTTTTGGTTGAACCTGCTTTTATTATTCATCCAGCCGAAGAGATGCTGATCCCGACACCGGAATTTCAGGAAAAAATTGCCCAGGCTATCGTTGATGCCCTTGAAGAATTTTTTAATGCCACTCGGACACCCTGATAACCGATTTTGAAAATGGAAATTTTTTAACCCTGGCAATAGCCAATTTTGATTGTCATTTTAATTGACTGAAAGTATCTATTCACCTGGATTAATAGGGACAGTACATTCCGGACAAATTTTGAATGCTGAATATTTTCATGCTTTAAACGGAATGCATTGTCCCTTTCAAGAAATATTGAGAAAACATTTACTAACTACTTTTTTTCCTGCTTAATCTGCCATTGAACCAGAAACGGCATGGTTACCTGGTAGATATTGGCTTCGGCGGTAAAATTTGTCTCCTGGAAAAGCAAGCTCTCCGGAATTTCCGTTTCCAATAAGCGATAAAGTGCATCCACACTTTCAATTTCGCCACAATTTGCCCGGACAATATTGCCATTTTTTAAATAGATTTTGCCTTCTATCTTTTCAGAGGCACCATTTGGTGTTGTTACTGATACAATTCCCGTACGTTTGGTAGAATGGCAATCGGATAAAAACTGATGTACGCTTATATTTTTTATTTCCTGACTAATTCTTGCCGCCTCTGGTTCGGATTTTTTCTTTTGGCTTATTAACACAATTACAGCGGCCAGTATAACAGCAATAATGATGATATATATCCACCATGGATTTTTTTTATTAACCGGTTCAGGTATCGGTGATGTTATTTCATCGGCTGTTATTGGGGTGGTTGAATCGATATTCGATGAAACATCCGTTTTTACGGCTTGTTGGGTCAAATTTTGGCTTGTTTCAGTTTGATTTTGTTGTTCCAGCGTTTTTTCGACTACCTGGGTTTTATCGAGTGCCCACTTATCATCTGGAATAAGCTGCAAATACGGCTGTAATCGAACATTCGCGACGCCATAACGTCCGGAATCCATATCATCATCTATCTGTTTTTTCAAGTTTTCGGCTTGTTGATCTTTCAATATTTTATCAACCCGTGTCAGGCCTTCCACGGCATTTGTAGACTTTTCATCCATTTTTAACGCATTTTCATAATGCTGTTTGGCGAGTTGCAGCTCATTTTTTTGTTCATAGCAGAAGGCAATATTTACCTGAGCCTGAAAATTTAATGGTTCTTTTTGGATATAGTTTTTGTATTCAGCGATGGCATCATCATATTTTTTTTGCATGACCAGGCTATTGGCACGGTTCAGGCTGGCATCTTTTACCGCTTCATCCAGCATTTTTCCACCCAATCTCGACAGGGCGTTGAGCGCATCGGTGAAATTGCTTTTGATCAATAAGGCTTTTGGGTACGCACTGATAGCCATTTGGGGTTCATTTAGCCGCTCATAACATGTCCCGATGTTGTAATAGCACTTTGAATTAAATGGACTGATCTCGCTTTCTTTGAGATATTTTGCCAGCGCTGCTTGATAATCTTTCTGTAAAAATAACAGGTTCGCGTCTTTCATCAGTTCATCAACTCTAGTAACCTCCATGGATTGCATATATTTGCTGAAAATCAATACCCAAAAACGCCGTGAAGACGGTTTGGATCGCTAAAAATAATTGCCATAATTTTTCGGCCACGGTCGCTTCGATCAACTCATCACGACAATCCTGAAACAACGCGCCAAAGGTAGCAAAGGCGGTTAATTTCTGGTGAAAAGTGAGCATCAGATACAAAATTAAGCTAATGGTGGCATCTGCAATTTGCGCATCAAAATCGGTGGATTGGCATTTGCCGAGATGGAGGTGCTGTTGACACTCTTTAAACATGACCTCAATCGTCCAGCGATGATGGTAAATTTCAACCGCGTGTTGAAAATTCAAACTCAAATCCGTACTCAACAGCAGCCGCCATTTGGCACGTTCTGAATCGCCAGAAAAGGAAATAACAACAAAAAGCTTAATTTTTCATCAACCTTAAGTTCTTTTAATTTCAACATGTTAGTTTGGAGACATCAGCACGCTAGCATAAAAAGGCGTAACAATTCAACTAATTTTGAACTGACCGAAAAATTACTTTTTACAAAAATTGACTTGTTTGCTTCAATTCTTTTGTATCTTTAATAGATAGCATTTTAGTCTCCTTTTGGAATTATTTTTTTAAGTCAAATTAATATAATAACTTAGGAGCTAAAATGCGTATCCCTTCAATAAAGGATGGTAAAATCTACCCTTTCAAAGGTTTAAAACCTTTGAAAGGGTGTACGACCATGTTTTATTGAGTGGATACTAAAATGCGTATCCGCTCAATAAAGGAGGGTAACGCGATGTCCTGTCATTGCGAGGAGCGCTTTTTGCGACGAAGCAATCCCCTTATAGTACCGCAGGAGATTGCTTCAGCAAAAAGCGCCTCGCAATGACAGGTCTTTTCACTCTCAATTAATGACGGGATACTAAAATGCTATCTTTTTTAGTTTAATTTCTTTGTTTTAAGCCCTTTTAGGATGTGCGAAACTTGAGTAAAAATAATTACCGGCTATCCCGAACGATAAATGATTTTCAGTCTGAAAAATTAAATTTATCCTGCCATCCAAAGCTTCAAGATATAAAATAATTACATATCGATTGGAACTCTTGTCTTGATCTAACTTTTTAATATTTATAAAGTTATGGATTGCTATTTCAAATTCCTGCCAAATCCCGTGTAAAATTTACATGGTGTTCCGGATGGACAATATAAAATTTCTAAATTTTGCTATTGTGTTAATTCTTTTAAAATTAACAGGATAGCGCCTGATAAAAAAACAGGATAAATTTTGGTATTGCCTTTGCATAAGGGATAAGTGAACTTGCAAACAAAGGAAACACAGATGGAAAATATAAAAATTGCTTTTTTAATCATTATCCCAATCATCATTCTTGGAATTACACTGGTTGGTCTCTACCTGATAAGTTTGAGAAATAAACGAAAGCAGCGTCAACCAACCGTTTTAATTAATTGTCATGAACCAATTTTTTGGACCGATATTCACGAAAAAAATAACTAATAAGTCGTAAATTAAGCATAGATAATAGGGGGAAAGTAACATGAAAATCAGGATGCATAATATAATGTCTCGGATGACGAAAAATATAAGTCTTATTATATGTGGTACGGTAATCGTTACCAATTTGATGGCAAAAACCAACAAAACTGGACAACCAGTCAAAGGTTTTGTCCCGGCTTATGAACGAGCCGTAGAAATTACCAATGATGTTAATTGGGAGACCAGCCCAAAAGTACAAATTGAATCAGCGTCTAGTAAAAGTATTGATATTTCAAAAACTCAGAAATCAGAAAATCGGCTTCCAAATGGATATAATCGAATTTTACAGTTGATTAGTGAAAATTCGAAACTCAGTACGAAAAATGTGCGCCCAATGATGCTCGCCAGCCTGGATGACAACCTTTACACAAGTTCATCCGTTTGGGATGAAGTTTCTGTATCGCCTGATACGTCAATTCAGATTAATCAGGCACTCAACATCAATGATGAAGTTGCCCGAAAGCCTTTTACTTTAAATTTAGAAGATAATGTCACGCTTTTCCTTGGGAATGATGAACAGCTTACAGCGGCACCGGAGTGGCTAACAGACTGGAACGAAATCGATTTTATGCTGCAAAATCCAGATGGGACAAATTATCAGTTTCAATATCATCAATGTCAAAATGGGAGTATCATCTTTGGCGGGAATCAATCACCCTGGTATCGAAAAACCTATATAGCGGTGACTCATTCGCTGAAAAATGATGTGCAGGATGCAACGTACCGGAATTTTCAAAACGATAATCAATCGACCAATCCTTTTAAAATGCTTCAGTCCGAATTAAAGATGCATTATGAGCTCAAAACGGCGGAGAGCGTTTCGATAAAAATTTATGACGTGAATCAAAATCCAGTTCGAACAATCATGGAAAAGCAGGAACTAGCCGCCGGTTCTCACGACCTGGAATGTTGGGATGGCTGTGATGATTCAGGAAAAGCAGTTGGTGACGGCGTCTTCTTTTACAAAGTATTGCACCAGAATGAAGAAAATTCAACACAATATATAAAATTCGTACTCCTTCGTTAGTTCAAAATCAATATCCCGAAATAGTTCAATGTTCCTCATGATGGAAACCTTTACTTTGCCCAGGTAAAGGTTTCCTTTTTTTATGCCTCTTCTGATAAAACCATCAGAATTTTCCATTTTTATATTGACAATCAGGTTAAAATTTCATAAGTTAAGAATATGTCATAATTTTCTTGATGTTTCAATTCATCATACCCGTTCACCTAATCCTCATTGAAAGGGAGTGGGAAAGCCCTTTTCCCTTTGCAGAAGGTCAAAATTGGATAAATAAAATGGAGAAAAAGATTTTCTTTATTTTTGTCGTATTGTTTTTTAGTTGGTTAAGGGATGTTAAAGCGGATGAATATATTCGTGATTGGCTGGTTCTTGGACCTTTTGCGGCTAAAACTGGTGAAGAGAGCCTCTCTTTTCCTTATCTTGAAAACGAAGCGGAAATTTATGGCTGGGGCGGACAAAAAGTAAATGGACGACAATGGATTCATTATCACGCGCCGAACAGGATTCTCGATTTTTCTGAGGCGACTTTAAAATTTCCATTCCTGGAGCAACAGGTCGCTTATACGCAGGTTTTTCTTTACTCGCCAAATTTGCAACCAGTACAATGTTTTTTGGGGAGTGATGACGAAGTCGCTATTTGGTGCAATCAGAAGCTGATTCATTATCATTGGATTCAACGGGAGCATAAATTTAATAATGATACGATTCGTTTTCAGGTAAATCGTGGCTGGAATCGGCTTTTATTTAAAGTTGCCAATGGCGCACTATCCTGGAAGCTATCGGCCCGGTTCATTTCCCCAACGGCGATACATATCCAGGCGCAGAATCCATTCCCGTTGCCTGCAAAATTTGTTACCAATTCAAATTTGTGTATCTGGAAAGTCGAACCTGAATTAATTTCGGTTCTGAATGCTAAAAATCAACCCCAAATTCAATTCGCATTCACAATTTTTAATGCGGGGACTGTCGAGGCAGAAAATATTGCGGTCACGCTCGAAAATTCACATCATTTTACAATGAAGCTTCCAGGGATACCGAAAATTTCCGGTGGTGAACTTTTTTATTATCAGACGCGTATTCAATATTACCTGTTGGATAGCCTTGTCCTCACCTCGGCCCCCCCTCGAATATGTTTTAGCACGACCGGGCAGCAATTTCAGGCGCCGTTGCCAATATTCTCGATTTATGAAGCTTTTCGTACTTTTTTTAGCCCCTGGCAAATCGAAGGCTGGCAATATCAGCAGGAAAACAATGACATTATTTTTCAAAAAAATTTAATACTCCCTGATATATTTAAAGGATTTGAAGTAAAATTTTTTGGTGATTTGGGTTATCACACCGGCGATTATTCGATTAATGGTAAATCGTTACGCACGAACTGTCAGGGATTTACCGGTTACTACTCGCTTCGCAAATCAGGGACAAATGTCGCTGATTTTCACCTGGCATTGACATTCAATAATATGCAGGCCGAGGAGAAGAACATCATGGATCTGCCGTTTGACAGCAGAATTGTTCCAATTTTTCCGGGAATCGAAAACTATCTATTCGAAAATCGATTCGCAGCCGAAATTTTTAATCATCAGATTTCCTGTACGCCGGAATTTGAGCACCAATTATATCAGGCATTTCGCAGTTATAATTTTCGACTTCTCAGTGAACTTTTGGGTGAATTGGCCGAACGTCAATCAATATTAACAAAAGTTGCAGATTCCCTGACCTTACGGTTGATTAGCATCTCCCGACAGGCGATAGTAAAGCCAGAACCAGTTATTCAGTTGAATGATCCCTGGTTAGATCAATTTCGTCTTATTATCGAAAATCTTGACAATTATCCTCAATTTAGCTTTACTGGCGGTGATGCATACGCTTTCTGGCTAATTGAACAGTATCGACCTGAAATTTTTTCTCAGTTTCAAAAATTTATCAAAAAAGGGCAATGGGAAGTTATTGGGGGAACCTGGGTTGAACCAGCGTTGGCATTAATCAATGGGGAATCCCTGATCCGTCAATTTTTATATGGTAAAAATTATTTTAAAGAGAAGTTCAATCTGGATATCATGATTGGTTGGATGCCGAATAACATTAGTTATCCAATCACATTGCCGCAAATTTTACAGAATTCAGGGGTCAAGATTCTGCCGCTTTTCAATACTGAGGCCATTAATGATGTTCGAATTTGGGAGTGCCCTGAAGGAAGTCGTGTGCTGGGACATTTTCTTTCCCCCCGCAATATTTTGAATAAAGTGGATGATTCAATGGGAAAAGGAATCCAACGTCTTGCTTCTCCCGGAGCCATTGAATCACCGCGATTTTTTGGTATTTCACCTGAAGCGAAATCTAATTTTCGACGCGATATTGAAAAAATTCTCCAATTAGACCAATTAAAAATTTATCCGCAGGTGAAAATGGGGCGGTTAGATGATTATTATCAAGCCAGTTTATCACTGGCGATAGATTCTGTTTTGGCGTTGACGTCATTACCAGTCCTGAACCGGGAAATTCCGTTTGCACATCAAGGTTGCTGGACATCACAGGCTAAAATGAAATGGCATAATCGTCGCGCTGAAACATTTTTACCTGTAGCCGAAATGTTTGCATGGCTGGCCAGCCATTTTCGTTATACCTATCCCGTTTCACAATTACATGCAAGTTGGCGACGATTGTTAGCAAATCAGGAATATGAACTGCTGGCGGGAATGGCATCGTCCACGGCTTATCAGGCAGCGCAGAAGTCATATCAACAAATTTTTGAAACGACAAATCAAATCCTGCGTGAAGCTTTGGGAACGCTGGCGGCGAATATCAATACGCAATTTAGCGAACGGGAAGCCTTGCCTTTGATCGTTTTCAATTCATTAAACTGGTCGCGATCAGGACCGCTCGAAATTGCCGTTTCATCTGAGCCGGGAATGAACCAAATTGAGATCTTCGATTCGGATGGGCTGGCGGTACCGATTAAAATCACCAACCGGCAGGGTGGCTTGATCCGTTTCGTCTTTTTGGCAAAGGATGTTCCGGAGATGGGATATCGCACCTATTGGGTCATTCAACATCCGGGGACTGCGCCCGAACCCATACCGCGCCGCCCACGATTTAATTTTGAGAACGATTTTTTAAAA
This sequence comes from Caldithrix sp., assembly GCA_020722815.1. GTDB lineage: Bacteria > Zhuqueibacterota > Zhuqueibacteria > Thermofontimicrobiales > Sulfurfontimicrobiaceae > DYKB01. Next base: position 34,727 of record DYKB01000005.1, on the reverse strand, counting down.
ATAGCAATTGATGAACAAACTGGAACAATCAAAGAATTTTTTGACAAGAAATTAAATCATGATTTGATTCGAGGTGGTGGCGCCGAGTTTCAGATTCAGACAGATCAGCCTGTAACGCACCCAGTCCAAAACCTCGGGCTTCTGGGACCTGTCACAAAATTAAATACCCCGGCCCATATTGGTGTTATTGAAGACAATCAGATTCGAAAAATTATCCGGGTGGAGTATCATTATCAAAATTCTATTCTTATTCAGAATTATATTTTTTATAAAGCGTTGTCCTGGCTGGAAGTTCAGGTAGCGGTTAACTGGCAGGAACGGAATAAAATGCTGAAAATTGCTTTTCCAATTCAGATTTCAAATCCAACCGCCAGTTTTGATGTTCCATTTGGCATTGTTACCCGTCCCAAAAATGGCCAGGAAGTATGGGCACAAAAATGGTGCGATCTTTCAAATAAGGAACTGGGATTAACGATCATTAACGATTGTAAATATGGTTTCGATGTCAAGGGAAATACGATTCGGATGAGTGTACTTCGTTCTCCGGTCGTGGCTGATAGTGCATTCGATCAGGGATTTCATAGCTTTTCGTATGCTTTAAGTTCGCATCCTCAAAACTGTAAGAAGGGTAATAGTATTCAAAAAGGACTCGAGTTTAATATTCCACTGGTTTATCTATTTACCGATATGCACAAGGGGAATTATCCACCAGCTTCCTCTTTTATGATTGTTGAGCCAGATCCTGTTATTCTATCCGCGCTTAAATTGGCACATAACGGGAATCAGACAATTTTACGGGTGTATGAAAGCATTGGCGAAAAAGCCGATGTAAAAATCACTTTTCCGCGGCCGGCACGTTCGGTTTCACTTACTGATTTATTGGAATGGTCAAGTGAAAAGTTGGCCCAGCGAGGTCATGCGATCTATTTTCCGATAAATCCCTATCAAATAAAAACTTTTCAAATCGAATTCTAATGTACTCATCAATCAGTTAAATGAGATTCCGTTATTTTTTTAAATTCGTTATAAACCAGGATATCCATTTTCACGTCTATTAAAAAAAAGCGCCTGTCCGGCCCGAATGCTTCTATCGGGTATCCATTTGTTGGAAGGAATATGGATTCCCGCCCAAAACATGCGGGAATGACCGCGTTGATCCACCGTGTGAATGGTTACAAACCAAGCTCAATAAGCGCCTGATCATATTGTTCCTGCGAGATGACATGTCGTCGCAGCATTCGGTTGACAATTAAGCGGCGCTTGGTTTGCATGCGGCGGCTTTGATTACTGGTTGCAGAAAATCGGTGAGGATTTGGCAGGACCGAAGCCAGTCGAATGGCCTCTGAAACGCTTAAAGTACCGGGTGTTTTATTAAAATAAATACGGGAAGCCTGACCAATTCCATAAATATTGGTTCCCCATTCAATGACATTTAAATATAATTCCAGAATTCGATTTTTACTTAATTCTTTTTCTAATTTGACTGCAATTAATGCTTCCCGAAATTTCCGAACTGGATTGCGGGTCGGTTTCAAAAAAAGATTTTTTGCTAATTGCTGCGTAATTGTCGAGCCCCCCCGCATGATTTGCCCTTTATTGATATTTTTTTCTAACGATTCATTGATTTCTTCCCAGTCAAATCCTTCATGCTGATAAAATTTATCATCCTCAGCAATCAACACTGCCTGTATTAAATAGGGAGATATCCGTGATAAACGCGTCCATTTTGAAAGCTTTTTGACTGTTTTGGCGTGTGAAGATTTAGTATCATTCTTTTTATTTTCCTGTTCCTGGCGATACTTCATCATTGCCGTTTCCACTGGATTTTCTTTTTTTAACCAGGCGACGTTTGGTAATGTCAGCAGTAGAATTAATGAATAGATAAAAAGGAGGCTAAAAATTCCCCCTAAAATCCAGAGCCAGCGCGGTTTCAGGTTCTTCAGTCGATCAATCAGTTTTTCAAGTATCATGTAATAGCCCAAATTACTCCCGGAATAAATTTGAAATAGTATATGGAATTTTAATAAAATAATCAAGCAAAATTATTTCAGGAAGAAGTCCATTTTTAACCGGCATTCAATTTCTGATGGGCATAAATTATCCTGAACCCTGATTTAATAAGCGATTTCTCCGTGTTATTGAAAATTTATGAGAATTTAACTTGACATTTAATCATTTTCTATTATATTTAGCGTATCAAATTTTTGTTTTAAATTGTTAACCATTTAATTTAGTATTGAGGACAATGACTCATTTGCAACGAAATCGTTCCCTGTTTCGTGTATTAATGATGCTTGCGATACCAGCCGGTGGCTTTATTTCTGCAGCGAACGCTTTTCTGGGCTATTATCCGGCTGATAGTCTCTGGCCATATATCATGCTTTCGGGTTCAATTTTAATTCCGATCGCGATCTTTATTGATTTTTTCTGGACTCAAAGAAAAACTGAAGAACTTAATACGCAAACAATAATTTTAATCAACCGAATTCATCTAGCAGCCATCATTATTTTTTCGGCTGCGCTTATCTGGTGGTTCATCTATTTTTCACTTTATGTTGAATTGCACAAATAATCTAAAATTACCGGGTTTGACAATTAATTTGACAAAAATCGCTTTATCATGCTAAATCAGGAGGATTTATGTTATTTCGAATTGCAGGAGCACAATTACCCGTCACCACTGACATTAACGCCAATGTTGAAAATATATTGAATGCGATTGATTTTGCCGGTGATGTTGGCGCGGATATTTTATTAACACCGGAAGGTTCATTAAGTGGATTAAGTCATCAGTTTGATGTCGATAAAGTTGCCCTGGCCTTGCAAAGCGTGACGCAAAAAGCGCGCGAATTGGGTGTGGGGCTTGCGCTGGGTACCTGTTTTCTGGAGCCGGAAGATGGCCTTATCCATAATCAAATTCGATTTTATCTTCCGGATGGGACTTATCTCGGTTTTCATAGCCAGATTTTACACTGTACATCCCGAAATCAGCCAGATCTGGCCGGAATTGATCCCTTCTCCAGCCATCCTTTGCAAATTTTCAATTTCAAGGGGATTAAAATCGGAGGCCTCCTGAGTAATGACCTCTGGGCCAATCCCGCCTGTACCCAATTGCCTAATTCTTATCTGTGTCGGGAACTGGCCCAAATGGGGGTCCAGGTCATCTTTCATGGCGTTAATTGTGAACGCTCCTCAGCCGTAACTGATAATATCCGCTGGAATTTTCATGAAGCCAATCTGAAAATGAATGCCAGTGCTGGAAAGCTCTGGATTATTACGGTTGATAATTGTTATCCCGAAGAGTTTGTGTGTTCCTCGCCTTCCGGTACAATTGATCCCAATGGGGAATGGCTTTGCCAAACCGAACCACAAGGATTGCAATATTTTGTATCGACGATTGAATTGCCAGAAACTGAAGCGCTATAAATAAGTCCACGCAGGTTCAAGGTTCAATGGTTCCCGGTTCAGGGTGATGAAAGTTCAAAACGAAGGCTTCGAACGATTAAACATGAATCCGGAACCAGCGAACCGGAGAAGTTGTTAACTTTTTATATTTTATTTCGATAGCCCACCGCGCACAAGATAATTCCAAAATTAAAAATAAATGTAACGTTGAAACAGAACCGGATCCGGGAAAACCAAACCATTTTTGAAAATTATCTTTCGATAATTTATTAAAACCCAGCGGTAGCTGTTCATGATCCCGATGTAGCAGATCAATGTTGGCTGATAGCGGTTCATGATCCCGGCGTCGCAGATCAATGTTCGGTGGTAGCAGTTCATGATGCCGGCGTCGCAGACCAATGTTCAGTGGTAATAACTCATGATCCAGAAGTAACCGATGAATTTTTCATCAATAAAATGACTTTTAATCCATTATTATGCGCTACAACTACTTGCTACCGTATACTTTTTGATTTTGCCAGATCTGACCCCTCACCCTCACCCTCTCCCCCTTCGACAAGCTCAGGTACCGCGGGAAAGGGAATCGCTACGCTCTCTCCCAAAGGGCTGATCGTGTCCCATATTTTCTGCTGGACACGGGGAGATGACGAATTCCCCTTCCCGATTTTGTTAGGGAAGGGGCCAGGGGATGGGTAAAAAAGGATGCGGACATCACAAAGAAATATTTTTTGAATTAAGTTTCATCGTGACCAGGAGAAAAGTTAAATTTTCTTTTTATCAACACTATTTTCTAACCCATTCCCCAACCGCTTCTTTCAAATCAGGGAAGGGGAGTGGCCACTTCCCCGTGTCCAGTAACCAGATGTGGGTCAAGATCAGCCCCACGGGAGAGGATTGGAGTAAGGGTCACAAGTGTGGTTTAAAGAGGAATTATGAAAAAGTGGACGGTAGTGAATACACCTAAAAGCCTTGTTAATTTAATAAAATTTCAAGTTTTTTATCGGTGAAAATCCGTTCGATCATTTAAATCCGCGTTCCATTCTGGTGGCGGCCTGGCTGCTTCATCAATATTGATAACTACTTCGGTTTGTTGATTCAGGCTTCACGGTTAGAAAACTTTTGTTTCCCGAATTATGGAAGATCGTTAATGAATTTTCATATTTCTTAACCCTGAACTGGGAACGATTGAACCCTGAACCGGAGTCGAAACTTTATGTAATAACTTACGACATTCCTTACTTCGCGCCGAATGCCGAGTCAGTCAATTTTGAATTGAACTCAAAAAACTATTTCAATCCGATTCTTCAAATTCTGCTTGCATTCTCACTCTTATTTTCTTAATTTTATCCAGTTATCACTTTTCGGAAATCAGTAGTCAATGAAAATTCTAACTTATTGAGAAGAGGCGCCAAATGTCGAAAATTTCCTGTTTAATTTGCTTCCTCCTTGTTGCTTTCATCACCTGTCAATCGGTTAAGACGCCAAAGTTACCGGTGGATTTTGTCAATCCTTTAATCGGAACCGATTCAGAATATAAATTTTCACATGGGAATATTTATCCCGCCATTGCGAGTCCCTTTGGAATGACTGCCTGGACACCCCAAACAGGTGAACGCAGCGGCTGGATCTATCAATATGGGAAAGATAAAATTAATGGAATAAAAGCCACCCATCAGCCAAGCCCCTGGATTGGTGACTATGGCGATTTTGCGGTGATGCCCATGATTGGGGAGCTAAAAATGCAGCGGAATGAACGCGAATCGGCCTTTCAACATCAGCATGAAATCGCACGGCCTTATTATTATCAGATTCTGTTGGAAAAAGATAGCATTATCGTGGAAATAACGCCCACTGAAAGGTGTGGATATTTTCGAATCACCTATCCGCAATCATCATCGGCCATCTTGCTGCTGGATGCGTTTCAGGGAGAAGTTGCCCTGACGCCGGATGGGAAAAAAATAACCGGTATTGCCCGATCGAATCATGGCGGCGTTCCGGAAAATTTTGGTTGCTATTTCGTTTTGCTGTGTGATAAACCGGTTTCCGAATCGGGCACTTTCACGGCGGATTCTCAACAGACAGGGCAATTGAATGTTTCAGGTGAGCAGGTTGGCGCTTTTTTAAAATTCAATACAACCCCAGATGAGCCGGTCCATTTCAGAATCGGGACGTCCTTCATCAGTCACGAACAGGCAGAACAGAATCTCGCAACTGAAATTGGAAATCGTTCTTTCGATGAAGTGCAAGCCAATACAAAGATTGCCTGGAATACACTACTCTCGCGAATTTCGATTAAAGGCGCTTCGGAATCACAATTAACGACTTTTTATTCGAATTTTTATCGGGCGCTGCTGTTTCCCCGAATTTTTCATGAATTTGATCGGTTCGGGAAAATGGTGCACTATAGTCCATATAATGGCCAGATTCACGCGGGCGAAATGTTTACCGACAATGGATTCTGGGACACTTTTCGCGCGGTTTATCCATTCTTTACGCTGCTGTTTCCGGATTTGGATGCGGCCATGATTCGCGGCTGGATTAATGCGGCTAAAGAAGGGGGCTGGTTTCCCAAATGGGCCAGTCCGGGCTATCGGGATTGCATGATCGGGACGCATGTGGAATCGCTCATCGCTGATGCACTCAGTAAGGGGATTAATGATTTTGATCGGGAAGCCGCCTATCAGGCTTGTTATCGTGATGCCACGGATACAACAGGTGGTGGTGCCACTGGTCGAACTGGTCTCGCGGATTTCATTCGAAAAGGATATGCGCCTTGCGATAAAGTTCATGAAGCCACCGCCCGAACGCTCGAGTTTGCTTATGATGACTGGTGTGTCGCGCAGGTTGCTAACGACGTTGGGAAGAGTGAAGATGCGAAGGTGTTTTTAAACCGTTCACTGAATTATCGCAACGTCTACGATCCACAGGTCGGTTTTATGCGTGGTCGGCTCGCCGATGGTTCCTGGCGTCCGGATTTCGATCCCACGGAATGGGGAGGACCTTTCACCGAAGGCAGTGCCTGGCATTATACATGGTCAGTTTTGCATGATGTGGAAGGATTAATCCAGCTTATGGGGGGAGATGAAAAATTTATCGCGAAATTGGATGCATTATTTGAAACAGCACCAACATTCAAATATGGCCATTACCGGCAGGAGATTCATGAAATGACCGAAATGGTTGCCTGCCAGATGGGACAATATGCGCATGGAAATCAGCCGGTGCATCATGTGCTTTATCTCTATAATTATGCCGGCCAGCCCTGGAAAGGCGCGAAGCAGATTCGCAAGGCTGTTGACACGCTCTACGGCCCCGGTCCCGATGGTTACTGTGGCGATGAGGATAACGGGCAGATGTCGGCCTGGTACATATTCAGTATTCTTGGTTTTTATCCGGTTTGTCCGGGTCAACCATCATATATCATCGGTTCACCGCGATATCCGGAAGTAGTTTTGCATCTACCCGATGAAAAAAAGTTTGTGATCAAAGCAATCAATAATTCAGACGAGAATATTTTTATTCAAAAGGCCATGTTTAACGGTAAACCACACCAGTTGTCGTGGTTAAAGCATAAAGACATCATCGCTGGTGGTGAAATTGAATTTACGATGGGGCCACAGCCGGAACAGTCCTGGGGCGCAAATATTGATCATCGCCCTCAGTCCATGACGAAAAGATAGAATGGAAGATTAATTTTATTACCATGAATTGTGAAAAAATGATTTGCGAATGCAGATTAACGATTTATGGTTGATGAAGGAATCGATTGAATGTGAGATTTTTCAGCATCTATCGTACTTCTGAAATTAAAAATTAATTAAATCCAAACATTCAACCTTTCATTATTATTGACCAACTTTTTTACTATTCCCAATTCCACTGGCTTTCATCAACTTTTCTATTTCTGAAATTTTCTTTGGAACCGCTTTTGATAAAACCTGATTGCCATTTTCGGTAATCAGGATATCGTCTTCGATTCGGATGCCGATATTCCAATATTTTGCGGGAACAGTATCGTCTCCGGGCTTGATATCGATTCCTGGTTCGATGGTGATAACAACTCCTGGTTCCAATATTTCCGGAAAGCCATCATGCGTATCCAGACCAAGGGAATGGCAGACGCCATGTGGTAAAAATTTACGAATTTCATTTTTTTCCTTCATGATACCAAGCTGGAGTAATCCCGCGGTGATGACTTCACGGGCTTTGGTCTCAACCACGCGGGTCTTATTGCCAGGCTGCATTAGTTTGATTGCATCCTTTTGGGCAGAAAGGACTAATTCGTAAATTTCCCGTTGTGGCGGACTGAATTTACCATTGATGGGGATGGTTCGTGTGTATCCCCTCAATAAAGGAAGGTGAAATCTACCCTTTCAAAGGTTTAAAACCTTTGAAAGGGTGTACGACCATGTTTTATTGAGTGGATACGTTCGTGTAATATCGGCACGATAACCCCCGCATATTCTCCACCAACATCCTTGGCCACCACATCTCCTGCCTGCATTTGACGTTGATTGCTATTATAATGCAAAATCAGCGAATTTGGTCCGGACCCGATAATACAGGTAAATGCAGGGCCACTTGCGCCTTCGCGGCGATAAATATATTCCAGAATCGCTTCCAGTTGGTATTCGTACATGCCGGGTTCCGCACTACGAATCGCTTCGCGCAAACCGGAGGCTGTCATTTCGATCGCTTTTTGCAACCACGGCACAATCCCGGCTTGAATTTCATTTTTGGGTTTCAGTTGACCTTTTTCATCTGAACAATAACTGCAAAAATTTTCAGCAGGACCCTGCGCACCCGGAAGGCTCAGCATCATACCCCAGGAATGACAAAATTTGTCCATAGTAACTCTCCTTATGTCGTGAGTTCCAGTGTGGAATGAATCTGTTTTTTTTAAAGGTCGAACTGATGCTTTCCAATCCGGTGAGAATAAAAAAGAGGTCATTGGAATTGATTAATTGCCGGTCCAGTTTATAGCCCTCAACGATACCAAATCCACCTTGTGCCCCCTGAACGGAAAAACAATTGGAATTTCGGAACAACAGCGTGTTTCCATATCCCGTTGAATGGTCCGTCAGGAAACCTCAAATTGGGTCGCCAGTTCCCTGGCACTGACAAGTTCGCGATTTAATAGATAGATGATGATGGAGAGTAAACGGTCGATTTTCATTTTGTTTGTAAATTTTATTAAAAAGGTGTTGATCCGCGATTAAGACAACGTCCGGTTAAAAAAAACGATAAAACTTTTTTAACCCGGTGCGTATCGTTTTTTTGCCTTTTATTTTTGAGAGCACACCCTAAAACAGATTTGACATAAATTACGATTTTAAGATTTCTTTAATAATTTCCAGCAAGGTTGTAAAGACATACGGTTTTTGGAGAAATCGAAAACCACGGCCCCGAATTTGACGCCATTGGGATTTTTGATCCGTATAGCCACTGCTGAGTAGGACTTTCAGATTCGGTTTTTCGAGTAAAAACTGTTCTACCAGATGTAATCCACTTCCGTCGGGTAAAACCACATCGCTAAAAATCAGGTCAAAATTGCCTTTTTCCCGCATAAATAGCTCCTGAGCATCCCGAAAACTGTTCGCCGAGAAGACGAGATAGCCATTTTGATTTAAGATGCGGGTGGTGAATTTTCCGATCATCTCCTCATCTTCAATCAACAGGATTCGTTCCCCATTGCCACGAAGTTCTGCCAAAACATTTTTTTCCTCCAACTCGCTTTCGGCTTCAATAGAATAAGTGGGTAAGAAAATTTCAAAAATGGCTCCCTGGTTTGGCTCACTGGTGACATTAATCCAGCCTTCATGTTGCTGGATGATACCATAAACAACGGATAGTCCCAGCCCTGTACCTTCGCCCGGGCCTTTTGTGCTGAAAAATGGATCAAAAATTTTTTCCAGCATGTTTTTTTCGATGCCGATACCAGTATCGGAAATAGACATCCGAATAAATTTTCCTTTATGAGCGTATTTTATTGCTTCAGCAGAGTTCTCTTCCAGGATAATATTCTCAGTTTTTATGGTAAGCATTCCCCCTTCCGGCATGGCATCGCGCGCATTGACTGCCAGGTTCATTAATACCTGTTCAATTTGTCCCTGATCGACTTTTACCCGTGCCAATGCGGGGTCAAGCATGGTAATCAACTCGATATCTTCACCCAATAATCGTTTGAGTAATTTTTGCATATTGATGACCAGATTATTCAGGTCCGTAATCGAGGTCTGAAGTGGTTGCCGACGACTGAAGGCCAATAGCTGGCGGGTTAATGCGGCGGCCCGATCGGCTGCCTTTTTTATCTCCTTTAAATCTGCCTGCATGGGGGCTTCAAACGGGATGCTATCAATTAACAGTTCCGTATAACCGGTGATGGCTGTTAACAGATTATTAAAATCGTGCGCCACACCGCCGGCGAGTCGACCAATGGCTTCCATTTTTTGGGAATGGAGTAACTGCACCTGCGTTTCTTTCAATTTTTGCATGTTGGTGACTAATTCCTGCAGCAAACGGCTTTTTCGCCACGCGGCTGCCATTTGATTGGCAAAAGCCGTAATTGAGGGGAGATCGTTTTCACTTAAATCATCTGAAAAAACCGATAATATCCCAATCACCTGATCGTCAATGATGAGGGGTGCCCGAATGAATCGGGTGAGATGATATTGATCCAGTAATTTTAATACCGGCGCCAATAAAGTTGGCGGAAGTAATTGCTGGATGGTTTCTGTCGGTGAATCAATATATTGAGTTTGCCGGTCATAAATTGTATGATGAAAAAAGGAGCTGGATTCGATGGGTATTGAAAAATTCAATGGGGAAAAACCGAGTAAATTGGTAAGGTCATCGACGAGTTGATCTTGTTTACTGATAAATTTTATCTCTAATTTTTTTTGCGTTTCATCCCGCAAAAAGAGGGTGGTTACAAAACCTAACTTTTGCAGATGGGTTGCAACCGCGTTAAAAATTTCTTCCAGAGTTAAGGCATGTTCCATAGCCAGGGCAGCGGTATTTAATGTCTCTAAGAGCAGCGCGGTCCTTTTTCGTTCGGTAATATCACGTAAGGAACCGACAATTTTGAGCGGATTTCCCGTCTGATCTTTGATTATTTTAACATTCAGTGAAGTATAAACCAGCCGGCCATTTTTATCTCTTAGCGCCACTTCATAATCCGGCAAATTATTCTTTTCTAATAATAATTTAATTAATTCCGCTCTTTTTTCCGGTATCGCATAAAAATTTGATAATGAAGATCCAATGAGTTCCTCACGCGTATAAGCTGATAGCTCTTCAACCGAAGGACTAATTTCCAGAATGATTCCATCCAGTGAAGTTTCATAATAAACATCCCGAATATTTTCAAAGATGCTTCGGTATTTCTCTTCACTGGCTTTCAAAGCGGCTTCAGCGCGTTTGTGCGCTGTAATATCGCGCGAAATACCAAATGTGCCGATTATTTCACCCTGCTGATTTCGCAAGGGCATTTTTGTTGTCGAAACCCAGGTGTCCTTTCCATCGGGCCAGGATTCTTTTTCTTCAATTCCGACCACTGGTTCGCCGGTACGGATAATTTGTTGTTCATCCTCAAAGGCCTGACGCGCATGTTCCTCCGCGAAAAAATCAAAATCAGTTTTGCCAAGCACTTTCGCAATATCGTCCAATCCAAACCATCTCATCTGTGCACGATTAATGCGAATAAATCGACTTTTGATATCCTTAAAATAGATGTGATCCGGAATGTTGTCCATGAGCGCCTGTAATAGATTTTGTTCATGCGCCAGGGCTTCCCGAGCCTGTTTATTGATGGTGATATCCCGCGCAACCAGAATTATCTCATTCGGCTCGTCCTGCATGTTTCGCAGCATCGAAAAAGTGATACTCATGGAGATTTCATAATTATTCCGATGCCGGATTCGCAATTCCGGGAGATGGTTGGCGGCTGAATTTTTAATAACCTCACTGATGACCGATAAAAAATTCGCCCGATCTCCTTCACTAACCAGGTCGAGAAGTGACCGTTTTAAGAGTTGATTCGGCAGATAATCCAGCGTGGTGCAGATCGCCTGATTTACATAATTTATCTTACCATCCAAATCGATAATAATCACGCCATCTACCATTGCTTCGACCACCGAAGAAAGGCGGGAAAGTTTTTCCAGAATTCGTCGATAACCGACGCCCTCTATTAATTTCCAGGTCGAGCTTCTTTTTAGCAGCGCTGCCTGGTGCTGGCTAAAAACTTCAAGCATTTCGGGAATACGATAGTTATCCAGGGGGTAGGCACATAAAGCGATAACAGGAGAATTGGTAATTTTTTGATTGATATTTTCTTCAAAACGGATGAAATCATCCCAGTTGTCTGGTTTTAACCAGGATGCATTTCCAGCGATACGAAGGCCGTGATAACCAGCTCCCAGGGCAAAATTGAGCTTTTCCAGCATGCGTTCCGTCACTTTGTTGCCTTCGAATTTGGACTCTTTCAAATACCAATTCTGGTGCGAAATGATTTTCAATTGCCCATTTTGAAGAAAATTTACAGATTCCGGCCAGTTTTTAATAAAAAGTTTTTCAGTATCAGTCAGATTTAATGGCTCAGCAGCGATCCAGATACACAATTCATGTTTTTTTATCCCTTCCTGATAATAAGGAAGTAAAATTTCGACGAGATCTGCTTGATTTTGATAAAAAACACATAAATGCATCCCTGGCGGGATTCTTTCCACAAATTCAAACCAATCCAATTGCGTATCCATTCATGTTTCCTCATAAAGCCAAAAGCAACATATTCGGTTAAGATAAAAGTAAAATATATTAACAGAATAAACAGTACAATCAAATCAATTATATCGATATGACAAAATTGTTAATTAGAAAATCACAATTCAAATAGTTTTTATAATAAATTAGCTTTTTTATAATAAGTCGTATTTATAATACCGTTGCCTGAATGCGATAACTCTAAATGATACCGGATTACATAAAATTATTTAAAGAAACACATTTAAATATAATAATTTATTGCGATAAACACAAGTAAAAAATTATTTTTTATCAAATTGTCTCATTTATTTAAACCAGCATCACTGGACGAAAAAGATAGAACCGGCCTGGAACATTATATCAGAGCAAGTTATAGGGCCAATTTCTGCACTGCCTTAATTTTTACAAAATTTATGAGTTGATTCTAACGGGGTTGTTTTATCATTTTGAAGCCTTTGGTTGCACTCCGGATAAACTCGGCGAAGCCGCATGAAAAACCTTTATTTTTTAATAACTTACGAGATTCTTCACTTCACACAGAATGGCAGTTCAATAATTTTTTAAAGCAGCCTCATTTATTTCAGATAAAGGAGTGACAAAAAATTATATTTTCTTGACAATTATATAAAAATCGCGTATTTTATCCCTGAAAAGTTGGATTCCTGGAAAATGTACTCTCTCTGAAAAAACAGCTTAAGGAGAAAAGGCCTTGGATGATATTAAGCTATATTTCACGAAAACATCGCCCCGTCGTATGGAGAATGCTGAGAAATTTCAATTTTTATTGACAGCATTTGGTCTATTTGTTGGCGGTTTTGATGGAATTGCCAATCCCATCGCTATTATGTTTTTATTTCCTTTTTACTGATTATGATTGGCATCATTTTTCTGGTTCTGGGGGCTTTTTATCAAAAATTTAAATTGAAATTCAAAGATCAATCAACCCGGCTTGTTTCATTTATTTCTGGTATCTTTATGATATTAACAGGAATCTCTTTTGGATTGATTAACATTCGCTCCCGTATTCAATATTGTTACTACTTAATCGGCTTAGTTTATATTTTCTTGTTTCCAAAAATAATAGCAAGCGCGCAGAGAAAAAATCAGATAACAATAAATAAATCGGGAATATCTATTGGAAAATTGATGAGAACTTCGTATTTTTATGGCTGGGAAGAAATTAGAAATATTAAACTGACACCAGAAATGCTGAAAATCGAATTTAATAATAACAAGCAGAAACGTCTCTTTTTGGCGAATTCGAGTGCGTCTGATTTTGTCCCGATAGAAAAACAGTTTAAAGCGGTGGTGGATTTAAATAAAATTATTCCTTATAGCTCAGGTGAAGGAGATTGCTGCAGCAAAAAAAAAAACTTGCGTCATACGCTGACAGGTGGTAAATTTTAAAGTTGTGCTGGATGTCAGTCCGGCAAAGCAGAAGAAAGACTTTCACTGCTCAGGAAAACATTAAATTCTTCCCCAAATTGTGCTAAAAATTCAACACTGAAGGCGCGGAAGGTATAAATAATTGGTAAAAGCACTACGGTATTGATATAAGGAATAACAAAAAGAATAAATCCCACACAACAGGTCATAAACCCGATGATGATGATTCCAATGACCAATCCAATAAGCAGCGCCAGGATAAATAATCCGTAAAGAATGAATTGTAATAAATTTTGGCGAAGAATCGGCAGGAAATAGTTCCAGGCTTCAGTCGTGGTCATCCGATAGCGATACATGATCGGGACGATAAAATTATCCAGAAATAACGAAACGTAACCAATCACAATAAAAGAAATGAGCCCCACTAAAACCAGGCCACCAATTGAGAGAAACAGATTGCCGGTACTGGTCTCGTACTCTGAAATAACAAAATAAAATTGAATGGCAAACATGGCAATCATGCCGATGGCAACCAGAGCGAACACCAATCGCCAAAGAAACAGGGAATCACCCTCCTTTTTATAAGCATGCCAGGGCCGGGAAACGTCCGAAGAATTGTTAACCACATTATGAAGAAACATAAATTTACCCCGTGAACTCAGCCAGATAATGAGAATGATTAAGGCGATAACCGCGACAATGCCAATAATGATTAGCGCCGCCCATTCTGAGTAGTCATCATACCAATCCTTCAGGTTTTGGGGAATTTCCCGAAGCTCGTCCAGATCAAAATGGCGTGTGTCACTAATATCCCATCTTGATCCTGAACCTCCATCCGCTAATCCCGCCAGAAAAGCTGTAAATCCAACCACAAACCATTTGGCCAAATCAAAAGGCCGAAAAAGCGCTTCTTTCATCCGCTGCCAGGCTTTTGATAATGGTGCTGAATATGAAATTGACATGAATCCTCCCTTCATTAAATTTGTAGAAATTCTAAATATTAGCCGTTTAATTATTCGGGTATTAAATGAATTTTGTTTCAAAATTTTTTTTTCGAGACGCCTCAATTCTTTTGCATCAATGCCTGAAGTTCGAAAGAACCTCACCAATTGCAATGTGATGGATTCTCTGAGCTGCTTACCGGAGGGAGTCCTCTTTAGGTGTTTTATTAAATCGAATACATGATAATCACAAATTTCACCGACCAAAATAAATACCGCGTTGCAATCATGGCCATCTACAGGATATCAGAATAAATTTAAAGACAAAACCAGTTCTAATGAGAGTCTGTCCGCAAAAGCCGCCGGTACTGTCATTGCGAGGAGCGTTTTTGGCGACGAAGCAATCTCTCCGCTGTTATTCAAGGGGAATGCTTCGGCGCCAAAAACGTCCCGCAATGACAAAATTGGGTATTTTCGGACAGACACTAATGAGTTTCACCCATTGCCCACCGAATGCCACCCCACAGATGTTTCAAAAAATTCGGGTCGTTGTAATGCTCAATCTGATGCCCCAGCGCCGTAAAAAACTCGCGTCCCCCATCGAAATGATGATACCAGGCCAGCGGAAAATAATTTCCAAACGTCTCGCCCGGATATTCGGCTCGCTGCGGATCATCAAGTGTGGTCAAATCCGCCGCCAACAGCACATGAATATCCGGATTCAGGTGATTGAGATAATAACATTCATCCTCCCACGCCCAGGTGTCGCCCAAAAATTCAGTGGCGGGATGCTGGTGATCGATTACCTTAATGGTAAAAGGCTGAAATTTCGGATGCCGAACGAATAATCCCCCCACCATCGCCCAGAACCAGGGCCACTTTCGCTCCGAAGCACACGCCGAATGAATCCCGACAAATCCTTTACCCGATTGAATAAATTTTTTAAAGGCATTTCTTTGCGCATCGGTGTCGAATACTTCATTATTTGTATTTGAAAAAATAATCGCCTGATACTGCTTCAAATTTTCAGCCGTAAATACCGAAGGCCTGTCGCTCACATCAGTTTGAATTTTGTTGTCGTTGCAAATTTTGGCAAGCGCCGCCACACTCGCGGCAATATTGTCATGCACATACCCTTCACCATTCTTCGTATAGATGAGAACCCGTTTTTCACTGGCATGAATCGTCAAAAATTGGGCCAATATAAATGGGAGCACGAGTATCATCTGGATTAAAAGCGGTGATTTGTGGGTAAACATATCTCCTCCGACTGAGTTTGATTTTGAATAGAAGTTTTCATTGGCTGGAGAGAATATAAACCTTTTTTTGGGGATTTTCAAGAGGTGATTTAAAAAATTTAGTGATAATTTTTAGGACAGGATTAACAGGATCAGGATAGACAGGAAAAGCGTTTTCATTAATATTTCACAATGACTTATAAACGTGATCGTCACCTGGCAGGTGACGGTTACGTTTTTATTTCACATTCACTAATATGAGTGGAAGCTTTGGATTTCTAATGTCAATTCCTCAATCGAATACTACTTCAATCCCATTTCAGACAGAAATCGGGATGGGGTTTTAGGCCAATTTCGATAAATCAGGGCATAGCTCAAAGTCAGGGTCCGCCGGGCTCGTGTAATGGCGACAAAGCAATTCCGTCGTTCTTCTTCCATCTCCGGACTCCGTTCCCCTTTTTGTTTACTTTGAAACGAAGGTCGTTCATCTTCGACCAGACCAATCAGATAAACATGATCATATTCCTTGCCTTTGGCGCCATGAATTGTGAGTAACGATAATGTTTCTGGATCAGGGGTTGATTCTTTGGAACGCAATTGAAGCTCCTGTAAAAATGAGGCTAAAGTGATTCGCTCACCAAAACCAGATTTGATCTCCCTGGTTAAGTCCTGCCAAACAACTGCTTCGGCTTTATAATTCGCAAAAATTTCAGCATTCATACCTTCCGTTTTTTGACTACTGGAACGGTCTATCGTTTTAAACCAACTTAATGCCAGTTGAACAAAATTTTGAAAATTTCTCCCTTCGGCCAGATAAATCAGGGTTTGATCAAGCAGCGTTTTAATTTCGGCCTCAATATTTTCATTTAAAAGATACTGCAACCAATGCTGCAAATAATCCCGATTGGATGCCTGAGCCAAAGCCATAATTTCGGCGATATCAATCCTGAGGCCGGGGACAAGTTGTGAAAAACTACCACTTACCGCTTCCAGATATTTTTCATTCTGTCGATCATTGGCCAGGCGCAGCATCGCATTTAACCAGATAAACGGGGTACTGGTAAAGTCATTTTTTCGTTGTAAAATCACGGCGTTTACGCCAGCATTCACCGCGGCCTTTTGAACCACTTCGAGAAGACGTCGATTCCTGCCTAAAACCACTACTGAATTTAAATGCTTTGCGTGAAGTGCGAGAATATCTTTTACAATATTTTCAGCTTCAGCTTCAAAATTTGGATAGGGTCCCAATAATCGGACGGTCGCATCATCTCTGATTCGAAGCGCCGATTGAATGGGTGCTTTATCGCTTTGGCGTAAAAAATTATGACTGATTAAATTATTCGCCAGCCTGACAATTTCGGGCGGACAGCGATAATTGATAGGCAACTGGATGACTTTTGGTGCATAATCGGTTACAAATTCCTGAATTCGCTGGTGACTGGCTCCGTTCCATTGATAGATAATTTGATCATCATCGGCGACCATGAACAGGTTGCTGGATGGTGTTTTGGTCAACGCCTGGATAAGCGCATATTGCGCCTGATTCGTATCCTGAAATTCATCAATACAAATATAAGGATATACAGTTCGATAACGTTTGGCAAAAACCGGGTAACTGGTGAACAGTTCGTGTACTTTGAAGATCAATGAATCGAAATCCAGGGCATTTCGAAATGATAATTCGGCTTCATACTCAGGATAAACCACGGACATTCGCTCACCAAATTCAGCATCTTTAAATAAGTGACGGCATTGGGTTGGCTGAATCAATAATGATTTCAATCGATGAATGACAGGCAGCGTTTTTTTATCCAGGTCGGAGATAAAATCGTACTGCCTTTTTGCCTTTTCAACGGCATCGTTCAGAATGGCTTGTAAATCTGCATTTTCAGAATAGATCTGAAAGTTCGGATTGATTTTTAAATGGATACCATGCTGTCGGAGCACATCTGCACAAAACGCATGAAAAGTACCGATAAAAAGCCTTCTCTGTTGATCAGGGATAAATTTGGCCAGCCGTGATCGCATTTCGTCAGCAGCTTTATTGGTGAAAGTGAGGCCGAGAATTCGGAAATTTTGATCCGCGGTTGCCTCCAGGATACGGGCGATTCGGCAGGTCAGCACTCTGGTTTTGCCTGAACCAGGTCCAGCTAAAACCAGCAGCGGACCTTCATTCCATTCCGCAGCTTCCTGTTGAATCGGACTTAATTCATTCCAGGTGTCAGCGAATTCCTTCATTCTCATCTTATAATGCCTTATTGGTGATATTATTTATAAGTTTTACAAAAAAATTAGGTATCCTTGTGGCCTGGTTCCCTCTGGCTCTTAATTTTTCAATCAATGCCAACATATAGCCTGTTTTATCCTTTCGTAAAATTGATGCGAGCGCTTCATTAAAACCCGCATCGCCCGGTTTATAATTTAATTTTACGTTTTTTGCCGCGATTATTTCCATATATTCATGAAAAAAGCCATTTTTAATCAGAAATAATTCCAAATCGGTTCCATCTTCTGGTAATGGATGTATCAACTGGTTAATTTCTTCAGGCTTAACGCCTCGTTTTTTTACCGGTTCAATAAATTCTTTCCCGGCCGCGTCGGCATCACAGGTCATCATCCAGGGAATTTGAAACGCCTTTGCCAGCGCTGCAAAAGCACCCGGTGAACCATTGTTTTGAAAATCGATAATGGTGACACCAACCTGGTCGAGAGGTTTCTTTAGCACTTCCGCAAAGTAACGTAACAGCAAATATTCGCATTGTCCTTCACATAAAAGCCAGGCACGTGCAAAGAGCACTTCACCCCGAATCCGTTTCGCATACATCTCCAGATCAGACAAATCTTGATTGCTGAGAAAAAATTGGGATTCTTCGTAGACCATTTTAATTGCAGCATGGATTTCTCGTTGCTGTGCGTAAATGGTTAGTAGCTCCCGAAATTCATTTTGTTCCATCCGGCCATTGACGGTGAGGATGGAATTACTTTCATTCTATTGATATTTTGTATTCTTTTTACAAAATTCAGCAAGCTTTTGTTCATTTGGAAGCTTGACCGGGTACGCCCGCTTGATGTAAAATACTTTTGAGGAATTCCCCTCACGACGAAACATGCGGATATGTGTAAAAGGAATTTCCTGAATAAAGAAAGGTGAATGACTGGTGATGATTTTCTGGCTTTTAATTGCACTCAAGTTTGCAGCCAATAATCGGGTCGCCTGAGGATGGAGATGCGCTTCCGGTTCTTCCAAGGCCAATATCGCCGCTGTTTCTGGCTGAAAGGATGGTTTCAGCAGGACTTCAATATAAGCCTGGAATAAAAAAAGAACCGCAAGGCTCTGCATCCCCTGTCCAAATTTTGATAGCGGAAAATTGATCTCAGTGCCCGGATTTTTCATCACAACTTCTGATTTCGAAAGTAATTCCCACGGTTTCAGGGGCAGAGCCTGAATCGACGTCTGCTGTCCGGCTGTCATTACAAAAAGCTGCTGAACTTTATCCAGGACTTCGCTTACCTGCTTTAATCGTGGATCTGCGTTTAATAGCTCCTGATTCAGCTTTTCTAATTCCACTCCCAATGCGTTTCGCTGTTCTTCGGGAATCTTTAAATCCCGGAGAATGTGTCGCCAGAATTGAGAACGGGAAGATCGGGGTGAAAATTCATCCTCGGCGTCGCGCAGGGCCGATAAATAAAAGATCCGAATATAAGCTAAAAATTTGGCTAAATTTCCTGAACTGGCGCCTTTCCCTCCCAATAGTTGACCATCAAGGGTCAGAAATTCCCATTTCGTTAGCGTTTCTTTTGAAAATTGATCAAATTTACTGCTGAGCCGCAATCCAATGGCATCTATATCCGTATCAGGTTCGGTTTGAATAATCTCGTTGAGCGATTGAGTCAGGGAATCAGGCCAGTCATCAGGCTGAGCCTCACGAAACCAGAGCTCGATTTCAATGCCTGCGCTGTTCTGCGGGGAGTCACTTTCGCTTGCCATAAAATAGTCATATTCCTCAAATGGATTCGTGCGGCCACTCACATTGCGTGGCAAGGCAAGCTTCAATGCATCGAGCAGTGCCGTTTTCCCGGAATTGTTCGCACCAACCAGGATGGTCGTATCATCTATTGGAAGGGTAATGTCTTGCAAACAGCGAAAATTTTTGATCCTGATTTCCCGGAGTTTCATACAATTATCTTTCTTTTTGTTAAATAAACAAAGTGAATTCACTCTCTTAAATCCCGGCTCGCATCCATTACCACCCTCCCCAATTCCTCCCCCAGCATCTGCGGATCCCGACACACCTGAAATTGGCATTTTCCCAGCTTCCCCCTTCATTATTCATTATGGACATCGTGGATTAAACGGATGTTCTTTAGAACTGGAAGGGCCTTTGAATAAATAAACCTGCGCGTGAGCATAGCATTTAAAAAGGAAACTACGATTACAACGCAAAGTTGAAAAAACAGAAAAATTTTTTAACGCAGTGGCGCAGAGGACGCAGAGAAAAACAGCTCAAATAAAGGCAATTTTATTTATACCGACAATTCTAAATGGCATGACAAATTATAAAATTGACCACGAAAGGCACCAAAAACATGAAAAAAAGCTTTTCATTTCGTGTCTTTCGTGCTTTTCGTGGTTTCAGGGATTTAAAAATGCCGCTAATTTATTATGGAATTTCCGGCTATAAATTTTTCCTTAATTTTAGCAAGAGTTCTATTCAATGGTTATCGATTTATCATTTCTATGGTCAGGTTGACTGTCAATGAATTTCCGCTACGAATTTCTACGGCCTCAGCGTCTCTGCGTTTATTTCTTCTTCAATAAAAAGATTTAACTTTAAATTTAAGAACTTAACGTTGTTGTACTTGAGCTATCAAATAACAATTCCAATTCAGCCGCAATTTGATCCTTTTGATGCTTTTCGTTCGCAATTAATTCCTTTAAAAAATTTTGAATCAACGCCGCTACCGTCGTATTTTTTTTAAGTGCGATTTGTGCGGCTTGTCTTAACAGGTCATCATCGATAAATACGGGTAAATTGTTATTCAGAAAACCTCCTACCTTCATAAACCATAACGGGATAAATGTCTGATAAAAAAAATATGCCTGCGCTTTACGGAAAAATTATTTTTTCAAATGTGCGATAATCAATTATTTGTGTCTGTTGGAAAGGGTTCAACACCAATAAATCATCGTCCCCCGTCACTAAATAATCAGCTTTTCCGTTCAGACAGAGATCAAGGATAAAATTATCTTTTTTATCACGGCAGATATTAACGTGATTTCGTATTATAATATTTTCGCCCCTGGCATCAATCAGTGACAACAATTCCTGAATTGCATCTGAAGAAAAATATTTTGCAAACCGGGGACGATATAAGATTTCAATCAACTCGGCCAATAATTCATCACTAAATAAAATTTTAACTCTTTCAGTGAATATGTTGTCTGTTAGATTAGCCAGCGATTGACCGATGAGGTAGCTTATCCAGACATTTGTATCGATGACAATCCTAATTGGTTTTTTCATAATGTTTCTGCCTGATGTTTTCAACTTCCTGCGTAATCTCTTCAAATGTCAATTCATCGGTCTGCAAATTTTTTAGCAGTCGTCGGAATCTGGATTCGAAAGTTTCTTTTTCGAGGTAGCGGATTAATTCAATCTTTTCTTCGAGATTGCATTGTCCAATTAATGTTTTTAATTGATCAACGTTTAAAGCTAACGTTACGCTCATCAAGTACTCCTACAAAATTGAGGATTCAGTTATTTTTTTTAACCGGTAAGGTCGTTCATTGATATATCATAATTGGCGATTCGTTTGATATATTTTTGCTACCGTACACTTTTTAAAATCGCCAAATCTGACCCCTCACCCTAACCTTCTCCCCAAAGGGGAGAGGGAATAGCTACGCCCTCTCCCTTTGGGAGAGGGTTGGGGTGAGGGTCACAAGCGTGGTTAAAGATGATTTATAAAAAGTGTACGGTAGTGAATGATATATTTAATTTCTTTAATTCAATCAAGTTCCAAATTAATGTAGACTTTATTCAACAATCATTTAGCTCATGAATTCTTTGCCCTGATGTGACCGTTACCTCTCAGGTGAAGGTCACATTCAAATTTAAACAATCCTCCCCAATTCCTCCTCCAGCATCTGCGGATCCCGACACACCCAAAACGCCCACTTGCCCAGCTTCCCCCAATGATTCACCGCCGCTACCCAGCGCCGGGCGGCCTGGTGTTTGGCGCGGGTTTGTTCCTCTTCATAACCTTTGACTTCCAGAATCACCGTGACTTCATTTTTCAGCTTCACCAGAAAGTCCGGTTCATAACTGTGATTGATGCCGAAGAACTCGTAAGGAATAGTGAGTTCCAGGTGGTTATTACGGGCATAGCTTACCACAAGTGGCGATTCTTCCAGTTTGAAACTGGCAATCTGTTCCCACGAATTGGTATCAGCGACCACTGCATTAATCTGACTTTTTCGCGTGGGAATAACGGGTTTGGTTGTTTTAAAATCCACTTCAGCAGTGCTACCAATGGGTTTATATTGGTTCAGCACCGGCAGCAACGGTGGTTCTCCCTGTTGGTCATCCGGTTCAATGGCGCTCAGCAGCCGTTCCACCGTCGGCTGAATATAGATTTCAAGCCCCAACTCGCTGGGATGACAGCCGTGAAAATTCACTTTCTGTTTTACGTATTCATCCACCAGCCGCAACACCTGGGGAAAAAGCTGATGCCGGGATTGCAATTTCAATCGCGCCTTGCCATTGCCCATGCCCGTGCAGAGCAGTGTCACCACCTGTCGGGCAATCTCAAACTTGATGGTCTGAATGTGCACCGAACGATAATACTGCTCCCGATCCTGCTCGGTATACTCCAGCTTGCCAGCCAGCGACGGCCGGCCAGTTTGATAGCCCACCTGCGGTTTTACAAATACAGCCGTGGGCGTCCGCGAAGGTTCAAGTACCAGCTTTTCCATCCTGGAAACATCGGCCTTAATCAGATTTCCCCTCAGGGCGAACACGTACCGCTCCACCACCGGAAAACGAATCTCGAAGTGCGCCCGCTCCGGCAGCGACCGCACGTGATTTTTGGGTTTATCTTCCGGCGCTGGTTTATTCTTTGGCCGGCCTTTGAAGGGGATTACCGAAAAGGGAATCCCATACACATCGACATATTCTTCGGTCAGCTTACCAGTGGCCGGATCTGGTGTGTAATCCATCCGTCTCAGGCCGCGGCCCACGACCTGTTCGCAGAGGAGCTGACTGTCAAACGCCCGCAGCCCCAGAATATGCGTCACATTGTTGGCGTCCCAGCCTTCATTCAGCATCTGCACCGAGACCACACAGCGAATCTTTTCGCCCGGTTTGCCCGGTTTACCAATCGTATCCACGATTTCCCGCAGCGCATCCCCGGCCTCTTTACGCGTCGTTTTGGGATCATCGCTCTCCGCTTCCGCCAATAGCTTCGAATCAATCCGCAACGTCGCCCGCAATTGCTCCCGATTCGAGAAAAAGTCGGAAAAGAGCTTGCCCTTTCCGTAAGCGACTTTCATTTTTGGTTTCTTCTTGCGGGCGCGGGCCGGCTGGTTTTCGTCTTCATCGTCCGCATCCGCTTCGTTGACGACCTCGATGGTTTCTTCGCCTGAAATATTCTTGAAAAAAAGCTCCGCCACATCCGTGTTATCACACACAATGATCATCACCGGCGGAATCTGCTCTTTTTCCGGACTGGCTTGCTGGATATATTCAAACCGTTCTTTCCATTGACCCGCCAGCGTAATCAGCGCATCCTCCGCTTCCCGCCATACCACCTCCGGTTTGGGTTTACCACCGGGCAGCTTTTCACCGGGCTGCAGATGTTCCTGAATTTGCCGGTACAGCTGGAAATATTTGGGCTCCGGTCGGCCGGTGTTATCACTCACGGGCAGCCGCGGAATTTTGACAATACCCGATTCGATGGCGTCCACCAATCCAAAATCACTTACAATCCAGGGAAATGGCGAACCTTCGATATAACCGCTGCCCTGTAAATAAAAAGGCGTAGCCGATAAATCCATACAAAAACGGATGCCACAGGCTTGTTGCATACGATCCAGGCCGGAAACCCACACCGTTGCCTCTTCACGCTCTTTCTTTTCATCGGCGCTTAATTTCTTTTCCTCCTCAACCGACGCCGGCCGATAGGCGTGATGCCCTTCATCGTTCAGCACCATCACCGGCGCTTTTTCATACAGATCGCCTAACACGCGCCGGGCAAACGCCTCCGGGCGCTCTTCACCTTTGTTCACCACCGTGTAGCTTTTTCCCCCTTCCACATGCGGCGATTCCGGCGCAAACAGGTGCCAGTTGGTAATCAGCACCCGGCCTTTCTTCAGTTCCGGCAGCAGCTGGGAAGGAACCAGATCGAATTTCTGATAATAGTTATCTTCGTTCTCATGACGCAGCACCTGCAGGCGTTCCCTGATAGTCAAATTGGGGCAAACCACCAGCGCTGCACCAGGAAAACGTTCATCCCCGGAACGCCCGCGATTACAAAAGGCCCAGGCAATCACCATGGCCATCACCACGGTTTTGCCACTGCCCGTCGCCATTCTACAGCCGTACCGGGTCAGCGGCGCCAGGTTTTTTTCATTTGGCTGGTCAATCAGAGCGGGATAAACCGTTAATTTGAGATCGGTCACAAACGAAGGCCGCTCACCACGGGCCAGGCGCTGATAATCCTCGCTGCTGAGTTTGGTGTTCCAGCGCGGTTTTTTGCCCGCCGCCAATATTTCATTGAGATAGATGATCGTCTCCACTGCTTCCTGCTGGCAGAAAAAGAGTCTTCGCGCCCGGTCGCTTCGCAGCCAATGGGCTAACAACTGTTTGCTAATGGGTGTGGCACCCTCGTAGCCCGAACCGCGCCAGCGCCGGATATCATCCCGCAGAACATTGACCAGGGGCAGGTCGTCCCGTTCCTCTTCGGCAAACATCTTCATCTGCGTACTGCCGGTTTTCTGCGTTTTGTACCAATAGCTCGCCGGCCGCCGCCCGGTCATAATGGAAGGCTCACCGGTTTGGGTGTCGTAAATCCAGTGTTCCGTTGGTTCCTCATACGGATTACACAGAATAGGCTTCTCTACCGGCTGAATCGGGATGGCGTTCGCTTTTGGATCAGGCATTATTTTCCCCCGTCAGTTGATACATAATTTTTACCAATGCGATGAATACTCATCACCTCATTCCCGCGCGGGTCAATCACCTTCACCGCCACCCGTTGGTACTTGCCGGGGATGAAGGGCAGGGAAGTGGTTCCTCTCAGAGCTTCGAAGCGCGCTTCATCGATGACGCCTTTTAACGCCCGGCTCAGCTTGTCCCAGGCGCTCCGGTCCGGGAAAAACGCCTGGGTGATGCAAAACGTCCGGCCGTCATAATCGGTATCCAGAAACCAGGCCGCGACTTTATCCGCATTGGTTGGTAAAATAACATTATCCACCGGATTATAAATATCCACGCCTTCCATTTCAATGGTATACTCGCCTGCGGCATTGGGACCTTTGAGTTGCGTACGGGGACTCCCAAACACAGTGAATAGTTGGCTGCTCGGCGTTTCTTTCAGGAGATTGCCCATATTCACATCCGGCCGGATATGGGCCAGATGACAGCGGATTTTGGGATTGGGATCATCCTGAATAATGGCCTGCGCCGCGCCATCGAACGAGAAACCCGCAAAGATCACATCATCGAAGCCGCGTCGGGCCGCAATGGGCAACACCGCTTCCACCTGATAGGCCGTCACGGGGCCAAACTGGGGCCCAAACGAGACCGCCACCCGATGGGTTGTGCCCGCTTCCGTTTCCCATTCGCCTTCGGCGTGTAAATATTCGCCCTGAAATGGCTCCAGCCGGCTGAATTGCAGCACTTTGTTGTTGGGAAAACGCACGCCATCGGCCCGGATCAGCCGCAGCATGGTGTCGAGGTACGCCTCCACGTTGGCGGGTTCATTTTCAGGGGGAATTTCGGAAACCGGGGATTCGGTAAACGTCTCCAGATCATCGGGTTCGCCGCCAATGGGGCTTTCCAGATTCTCTTCGGCCGGCATAACCGCTTCCACGGTAAAGGGACCCGCCACCCGCACCACGCCTTTCACCACCTCGGGCTGATCGACCAGCTCTTCCGGCTCGGCATTGGCGGCGATACAGGCATTCACCTCATCCATTTTGGCGCGCCAGGTCTGACGATAGGCCAGCAAGGCTGATTTCAATGACTCCGGCCACTCTGCCTCGGTATCAAAGGGTACTTCCCATTCCTGCCACGCTTCTTTGGGGAGATTCCAGCGCCGGCGGTCGGCATCCGTAATAGCTTTCTTGCCCTCGCGTTTCTCTTTTTCCAGCAATTTGTAAGTCAGCCGCTGCCGCAATTCGGGAGTTACCTGGGCGAGCGCCTGATTCAGGGCTTTCAATTTCTCATCCAGAATGGGTTGGTGTTTGGCAAAGATGCTATCCAGACCCACGTTTTGGGCAATGCTTTTCAGTGTGATATGCGGAACGGTTTTGTAAATAAAACCATTGCCGGGATTGGCTGAGGTTGAGAGGCCATTGCCATTTCCGTTTTTGACTTTATAATGTGGATGGATGGAAGTAAGAATACGCTGGCGTGCTAAAGAAATCGCCACCCGGCTGGTATCAATCGTTATCCAGCGACGACCCCATTGCTCTGCGATGTAAGCAGTTGTGCCACTGCC
>DYKB01000005.1:3923-8169 GCA_020722815.1 Caldithrix sp. | reverse complement strand
CTCTTTACATAAATAAAGTCGATCTCGCAAATAAGATAAATACGAATGCACCCCTAATGTCCATGTGTCGCGATACGCTTTCACCATTTCCGGTTCCCGGGTCAGATCGGCTTCTTTATCCTTCACCTCCCGCCGGCCAATTTCCGGCTGAAAGTTCGAGGCAAATTTAATCCCGTACGGCGGGTCCATGTAAATCATCTGCACCTGGCCGGCCAGATTCTCCCGGCGCGCCAGACTGGCCATCACCTGCAGCGAGTCACCCAGAATCAGCCGGTTGGCCCAGTCCACATCGTGCTGGTAAAACTGCACCGCTTTCTGGTATTCCAACTGCGTATCCGCAAACAGATCCCGCTGTACATCCTGCCGCGCTGCCGCTTTCAGAATCGCCTGCGCCGCAATCCGTTCGTGAATATGCAGCGCTACCGGGTCCACCTCAAAGCCTTTTTTCTCCCGTTTCCCCGCCCATTCCAGCCACGGCTCCCGCTGGCGCAGCGCCGTATGCAGCAGTTGCACTTCCTCCACCGTCAATGCCCGCTGTTTGGCAATTTCCAATAATTCCGGCAGCCGATCACTGGCGCCGGTGGCATCGAACCGCAACACCGGCGGCAGGTGCGGATCGTAGGCGTACGTAATTTTCGGCTGTTCCTGAACCTTCCCCTGCGCGGCCAGGCCCGCCGGCGGGATATTCTTCCGTTTATTTTTCTGATACCGATAATCCGCCACCGAATTCTCTGGTTTGCTAACAGACTTCTGCTTCTTGTTCATCGTGCGACTCTTTCCCATATTATTTTCAAAACAGAGTGCATCCGCTGTGTGGATGCCATGTCTTCAATCGAAGTGCATCCGCGATGTGGATGCCATGCCAACGCAGGTGGCATAAAATTTTTGTATTCAAAACTGAATCTGTCCAAATCAATCATTAAATTCGCCGACTCCGTCGGCGGCTGCGACACAGACGCAGCACTCCGGACGGCGATTAATTAAACAGGATTAGGTTGAATTAAAGCAAAAAGGATAAATTTGGTGAGGTGAAAATATGATAAATGCAAAATAATGATCGGGTAGAATTTGCCTGAAATGCGTATGACGCCAACTTTGTTCCATCAAATCTCCTTTCCTTGTTAAATTATAATAATCAATCCTTCTGCAAAAATCAAGAGAAAATTGAGAAATTTGTGAATAAAAACCCTGCGGGAGGTTAGTTTCAGGATGCTGCTATCGGAAATGGGTAAATTTGATTAACGGAAAGTCCGACCTTTATAACAACCTCCCGCAGGGTGCTTTCATTCAAATTTTCCGAAAAGCTGGCGCTTTTCGATTGGTGGGTAACCAAACTGGAGTTTGATTACCAGAAGTGATATTTATGGTTAGTTTAATATGATCAGAAAATATTTGGATAGACTCAAAACAGGTTTTTGGAAATAAAAGGCCGCAGGTGAACTAGAATTATCCAATTTACAAAAATATCTCATCCGTACCGGCCCTCGATATAGTCCGCCGTGCGGTAATCCTGTGGATTGATAAATAAATCTTCAGTTCGGTTATGCTCAATGAGTTCGCCGAGGAGCATAAAGATACATTCGTCACTGACCCGACGGGCCTGGGCCATGTTGTGGGTGACGATGAGGATGGTATATTCACCCGCCAGTTCCAGCATCAGTTCTTCGATATTTCGGGTGGCTTCGGTATCGAGGGCGGAACAGGGTTCGTCCATGAGGATAATTTTCGGTTTTAGCGGCAATAACCGCGCGATACAAAGTTTTTGTTGCTGTTCCAACTGGAGGGTCGTGGCTTTGGTGTGTAATTTATCCTTGAGATCATCCCAGAGTCCAACGGCATGCAAGGCGGTTTCGACGGCGTCGTTGGTTTTCGATTTATTGAGCGTGCCCCGTTCACTGTGGATTCGGAGGCCAAAGACGACATTTTCGTAAACAGAAATTGGCAGGGGATTGGGACGCTGAAAAACCATGCCGACCATTTTGCGCAGTTCGATGAGTGAAATATCGGGATCATAAATGTTTTTATTCAGGATTTTAATTTCACCAGTGGTGGTGACATTTCCATAGCGCTCATTCACCCGATTAAAGCAGCGCAACAGCGTGGTTTTTCCACAGCCAGATGGGCCGATTAACGAGGTAATTTTCCCCTCAACGATTTTCACGTGCACGTTGATAAGTGCCTGAAAATTACCATACCAGAGGTTCAGATTATTGGTTTCGATACTGTATCGGTTTTCGCTCATCCAAAAATTCCATTGATATATTCGTAGGTTTTTCGATTTGCCGGATTATCAGAGAAAATTATCGCGTTTTTATCGATTTCGATTAATTCGCCATTAAAAAGGAATGCCGTCCGGTCTGCCAGTCGCCGCGCCTGCTGCACCAGATTGGTGACCAGAATAATCGTCATTTGTGATCGAAGTGTTTTAAGCACTTCCTCGATACGCATGGTGGTGACGGGATCGATTGCTATCGAGAATTCATCGAGACATAAGATTTGCGGTTCATGTGAAAGGGCGCGGGCAATGGTGAGTCGTTGCTGTTGACCACCGGAAAGTTTGGTTCCCAGACTGTTGAGTCGATCTTTCACTTCATCCCAGAGTGCCGCCTGAGTCAGGCAGCGTTCGACGACTTCATCGAGTTGTTTTTTACGACGAACACCCGCCATTCGCGGGGCAAAGGCAACATTATCATAAATTGAAAGGGGAAGACCCACCGGCAAGGGGGCGACCATGCCGATTTTTCGGCGGAGCTCATAGATATTTTTAACCTGCCGAATATCTTCACCATCGACTTTGACCACACCCTGAACATGCGCCCCAACCGTGAAATCTATCGTGCGATTAATAACACGTAACAAGGTGGTTTTTCCGGACTGCGCGGGGCCAATAACGCCAATAATTTCATTTTGATAAATATCAAAACTGATGCCGTTGATGGCGGCTTTATGTCCATATCGGACATGCAAATCTTTGATTTCGATTTTTTTCGTAAGATTTACCATTTTTTCCGTGATCTTAAATATACCCGAAGAATTATTGCCAGTGCATTAACAATCAGAACGGTGGTCAACAAGACAACAGCCGTTCCGTACGGGAGTGCTTCCGGCACGTCCGGCACCTGTGTTGAGATGGTAAAAAGATGCATCGAAAGTGCCATACACTGGTCAAAAAGGCCATACGCAAAGATATTTCCTGCTTTTATTGCTTTAAAAAAGACGGCACCGGTAAACATAATCGGTGCGGTTTCACCCGCTGCACGTGATACCTGGAGAATGATACCCGTTAAAATTCCGCTGATAGAATTCGGCAGCACAATATTGCGAATCGTTTGCCAGCGCGTGGCGCCCACATTCCAGCAGGCTTCCCGAAAAGCCATGGGAACAGAAGCCAATGCTTCTTTGGTACTGGCGATAATGACGGGCAGGGTCATAATGGCCAAAGTTAACGAGGCGGCCAGAATGGAACGTCCCAGCCTGGCAAAAAGCACAAAAGCACCCAGTCCAAAAAGGGCGTGAACAATACTGGGGACACCGGCCAGATTGACGACTGCCAGATTGATAATCCGGGTGAACCAGTTCTCGCGCGCGTATTCATTTAAATAGACGGCTGCCAATACGCCAATGGGGGTTGCAATCAATAAGGAAATAACCACCAGGTAGATCGTTCCCACCAGTGGCGCCCAAATGCCACCGGCACGCATGCCGTGAATTGGATTTTTGACCAGGAAATCAATGGAGAGAATCGGAAATGCTTTGTAGATGAGGTAGCCCACAATAATTAATAAGGGCATGATCATTAACAAAGTCATTGACAGAAAGATGGTTCGGGCGACCTTTTCCGTAAATACTTTCCGTTTTCCCAGCTTTGTTTCTGTAAACATAGGATATACGTTTTTCTCAGTAATTATATGCGTTTAAGGAATAAATTTCAAATTGTTTTGGTCATTTTCACTTCAGGGACGCTTTCTCTCGTTCCTCTTAGCCTTCAGTTTATGGCGATAATTATATGAATTTCAATACATTACTATTAAATTGCCAGGAGCATTAGCTCGTGGTTCCATGCACGCCCATTTCCCTCGTTCCCCTGCTTTGCGTGGGAATGCATTCGGGTCGTTGTGTCCAGTATTTGATTTTAATTTTGTGCTACTGATGCAACCCCATCTCGGATACACTATACTGACGCGAAGCGTCAAATCAGGCATTCCAACGCCGGAGCGTTGGAACGAGAAAAATCAGGCATTCCAAC
>DYKB01000005.1:0-3823 GCA_020722815.1 Caldithrix sp. | reverse complement strand
AAATCAGGCATTCCAACGCCGGAGCGTTGGAACGAGAAAAATCAGGCATTCCAACCAATGGAAAGGATTCTATTGATTCCGAATTCCCTTCACAATTAAATCGGCCGTCAAATTTATGATAAAAGTGATGGAAAAGAGCAAAATTCCGATAATGAACAATACCTGATAATGGTCGGAATGAACCGGGGCTTCGCCCAGTTCAGCCGCAATGGTCGCTGTTAAAGTTCTGACTGAATCCAGCAGGCTGGTTGGAATTTTCACGGCATGACCGGTGGCCATTAATACGGCCATGGTTTCGCCCACAGCCCGGCCAACGCCCAGCAATACAGCGGCCAGTAATCCATTTTTAGCGGCTGGAATGAGGACGCGATAGATAAGCTGCCAGCGGGTCGTTCCCAGTGCCAGGGCTGCCTCGCGATAGGAATCCGGAACTGCTTTTAACGCATCTTCGCCAATGGAGACGATAATGGGAACACTCATCAGTGCCAGAATTATGCCGCCATTCAATACGTTTAAGCCAATGGGGGCATTGAACAAGTTAATAATCAATGGATTCATTACCGTCAATCCAATAAATCCCCACACAACTGAAGGGATGGCCGCCAATAATTCGATGACGATTTTTAAGGTTTCTTTAATCTTTGGTGAACAGAATTCGGAGATAAAAATCGCGGCGCCCAATCCAAAAGGTACTGCCAGCAGCATGGCCAGAACTGTTACGCTTGCGGTTCCGGCGATTAATGCCAGAACACCATAGCGAACATTGCTCTGTGAAGTCGGGTACCACTCGGTGCTGGTGAGGAATTCGACGCTATCGAATCCGTGGAAGAAGTAGCTTGAACCTTCCCGAAAGACAAAGAAAAAAATACCAAAGACGAACAGGATGGCGCTGACACCACATAACCAGATGATGCGTTCAATTAAGCGTTCACTAAAAATTTCCCAGCGATTGCGACTGGACATTACTCATTTATCCTTAGCTATTTAGTATTTATCGTCAGTAAAATCCGTTATTTGGTTTATGAAAGTCGGAACCGAAAAAAATGTATTGATCGAACCATTCAACCAGCCCTGGAACTTTGTATTTTTAGCTTATTTCAGATGCATCAGGGTTAGCGGGACATAACCTGTCTCTTTTACGACATTCTGACCCGCGGTAGAGTGAATCCAATCCAGGTATTTTTGGACTGCCGCCGCTGGTTCGCCTAATGTGTACATCAACAATGGGCGAGCGATCGGATAAGTGAAATTTAAAGTATTTTCAACAGTCGGTTCATACGCAGTCTCTCCTGCTTTTTTACAAACTTTTAGCATTTTTACTGCTGGCGTCGCATAACCCATTCCGCTATATCCGATAGCGCCGGGGGTTTTGGAAACCAATTCGACCACGTCTTTTGAACCGTGTAAATCGCGGGTTCCTAATCGGAAATCCTTTCCATGTCCTAAAATTGCTTCACGAAAATAGTGGTAAGTGCCGGAATTAGACTGACGGCTTACTAAAATAATTTCATCGCTGGCACCATCGGGAAGTGTAACCCCTAATTGTGACCATTTTACGATTTTGCCATTTTCTGCGTAGATTTCGGCTAATTGTTCAATGGATATTTCTTCGATTGGATTATTTTTATGAACATAGACTGCCAGGGCATCATAACCTACCATGTATTCTTTTGGCTCTTTTCCAGTATTTAATTTGGCTTTTTCGATTTCTTCTGGCTCAATTTTACGGCTACAATTGGCAATATCTACCGTGCCATTTATCAGGGCCGCAATACCAGTGCCCGAGCCGCCACCAGAGACTTCGACCGAAACATTCGAATCAATTTTGGCATACTCTTCTGCCCAGGCCTGCGCTAGGTTTACCATGGTGTCAGAACCGGTATTTTGAATAATCACTAATTCGGTTGAGCTGTCGTCACCAGTCCCACCACAACTTAATAATATGACCCCAGACACGATAAAAGAAAGAATTTTCGTAAAGCTGGCGGATTTTTTGGGGTTATTTTTTTGCTTGTTTATCATTATTGACTCCCAATATTGCTTGAACTAATTCATTGATTTGATTATATAAATAAGAATATGCTTTTTCAAAATTTGCGGTTTGTGCGATGATATCCGGTTGTTCCTGGCAATAGTTACGAATTGACCAGGTCAATTTGATCGCTTTTGTCGCGGTTGGGGGGATAATATTTTTTAGTTCTGGAGCCAGGGTGACCATTATTTCGATATGTTCAATATCAGGTATCTGCTCAATTGTTTTTGGATGTTGCTTCGAAATGTCAATTCCTTTAGTGGCTGCAAAATCTCTTAAGCGCGGATTGATTGCGGCGGCTGACGTACATCCGGCACTGGTAAAGGAAATTTGGGGTAATTTCATCGATTTACCAATTCCTTCGGCCATCTGGCTGTAACAGCTATTATCTTCATCAATAAAAACGATATTCAGTTCCTTTGATCCTTGGTGCTTTAGAATTTCCCCCGTCGTCATGTAGATAATTTCTTCGCAAATATTTTTAACCTGGTCAGTGATACGTTCGAACCGACGCGCAATGGTGAGAAGCGGGGTGAGTGCCTCGAGGGGAATAATTTCCTGTTGACGAAGCGCTGTCAATTTGCTATTCAATATAGCACGAACAACATCGGCTTTATTTTCAATTTCCATTATTTCACGTGCGCTTTTAGGATCGCGCTGAACAAAAGCATCAATTGCATCCTGGAACATTTTAGTTGCCAGATTGCCTAATTCGATGAAACCATCAATGTAGGTTGTTCGATCCAGTGGGGGATCAATTGAAACCAGAAATATTATCTGCCGAGAAATATTTTCAGCGTAATCGCCGATTCGTTCCAAATCGCGAACAATTTTGATTATTGCAAAAACAAACCGTAAATGGCCAGCAACAGGCTGTTGCCGGACAAAAAACTCAAGGCAAAGCCTGTCTAGTTTGGTTTCAAGTTCATCAATAAAACGATCTCGCAATATCACAGCATAAGCTATTTTGGGATTAAATTCAATTAAAGCCGTTAATGCGCTTTGAATTGCACTTTCATCACGTTTTGCCATCTCGGAAACAGTCAGGTAAATTTTATCCGTATCTCGCTTTAAAGATTCCTCAAAATGTGATGCGGTATGGATTTCCACTTTTTGCCTCTCACTTTAATTTAAATTCGCTCGTTTACATGACTCGCATCTAATGGTTTCCTTGACCCATACTATCTTTTTGTATAATTCCCAAAGATATATCTTGAATGTTACAAATAGGTTACAATATTTTAAAAAAATGATACAATTTTTATACGATGAAGGGTCGTCCAATCATTAAATTGAATAGAACCTATTAATAAAATCAAAAAACTGTCTGAATAAAGTCATCAATTTCTAATCAGGGCGTGTAAACTGAGCCGTTATAGTCATTTAATTAAAAGGTATCCTCCTAAATATACTAAATAATTTTTAAATGTCAATGAAAAATAAAATGTAATGTCATAATTTTTTAAAAGTTTACCAGGGATTCACTGTATCCGCTCAAAAAAGGAGGGTAATTTAAGATACAAAGCGCATAGAGCATGGCGCATCGCGAAAACCAATATTGTTATGCCCTCTGCTTCATGCGCTATGCTTAAAAATCAACATATTTGAAAAACTAATTTTAAATCTACCAACACATTTTGAGCGGATACATAATATGGCATTTAATTTATTAATTTAATGAATGTTAAGAACTAATTCGGAAACGTGCCGGATACCATTGATAACCTCATATAGTTTATTACCTAAAATTCTAAAATGGAAATTTGTAAGGGTATGAATCAATGAAAGACC
>DYKB01000189.1 GCA_020722815.1 Caldithrix sp. | reverse complement strand
ATTTTACGTGGGAACAACATGCGGAACAAATATTGCGTCTAATTTGAAGTGTTCGGTCGTGACCCGTTAATGGTTGATATAACTCTTGCAACACATAAGTTCGCGGAGCGACCAACAATGATCAGTCAATCCGCAGGCCTGTGCTGGCGTCCGTTTAATCTTCTGGCCGACCTTCGTTTTCAGGGTCAGGCCCCGATGCAGGCGTACCAGATTGTGATAAGCCTGATGGAAATTCAATTGCCGGGCCAGCCAATTGGCCTTCTTCGAAAAGGCGCAGGTCTTACGGGTCAGCCGCCGGCTCTCGTGGCGTTCATTCAAATTCTGTCGCTCGATGCATACCGTGCGCACTTCGCTCAGGGGGATATCACCGTAAACCGCGCGCTTTTCGAAGCCGATCAGATGGTGTTTGTCGTCCCGCAGCTTGACAAACTGCCCATAGCGCAACCCCGGACAGGCCACCAGCTTCGGACGGCGGGGGCGTCCACGTTTGCCGGTGCGCGGGAAAGTCTCCACTCGGTGATGCTGCTTGAACAGCGCCGAACCATAGGCATCCAGGCCGTCGCTGACCCACAATGGCGACTGACCCAGCGCCAAACGCGCTTCGGTTTCGGTAATCAAGGGCTCGGCCAAGGCCGCCTCGGAGGCGGCGATCCTGAACGAAATCATCAGACGCGACTCCGTCGCCAAGGCGAAGCCGATCCAGACTTCACCTTCCAAAGGTTCGCTCGCCGACGCAACTCCTTTTTTTTAACGAAGCTCCACAAAGCGTCCAACTCCACTTGCGTAACCTTCAATCCCCGCAACAGCTGCTCATTAAGCTGCTCGCTATGCTCGGCAGCAACCGCCAGCCAATGGCGCACCGTGTCCAGTTTAACCTCCAGTACATCGGCCACTCCGCGAAGGGGCATCCCTTTGACCAGCAGCTTCAGCGCCAGCATGACCTCCTTCTCGGGAGACCGGAGATCGTAAAAGATGGAACCCGTTCGTTCGCAAAATGAGCCGCCGCAGGAACGACAGAGAAATTTCCGTAAACGTCGGCCGTCCTTGGCCGGATGGGTGCCGTTGGAAACGATGTTACCGGCACCGGTCTTGCCGAATAACACGCATTGTTCGTTGGGACAGGCTTCGGCACTTAAGTCGTATTTGGGTTTGCGGCCGCGTTTTGCCATCCTCGTTCCTCCTTGGGAAGAAGAGAATAGCAGGAAAAGGACATTTATCAACCATTATAGGGTCACAACCGAGGAATATTACAGATGAAAAAAAAACGTGTTGGAACTATTATACATGGTGCTTTAGGAGACTGTTATGAGCAGATATTATGCTTAATGAAGTATAAGCAAGCTCATAATGATATTAGTTTAATTGCATTTTTTGCTGTAGAAAATAGGTTGCGTGCTTTTCAGCATTTTGATCTATCAGTTTTTGATCAAGTGTATTTAGCAAAAGATATATCTAGAATTTCGGTGGATGAATTTTATCAATTCCAAATAAATGATGCTGAGTTACTGGAAGAAATAATTGATAAGCTGCCCCCAGAAATACAAGAAAAGTTTGACTTCAAAAAAAATATACTTCCATGGGATGTGCTCAAGAAACATAATTTTTCTACAACAAATCCACTAGAGTTGAAGCTTAGCGATAAAGGCAAATGTTATTATAGGACAGCATTAAATTTAAATGATATTGATGAGTCATTATTTAAAAAAAAATCAGTATTGGGTTTTTATGGAGGTATAGGAAAAAAAGATCTATTAATTCAAGGGGACAATTTCCGGTTAAAATAGTTTTATATAACTTAAACAAGTTATTTGAAAATATTTGTAGATCTTTTAATAATGTTCATATTTTTGTTTGTGGTATGGCAGCGGGAACATTAGAAAATTTTGATAATTTTAATGATATTGTTCTGGAAGCTGGGCTTGCACTTGGAGAGAGAAAAAATACTTTTTCCAATTACAAACTAAATATACCTAAAGAAAAAGTAACTTATCTTAAGGGGGTTGGGTTTGCCGTGGAATTAGAAATAATGAGTAAATGTGATTTGCTTATATTAATGCCTTCTGGTTTTGCTGAATCGCTATGGATGAAACAGAGACAGCCTGTAGTCATGGTATTTCCACCTATAGAGTATTTATTAAGGCTGTATAAACATAGAATGCCATTTTTTTCCAATTTGTCAATTATTGAGAAAATGCTTAATATTCCTATATTTCATTTTCATGAGATATTAATGATGAGAATAAAGAGAAGTTTAATGCAGCCAATTGAGAAGTGATCAGCTTCAAGTTTTGTAAATACTCATATTTAAAAAACTATGGAGGTTATTATGCAAAAAGTAAATTTTTTAAAAATACTATTAATGATCGTTTTATTTTTTATGGTTTGGAGAGTTGAAGGTTCAATATATGCAGCAACATTTTATGTCGATGCTAATGCAATAGATGATTCTGGAGATGGGTCAATCACACAACCC
>DYKB01000188.1 GCA_020722815.1 Caldithrix sp. | reverse complement strand
CTAGTGCCCTGTCTTAAAAATTTTGTCCTCTTACTTGGAATTATAAAATTTCTATAAGTGCATGCTATAATAAATACGTCAATAAACATCAACATTAATTCTTCTATTGTTCTTTGAAATATTCTAATCAGTTAATTAATAATTAGTTGACTTTATGCATTTTATCCTTGACTTTTATGATTTATTTGTTTATTTTATGCTGTAACGTATTAACAGTAAAGTCGAGGCTGAAATGACAAAATTCCAATCGGAAATTTCTTTTTCTCAGCAAAAGGCAGATAAACGAATTCATAACGCACAGAACCTTTTCGGTGAGAAAACCGTCAATGCGATCATTGCTATTGCGCTATTCTTACTTGGCGGCAATAGAAATGATATTGCCAAATTTTTGGGTTGGCCCATTGGCTCATTGTTTTCATTGTTAACACGGTTTACTCATAACGGCGTAACAGCATTTATTGACAAAAGAAGTCAAATTAAGGAGCCGATGAAACCAGCGGAATTTCAGCCGCCTCAAAATTATATTGATCTCATTTGGGATCAATGGCAACAGCGAATCTTGATTTCACGCGATAAAAATGAATTGACGATTAATACTTCTAATTCGCTTCAATTCAAAACAATCGTTCTGACTTTCGTCAGTGCGGATTTATTGACGGTCAATCAAGCCAGTGAAATGCTCGGATTAACCGAACGTCGTGTTCATCAGCTTATCGAGGCGCTGCAGCGAGAGGATATCAGTGCATTAATCGATAAACGCCAAGGTCAACAACAAGATTATAAGGTCACCGCCGCAGTTAAATCTGAACTGATTCAACAGTTCACAGCCAATGTCATTGTTGGCCGTTCAACATCGGGTATCCAAATTGCCAAACAACTCAATGAAGCGTGTGGTT
This sequence comes from Caldithrix sp., assembly GCA_020722815.1. Taxonomy (GTDB): domain Bacteria; phylum Zhuqueibacterota; class Zhuqueibacteria; order Thermofontimicrobiales; family Sulfurfontimicrobiaceae; genus DYKB01. The sequence continues at coordinate 1,582 of DYKB01000188.1, read as the reverse complement.
GCAATGTTTCAGACCGCTGGGTACGTCACTATATCAAAACTTTAGGGTTGAATCTGATTGAAAAATCGCTTCCCGAATTGATTGATAAATTTAAAAAAAACTTCAATCGATTATAAATAAATTTAACTGGGACGCATTATCCAATGCCACGAAAAGCAAAAAGCTGAATTCGATTCAACAAAAATTGGTCGAGGCGCGTAGTCAGATTATCGCGCTGATTTCTGCGAAAATTAGTCGTTCAGAAATTGCGACTTTTACCGGCTACCACCTCAAAACAATTGACCGATGGGGTAAACGTGCCGAGCAAGGCGAGGTGCTCCAAGACCGACCGCGCACTGGCCGACCGACAACCTTTGATGAGTTGACTCAATTAAAAGTAACCGCGTTCTTTTGTCAATTTAATCCACTTCCCGGTTGTAATTACGTCAGTTTGAATTGGGCTGAACAATATTTTGCGCAGAATCCATGTTTTTTGGGTTGTACTATCAGTCGCTCAAGCTTGGGTCGTATTTTGCGTAAGCATTCGTTAAAGCCGCATTTGCATAAATATTTTTTACAAATTACTGACCCGAAGTTTTTTGACATCATGCAATCCATCATTGATTTATATCTAAATCCGCCGCCATATTTTTTTGTTTGGGATGAATGTCCTGGCATCCAAGCAAAAGAAGCATTGGCGCCACCATTACCATTAGGCAATGGAAAGGATGGCATTCAATATAGCGAACCGAATCACAACCGCAAAGGAACCATTGATGTCTATAGCTTTTTGGACGTAAATACCGGCAAAGTCTTTTGTAAATGTACTGACGACCATAAAGTTGAAACACTCGTTCAGGTATTTACAGAGCATGTGGCGAAGCAACCATCAGATGAAGTGCTTCATTATCTCTGTGATAATCTCGGTAATCACAGTTGCCATCAATTTTGTCGGGTTGTCGCCAAATTATGCGGTGTTGATTACCCGGAAAACGAATTAGACTCCAAAGAAAAACGGCAAAATTGGCTCAAACAAGACCATAAACGGATTATTTTTCATTTTACTCCCAAACATGGATCCTGGTTAAACATGGTTGAAATCTGGTTTGGCATTCTCGGACAAAAATGCTTGAAGCATCATACCGCTAAAGATACGATTGAACTGGCAGAGTTTATTGATAAATTTGCTGATACCTGGAACAAGTATTTTTATCACCCATTCACCTGGACCTATGACGGAAAGGATTTATACGATCAAGCCTTAAAAAGATTTATCCGCCATTTGACTGTTGAAAATAAATTTATGGATTTATCGTTTTTACTTAGTCAATTAGAGCTAATGTATAATATGCTCAACCAGCATTTTGACCGTGTTAGTATCAAATATTGGAATTTGCTCGAAAATACTATCATTGAAAAAAAAAATTATGTTTGTAATATAATTAACAAGTCAGATAAACTCCGATTAAAAAAGAACGCTGAAGAAATTTTTTTAGATTTACTTCACCAGTTAAATTACAAATTACATACATGTACCAAATTGGCTGCATGAAATTTTATAATAGCAAAATTTATGGACAATACTTTTAAGACGAGGCACTAG
>DYKB01000187.1 GCA_020722815.1 Caldithrix sp. | reverse complement strand
GGGAAGCAAAGACCGGGGACGGATAGGCGGAGGCCGCGTGCCATTTTTGCAGCGGATCCCAGCTTAATCCGATGACCCAGGGACGGGAGCTGACACTCATGACCGGGACGGTTACTTTGTAAGGATGCGGTAAATAACGCCGGTCGTTGGGCGAATGTACATCGAGCGCGGATGAGCTTTCCTCGGCATCGATGAGCCATTCCAATCCTGGAAAAAGTGCTTCTTGCCTGGTTGCCCCAAAGCTGCCCTCACCGGCTCTGATAATCGGCCCGGAGAAATGCAACAGTTGGACTTTTTTATCAACGGCTGCGGCGTACCGGATTTCCACAACTGAAGGATTTTGGTTCCCCAGCCGGTAACGATATCGCAACTGCCAGCGCGTGCCATCGACATCGAAATAGTTGGACAATAAAGTGACGGATGCGCTGTCCGACGAATTCTCGGCCACTGCGGAATCGGGGAAGACCTGCAACTGTTGCACCTGGCCCGAAACCGCTTTATATGTAATTTCGCCCGGCGGGTGAATGACTCCCACCTGTTGCCACCGTTGCGGCGAAGCAGCAAAAATCACAATGGGAGTATACCCTTTCCGATCTTTTATAAAAGCTAAACGAATGCGGCTGTTTTCCAAAAGCCAATGTTCAGCAAAAGGGGACCAAGCCTGCGCCGCGGCGGAAACCTCCGGTGGGAAGGCAGGCAGTGCAGGAGTGACCTGTATTTGCGTCTCAGCGAACAGAAGCGCTTGATCAGCTTTCTGCAAACGCACAGCGGCAGAATAACTGCCCGTATCCGGCGTAAACACTTTCCAGTTGAGAGAGAGGGTCTGGCCGGCTTCGAGTTCCGGCACATCACGAATCTCCGCCCCCTCGACCAGATGAACACCCGGTTCCATCTCAAGCTTGGCGGTGGCGTTGGCCAATGCCTCATCGCCGGTATTTTTAATGGCGAACGTCAATTCCGCCGTATCGCCGGCGGTAACGACTTGTCGATCCATTGCAAAGGTAAGCAATTCGATGCGAGGGCCCAGGTGCACGACGCGAATGTAATCGATTTCCACCTGGCCTTTCCCGGCCACGGCGTGGGCAGAGCCTTCGCCGGGATCCAAACGCAATCGGGTGATGGTTCCTTTCCATTTGTCGGAAGTGCCGACCGGGACTTCATAAACATGGAATTGGCTATCGGGAACGACTGTGAAACCGAATTCAAAACCCGCTTTAAAGTCCGGCTGTGTGGTCGTGGTCCAAAAGAATTCCGCATTGGTATCATGCGTTTGGCGCATGCGAATGCGGATGTGCCAATAGCGCGAGGCATCGATTCGCAAACTACCCGGGCCAATCATATAAGGATCGGAGCCGGTAATCGTGGTGGTGAGAGTGCCGTTGGATACCTTAAAGCCGGAGAGGCTATGGGTAGAACTCCATCCTTCGGCATTGCCGGGTGTTTCAAATTCCCAGGATTTGATAATTTCCATTTGCCCATAAGCCGACTGGAAAAGGAAAACCAAAAAAAAGGCCAAAAGCAAAGACGATTTTTTCATGATAAAACATTCCTCCATAGAATATCTGGTTGGTTTTAGTACCTGAAAAATAAAATTCTGCGTTTTTGGGCAGAAAATGAAAATTTGAAAATCCTCATTGGGATGGGCCTGGGGAATATTCAATTCTCAATAATCAATATTCAACTAATTAATTTGTTTTTAATGAATCACTAAATTTTACTAATCCTATAAACCAAATCCGATTTTTTGATATTTTTTTAACATATTAGATATAAGATTTTTTTCTATTTTATATTATCATCTGTCGAAGTTATAGATTCTTTCTTAATTGTTTAAATTTCTTCAGCAATCAATTTTTCCAATAAAATTACTTTCTCAAAATTCAATTTGTTCAGATTTTTATAAAGCGTTTTATCATTCTTAATTAGTTTAAAATCAAATTCAATGGCTAATGCAACATAGACCGTATCTTTTTCATCTATATCTTTACACAATTCATAAGCTTTCTCTAAAGATTTATCAGATATGATAAGATTAGGAATAACAGTTACATTGGATAAAAGCTTAACTACAAACTCTTTAAACTCTGTCTCCATAAGCTTCGTCTTTTTTAATATCCGCTTTTCATATTTTTCAATTTCCCAAAATGCATAATCCGGAAGATAAATCTTTTTCCCTAAAAAAAGTAGCTGATATATTTCTTTCCCGCTTATGAAAGCACTGAATAAAACATTGGCATCAATTACATAGCTGAATTAAAACTGCTTAATACGTGTTTCAGGATAATTTTCCCGCTTTTTAGAGCAGGCTCATTTACAAAAATAAATAGAAGCATAAGGAAACCAAAGTTATATTTATTTATGACTCAATGTCATTAAGTTAAGCAAAAAACTACCACCCAACCCTTCCTGGATTCCCGCTAAAAGCATGCGGGAATGACAATTGATAGGAAATTTGATTTTGCCGGGGATCAAAAAAAAATAGAGGAAATCATC
>DYKB01000099.1 GCA_020722815.1 Caldithrix sp. | reverse complement strand
ACTGGCGGCGCAGTTTGACTCCAGACATTCATGAATGGGACAAACATCACTATTATTCCAATCATCCATCTTGTGAACAGAAAGAAACGATTCATTTAATTACCTCCATTTTACGTTGTAAACTCATTTCACCGACTTTTAAACGATCGATAGAAACACCGGAAGGTAAGTTGGCGGCATTAAAGACAACCGAATGTTGACCACCGCCTAACGATCTATTTATCAACGTTTCAATTTCCCTTCCTTTTGGATCAAAAACTTTCAAAGATACCTGCTCCTGCTGTTGAAGCGTCAACAGGATGGTGGTTATCGGATTGAAGGGATTCGGATAATTCTGCCTGATTTGAAAAATATCAGGGGAATTCGATGCCACTTCAAGGCCAGCCGATGCTTCTTTTTCGAGACGAATCAATAATATCGATGGGCTGGGCATATTGTTCACCGGGAGGTGCAGACTGTTTGCGCCATCCTGATAAGCCATGGTTTCTGTGAACCGGTCGTCCGGATCAGCAACAATGGTTCTGGTAACTTTAATTTTATCAGCCGACGTCCAGGGTAAATTTTTTAGCTGAATCTCATAATTTTTATAATTACTTCTGAAATTTGAAATAGCCAGATAGACTTTCTGATTATCCGCAGATTTCGCGGCCAGCACCATGAAATTGGTGGTATCAGCCTGCCAATTGCCTTCCACAACATCACTGCCTGTTGCCTCGATTTGGATGGGGGTCTGTTTATAAATCAGATTATACGTTTTCAAGCCATAAGCATTGCATTTAAACTGCGGTTGATTTTCAAAATCCACCGTGATAAGCCGCTAACGATAAGAATTTGCAAACCAAAAGCATAAAAATATCCACGACACGGCAAAAAATTGTTTCAAATTAACCTCCTTATTTTTAATATGTACATTTTTCATACGGATCCACCAGAAATATCTGCCTTCAAAAGCCAGGATGGACAGGCGCCAGGTGGGATTTGGCTAATGCGCTGTCAAAATAATCCATAAATTTAATTTGGAATCGGTTGTAACTGGTAAAAATAGTTGCCGGTGAATAAGGCATTTCGATATTCACCTTGCATTGTCAACTATCGGAAAAGGACGTGGATATCCAATGTTATACCGCCAGCGAAATTGATATTTTCATAACTTACAAATCGTATGCCATTGCTCAGGGGAACACTGATCCGCATTTAGCCGCTTTCTCACCACACTGCGGTTTATGATTTGAAAAAAAATTCAAAAAATTGTACCTTGCAGTCCGAAAAGAATGAACAAAAAGGTACACTAATTGAATATTCATAATCGAAAAAAATGAAATATGTTGTAATATTTTCGCTTTAGTCTGAAAAATCCGTCGCCGCACTGAAACGAAGCCTGGTATAATCCGGCCTAAAAAAACTACTGGCAAACGGATTACAAATTGCTTTTTTCATAACAAATCTTCAAGGCAAGCATTTTAAAAACATCGAAATTAAATGACAAAACCGCTAACCGCCAACGCATTTCAAGATGAACGCAACCCTGGCAATCAAAGTTTCCGTAATAAATGCCATCGGCGACCAGCACAAAATCACCGAAAAGGTGGCATTAAAACCAGCCTGGATTATGGCAAATTGAACGCAAATTTTAATAAACCCTGCTATTACTCCCCAGGGCATGAACAGCATAAAATCCACTAAGGGATTCGGAATTCTGACTTGCCCAATAAAAGAGGGCCAGTTGAATTCAATTGCGTGGTTCATCGATTTTAAGCAATTTAGCATATAGTAATTTTAACTGGTAAGTTTTTTGGCGGAAACACTCTACTTCGAATAGCAACTCAAAAAATGCAGGCTGCTTGCTATCCAATGAATCTAACGCTGTCGCCAGTTCGATTAATTTTTGGGGACTTGTCAAATATTCCGCTGCAGTTTTTGCCCCTGATCCTAAAAAATCAGCGATAATTAAAATGGTATTTCGGCCCAGACCTTTCGTTTTCACAACTATTACATAATCTTTGTGATAATGCCAAATTGAGCCCAGTGTATTTACGGAAAAAAATTCGTCACCATCGGGTCGATGCAATATAATTTGTCTTACACCTTCGGTGTTTATTTCGAAAGAGGTCTGTTTTAAAAATTGCCCAAAATGTCCCAGGGTAACGATGTTACCCAAAAAAATCATATTCTGCTCAACATAATGTGTCGGCAAAAGCTGAGAACGTTGGAGTAAAGTGGGGGTGGCATCATTCACGGCGAAAATTCGTAAGATACTGGGCAGTGGCCAGACGTTGCTGGTTGAAAAATACACCACACCTGTTTCGTTTATTTGCAAATTTTTATTTTCATACTTTTTTTTAAAAGAATCAAAGGCTTCGCCATCGTTAATACTAAAATCACGAATAAATCGCCACCTTTTTAAATTTGCCTGATACTCCCGATAAAAAAAATGGTCACCTAATACGATAATCGGATTATCTCCCGCTGCAAGAAAATCAGACCATAAAAAATTATTCGATCGAATATCTCCATCCCGGCGCTGTTCCAACTGAAAGGTTTTCAAGACATACAATCCGATCATCAAGAGGAGTAACATGAAGCGAATGATTTCAATTTTACCTGAATTATATAATGGAATTATCCTTCGTTTTTGACTATTTTGAGTATAATCGTAAAACTTGACTTCATAATGTCCTTTTGGAATTGACAGTTTGATATCGGCATTTTTACCCTCCTCATTATAATATTTCTTTAATTTTCGCAGTTGGTAAATATGGTATCGGACGGTGGTATCATTCGTGGCATCAAAATCTTGTTTTTTATTAAAAAATTCAAGAGCGATGGTTGATTCTTTTGGGATTTCACCATGAATCGAACATTCAAACAGATATTGAAGTAACTGCTGTTACGTTTCTGATCGAACGAACTCAGAATTCTGTAAAATTTTTGCTAACGCGGTTCTTTTTCGAGCATCATCTATATTATCGTTCATAGACTGCTATCCCCTTAAGATAAATTTAATTATTAAAGATAATACTATATTCTCTTAATTTCAAGGGATTTTTATAAACAACTAACTGTTTGCAAACCGTTTTCTAACGATAACAAACTTGTTTTCTTAATTTTCCTTGCTATTTTAAAGGAACGATTGATGAGAAGGATTTGAACAATTGATAGTTTGTCAGAAATGCTTATTGTTATTATCGAGGATCTTTCACCTTTGGCGTATTTTTATTTTGGGGACATTTACTATTTGAATAGATCGTGTTTAAAAGTTTATAGATTGTACTATCCAGAAGAAGTTATGGTATTAATCTGAGAAATTGGCTGATTCATTCATGAACCAGTTGTCGAAATGAGTTCTATTATGGAGCCAATGATTCACTAAATCGGGCGACCTCCCGGCTGACTGATAACATTTGGCAGACAGCACCTGTTGATAAAATTGACCTTGTCTTTCGGGTCTTACAGGGTCGTTAATTGGCATTCAAGCTCCCAGTTCAACGATGTCGATTTCCAGATACTGAGACTTCCAAACCGGGATTAACCGGCACTTCAATTTTTTGGAGGGAAATGAAAATGAAACGCGTGTTTATTCATCACCTGATTCTGTCCACTATGATGCTTTTTTTATGTTATCCGGCACTGACGGCGCCAAATACAAAAGTGACCGGGAAAGTTACAGATATATCTTCTGGTGAACCGCTTCCTGGGGCAAACGTCATATTAAAAGTGACCTCGCTGGGTAGTGCAACCGATTTAAATGGTACTTATATGATTCCCAAAGTCCCACCTGGAACGTATCAATTAGTTGTTACCTACATCGGCTATAAAAAGGAAGTTACCGATATTAAAATTACGGCAGATCAGACGGTATTCAAACTAAATATCAGGTTACACCCTGAATCGGTTCAGGGCGAGACGGTGGAAATCACGGCCCAGGCCGAAGGTCAAATTGCCGCCATTAACCAGCAACTCGCTGCACCCTCCATTGTGAATATTGTCTCATCAGCCCGAATTCAGGAACTACCCGATGCGAATGCAGCCGAATCCGTGGGGCGCCTGCCTGGGGTTGCCATCGTCAGAGATGCGGGTGAAGGTCAAAAAGTAGCCATTCGCGGACTGGCGCCAAAATACAATGTCATCACCGTCAATGGCGTGCGAGTCCCTGCGACCGACATGGGCGACCGGCGTGTAGACATGAACATGATTTCACCGAATATGTTGGCGGGTATCGAGGTAATCAAGGCGTTGACACCCGATAAGGATGCCGATGCGATTGGCGGGTCTGTCGATTTTAAACTCTCTGATGCACCCTCACAATTTAAAACGACGCTGCTTCTGCAAGGTGGTTATAACTCGCTACAGGATAATTTTAAGCCTTTTAAGGGGGTGGCCGGTGTGAGTAATCGTTTTTTTAACGAACGGCTTGGGATTATGCTGCAAGGCAATTTGGAGCAGGCGGATCGTGGTTCAAACAATTTGAATGCCGGCTATGTGCTGCAACGGGAGCGACTGGAAGGGGAACAATACGCTCCGATAGAAATTACCAACCTGACCCTGCTCGACCGTTCGGAAATGCGTAGACGATATGGTGCCAGTCTTATAATGGATTACAAGCTTGCGTGGGGCAAACTGAATTTTAGTAACTTTGCCAGCCGGCTGGATCGGGATATCCTGCAGAAACAGGACCGATATAATCCAGGTGAAAGAGCACATGAATATGTCCTGTTACAGCGTGACATCGCAACTGATGTGATTTCGAATTCTCTGTCTGGAGAACATGACTTCACGTTTGCAAAAGTGGATTGGAACCTGGCGCATGCGTTATCCCTGCAGAACTGGAAGCGGAACGATGACTTTTCCTTCTCCGAGGCCTCCGCTTTTACCAATGACTTGCGGGATGATCAAGGTCCTCAACTAGTGTTTCAGACTGCAAAAAACAATCTAATGGAAACCTCATTGATGCAAAGCAATCTGCGAACCGCAAAGGGTGAGGAAAGGGATTTATCGGCGCAACTCAACCTCGAAATTCCGTTTGTTTTTTCTCAGCAATTGAATGGCGGCATCAAATTCGGTGGGAAACTTCGCTATAAATCTCGGTCCATCGATAATCAACTCAAATGGATACCCTATTATTACGGCTGGGGTGCCGATTCACTTCGTCGGGCCTTCCCGGAAAAACAATTTGTTCTTTCATCATCCGGCTGGTTAGGGATGGAAAATTTCTATGATCCCGATTACCAATCAAAAAATTTTCTTGACGGTGATTATGCCCTGGCTTATGCTTTAGACCGGGAAATCCTGAACACCGTGATCGACCGTATTGGTCATTTATACTTGCGGCGTGGAGATGCCGATGCGAATGATTATGAAAATACCGAAACGATTCCGGCAGGCTATCTCCTGACAAAAGTCAATGTGGGTCGGCGGTTTTTCCTCTTAGCAGGTGCCCGCTTTGAAGCCGAACAAACCGATTTCACGGCGCAAATCAATACAGTGCAGCTTTCCGGGTACAACCAGGTTGGTGATATTCAGGATACAACCTCACATCGCTCTTTTGACAACTGGTTTCCGATGGTGCATGTGCGCTACAAGTTAACCGATTGGCTCGATTTACGCACTGCGTATACCAAAACCATATCCCGACCCAATTTTAACTACATTTCGCCTTATATTCGCATCAACTCAACCGGCGGAACCGTGAATCGAGGAACGCCATATTTGAATCCCGCAATTGCCACTAACCTGGACGTCGCACTCACTACCTATACCAATAAAGTGGGGCTGCTCTCACTGGCTGGCTTTTACAAAGAAATTGAGAGTTTGTTCTATAGCAAAACGCGCTATATCCGAAATCCCGACCGGGAAAATTTGCCGCCTTATACGAAAGGATATAAGCTGAATGACTATGTCAATAATCCACATCCGACCTTTGTGCGTGGTTTTGAAATTGATTTGCAAACCCATTTCTGGTGGCTGCCTGGTCTATTCAAAGGTTTAATTTTGAATGCCAACTACTCGCGCATTTCCACCTCAACGAAATATCCGGTAACCTATGTGAAAAGAGAGATTTTAAATCAGCCTCCCTGGAGTAAGCTGATTGACGTCGATACCACTCGATCAGGACGGATGATTTTACAACCCGAAGAAGTCGCCAATATCGCCATTGGCTATGATATTGGTGGTTTTTCGGGTCGTCTCTCCTTATTATTTCAAGGCAACACTTTAAGTGAGGTAGGTGATCGGGATGAGACCGATGGTTTTACCGAAGATTATCTTCGCTGGGACCTATCATTAAAAATGGATATCACCAGCGGATTGCAAATTTATTTCAATCTGAACAATATCTCCAATCGACCGGATGTATCTTATCAACCCACTGAAGGCTTTCTCACCAGCAAAGCATATTATGGGTTGACTGGAGATTTGGGATTGCGATATATTTTTTGATTGACAGGCGAAATGATAGCGGACAATAATGTCGTCCGATCAGACCAATCTTATTTGAAGGAGGTGATAGCGACACCCTTAGATCATAATGTAAATTCATTTTTTATTTGAATCACAAAATAAATTTAAGGAGAATATCAATGGCAAAAATTTTAGTTACACTCTGTTTTGTGGCAATACTGCTCATAGCAGCCTCAAATCCGCTCTTAGCCCAAACCGTGATACCCGTTGAACCCGGCTGGAATACGCTGAATGCAGCCGTGGCCGCAAATATAAATCCCGACAAAACGCCTATCAATCCTAATGTTATTTTTCAGCTCAAGCGCGGCGGACGCTATTTGCTGAACGGTATGATCGATGTTGTCGGATGGCCGCTGCAAATCGTTGGGGAGGACGGTGATGGTCCACCAGCAGTGTTACAACCTGCCGTTAATGAATCGGGTTCTTCCGCTCAGCATTTTCGCTCCGGTGATATGCTTTTAAAAAACGTTTATGTATTAGCCATAGACGATGCTGGCAATTTAAAGAACCGAATTATGGCCATCAACAAAGACAGCGCCAGCGTGGTTTGGGATAACTGCGTCTTTGAATATAGCTATTTGCATGTTGTTAATAATATTGCCAAATACGTCAGTTATACGGTGACCAATTGCATTTTCAGAAACATGCAACACAATCCCAACTGGGACAATGGCCGCGTGATTGACTGCCGTGGCAACCCAATTGAGTCGATTTCATTTGAAAATTGCACATTCGAAAACATGAATAACGACATCTATACCGGTTGGGAAATACCGATTAAGAAATTCTATTTCAATCACAACACGGTCGTTAATCATGTTAATCGACTCTGGGCCACCGGGAAGTGGGTTCAGGCCACGTTTACCAACAACCTGTTTGTCGATGCGGCAATGAAAGGCTGGACGCCATTGGAAGTTAGACCCGACGGGATGCCCAATGGCCTGATTTACGTCGACTCCTTAGGGACCGGGACTGCTTTTTCCGAAACTGAAAGGAATTTCTTGTTCTCACATAATAACTGGTATCTTTCTCCCAAGATAACCGATTGGTATGCTTCTATCGATACCCTGCAGGCTTATCCCATGTTCAATGACAGCACCCAGGCATTGATTGATCGACATCCGGGATTGGTCGCGGAAAATAATACGACTATTGATCCAAAATTTATCAACGCACCAGCGACCACGGACTCGCTGATTAAATATTGCAATCAAAAGCGAACCACACCAGCGCCCTCCTATTTTGCAGAAATCTTTTGGGATCCAGATAGCGCTCAACGGGTGGATACCTGGCCGCTCCCAGAAAACCTTGCCTACACCGAGCCATCGCTGTTGACCGCTGGTAATGATGGCTTTCCCCTCGGCGACTTAAACTGGTTTCCTGAGAAAAAAGCCGAATGGGAAACCTGGAAAACCGCCGTTGAAAAAAATCCGACCAGCAAAATTCCGAATCAATTTACGCTGAATCAGAACTATCCGAATCCGTTCAATCCAACTACGACAATAGAATTTCAATTAACCGCTCCAACCCATGTAAAACTCGAAATTTTCAATGTCATTGGCCAAAAGGTGAAAACGCTGTTGAATCAGAAACTAGCAGCCGGAGCTCATTATGTGGTGTGGAATGGCCTGGATGACGCTGACAGGGCGGTGGGAGCAGGAATATATTACTATCGACTCTCGACCAATCAAAACGTTAAAACCCAAAAAATGGTATTGTTGAAGTAGTATCAAATTTCAGGTGCCATCGCTTTTGGATGGCACCTGAATCTATTTCTTGAATAATAAGTTAAATTTATTTTTTTGTAAAACAGGAAAAATATGAAAAAAAACGTGAGTCCGCTGCTGGTTATATTGGTCTGGTGTTTTGTCGGGTATTCTCCAGACGCACCGGCCCAACCGCCGGCAGGAAAATCATGGCAATTAATCTGGTCAGACGAGTTTGAGGGCAGCCGGCTGGATTCTACCAGATGGTCGCATTATCGTCCGGGCACCCAGCGTTTCGGTGGCTGGTGGCTGGCGGAAAATTCATTTCTGGATGGAATGGGACATTTGATTATCCGCACCAAACAATGGGGTGATAAATTCAGCGCAGGCGCCATTCACACCGATGGCACATTTGAAACCCGATACGGCTATTTTGAATGTCGCGCCCGCTTAACGAAACAGCAAGGACATTGGCCCGCCTTCTGGCTGCAGTCGCCGACCATTGGAAAGTATATTGGCGATCCCGCACGCTCCGGGGTGGAAATTGATATCATGGAATATCCTTTTCGCTACGAAAACCCGTACCACATGCAACATGCCCTTCATTGGGATGGCTATAAAAAAGAGCACCACAAAACGATAAAATACGACGTTTATAAGATGGGATTGGAGAATGGTTTTCATACATTCGGATTCGAATGGAATTCCACAGAATATATTTTTTATGTCGACGGCAAGCCAACCTGGCGCACCAGAACGGCGGTTTCTCAGCGCAGCGAATTTATTCGCCTCTGCAATGAAATTGATACCTGGGCAGGTGATATTAAACTAGCCCAACTGCCCGATAGTTTTATTGTGGATTATGTTCGGGTTTATAAAGATACCACCACAGTTGGAATCAATGATGAATCGAAAGCGCCAGGAGCACCAGGCAGCTTTGATTTTTGGTGTTATCCCAACCCATTTCACTCTCAAACCAGGCTGTACTACTCAATCGCAAAAGAGACAAAAGTCAATTTAGCGGTCTATGATGTTTTGGGAAGAACCATTGAAGAGTTGATCGACGAGCATTTGGCCCCTGGTGATTATTCTGCCACATTCAACGCCGGCTCATATCCCAGCGGCATCTATTTTACCCGATTGGTCGCTGAAGGCGATGTTCTGGTTAACAAAATGTTACTGGTACGATAGGCTATAAAACGAAAGTGGGTTTATCAGAATGAAATATATTGCTATTTTCCATGCCAATCTCAACTATGCCTATCTGACGCCAGCGCGCTACGAATTTGTCATCCGCCACAGTTACGAGCTCATTCTGGATATTTTCCGAACGCAATTTTCAGATCTGCGCTTTGTTTTTGAAGCGTCGGGTTTCACCCTTGAACAGATCGCCCAACGAACACCAGATGTACTGGAAAAATTAAAACAGTCAATACGCACAGGCCAGTGCGAATTTATGGGCAGTCCTTACGCCCACCCAATGCTCCCCAATTTTCCTGAAGCCGATGGCATCTGGAGCATAAAATTTTCCAATCAAGTTTATCAAAAATATCTGGGTTTTATTCCCAAAAGCTTCTGGAACCCGGAATGTGGCTGGCGCTCTTTTGTGCCCAAACAGGTGACCGCCTGTGGCTATCGCAACATGATCGGTGATTTTGAGGCCTATAGTCGCTCGAACCGACCCGACGGTTATCCCAATCGACCCGAAATCGCAGCAGTTGAGCGGCGTAAAGACCAGGCATTTTATGATTTTTCATTCCAATATGATTTGCCCGGAACCGAACAGGCCATTCATTTTCCATTTGCGACGATTCCCGGCTTAGCGCCCGACAAACTGCGAATGTTTTTGCGCAGTGACCGGGTGGCACAGTTTGGCGTCCGCTATTTTATGGGCATGCCCGGCTATACGCTGGAACAATATCTAACGCTTATTCGGAAATATTCCGCTCAGCCTGAAAATGAACCCGAAGGTGCACTGATCATCTTTGCGGACGACGCGGAATACATTGGTACCAACGGCTGGTTTAAATTGAAATATCAAAATCAACCGGATCAGGTCTTCGAGGCAACTCCCGGCTCCAGAGAAAAACTGATTCGGCTGCTTACGGCTTGCAAGGACATGGGTGAATTCACAACCTTCGATAGCGCCTGTAATGAAATTCCCGCTTTATCTGAGCCACTGTATTTCGATGATGATAGTGCCTGGCATGGCGCCACGGCATCCACCTGGTCGAATACGCCCATCGCCAGGCTCTTGCGTCCCTGGCAAGATCTGGTACGACGCAAGCTGGTCGAGCAACATGACAGGTTGCATAAAAAAATCGCAAAGCAGGCCTGGTTCCATTTGACCAATTCATACAACTCCGATGGACAATGGCCGCCGACGCTACCAGAAGCGCCACACATCGTGCATCCCTATAGCTATCGCTACTGTTTCGAAAATCTGCTGGCCGCAGAACTGCTGGTCGGCAGCATCGACCGGCGTCAGTTGACGATCGATGCTTTCGAGGTCCTGCACGAGATACTGACGCCCCAACAAGATTTAATCTTAAAAAAAGCGGACACCATCGCCCAGTCCCATCACCCCCGTGATCGAGCCAGGGCGCAACAGGCCAGCGCATTGCTGCTACAATCGAGAAAAATGTTATCCAGTGGTCTCGGCAATAAATTGCTGTATCCCGCGGAATATGAAATCCATGCCAATGCCCTGGTGCAAGCGCGTCGATTGGTTGGGGGGGTAAAAATTGAAAATGTCTCTATTTCAGATAATTAGACTTCTGCAAAATAACAAAATTTCTGTCATTCCGAACGAATCCGCCAACTGGCGGAGGAGTGAGGAATCTATCTGTCGCATCAATATAGTTGATTAACCAAATTTCTCGCTTCGCGCAAAATGACACGATTTTGTATTTTGCAGAAGTCTGCAGATAATTAGGAAAGGATTTGAATGAAAATCATTATTCTCCCATTCCCTCAGCGATGGCTGATTATCCTGGTTATGCTCTTGCTTTCTGCGAGGCCGATATTCTCTCAGCCCGTGAGTGATTTTTATGTTTCGCCACTGGGGAGTGATGATAACCCTGGAACGAAAAAGCGTCCATTTCACACCATCGCTCGCGCACAGCAGGCGGTGCGCGCCAGCAATCGAAACATGGCTCGCGATATCTCCGTGTACTTGGCGGGCGGAGAATACCTCCTGGAACAAACCGTGGTGTTCGATGCCAGGGATTCGGGGACCAAAGGCCATTTTGTGATCTATCGGGCGGTTGATGGTGAAACGCCGCTGATTTCGGGGGGTAAACAAATTACCGGTTGGACTCCCTCGTCTGAGGGCTGGTTTCGCGCACCGGACATCGGACTGCCATTTCGCCAGCTCTATGTCAACGGCAGACGGGCGATTCGGGCCAGAACACCCAATGCCGACCACTATTACCGATTGCTGCTATGGGACAAAGCCGCGCAAGAGATTTTTGTTGATTTAGATGAGATCATGCCCTGGCGCAATTTTCAGCAGATAGAAATGGTATTACAAATGAGCTGGGCGATCGGCATTCTGCGTCTGGATTCATTCACAACGAGCGGCGAAGATGAACCGATCTGGTTCGAAAGCCGCTTTGCTAAGGTACACGTACAACAGCCGGAGCGATCGCTGGTGTTCAAACGATTTTACCCCGGCAAACATCCCAACACCAGTTATCACTTTGAAAACGCCTTTGAATTTTTAGATGTGCCGGGGGAATGGTATCGGGATGCGATAGAAAATGTCGTTTATTATGTTCCGCAGTCAAACGAAGATGTTGCCACCTGTCTGGCGATAGCGCCAGCGCTGGAAACGTTGTTTCGAATCGAAGGCACGCTGGATCAGCCCGTGCACCATCTGCGCTTTCAGGGGATCACCTTTGCCCACTCCACCTGGCTCGATCCGAATCGGAACGGTTACCTGGGATTACAGGCTGGTCAATTTACCATCGAGCCAACCGAGAAAAATAGCCAATTTATTGGCCGGCCACCCGCGGCAGTAGCGGTGACGGCTGGTCATCATATTCAATTCATCCGGAACCGATTCGTTCAACTGGGCGCTACGGCCCTGGATTTCTGTCATGCCGCGAGTGATAATCTCGTTGAAGGCAATACGTTTGAAGAGAACGCTGGTATCGGCATTGCGCTGGCAAAATTCAATGACCGTCAAACCGAGATTCATTCCGTTTACCAGCCTGACGATGCGCGGGAAATTTGCAGCCGCAATGTCATTCGAAATAATATCATCCACCGGATCGGGCAGGATTATGCGGACGCCTGTGGTATCGCCATCGGATATGCCCGTGAGACAGTTGTCGAACACAATGAGATAGCGGATTTGCCTTACACTGGCATCAGCATGGGCTGGGGCTGGTATCGGGACCAAAATGCCATGCGGGATAATATCATTCAATATAATGAAATTCATCACGTGGTCAGGCTGTTGGCCGATGGCGGCGGCATTTACACCCTGTCTTATCAACCCAATTCCCAAATCAAAGCCAATTATATTCATGATATTAACCAATCACCCTGGGTGGTGGGACATGAAAGCGGCGGCATATTCATGGATGAGGGCAGTGGTGGCATTACATTAGAAAATAATGTCTTTGCCAATGTGGACAATAAAATTAAATTGCATAAAGTGCATGGAATTTCTATATTGGGCTATGATTTATCGGGTGTCGAATTCGAGAAAGTTAAAGCGAAGGCTGGCCTCGAGCCGGAATTCCAAAATTTGAAATAACAAATAAATCTTAATTTTTTTATCCAATAGCTTGAAAAATTGGATGGCAATGGTTTCATGGTAGCAAATTTCACTAATCTTTTCAGCACGATGCAGCAGTGTCGCTGCGGCGTTATTTCGATCTTTTTGCTGACTTTCATTTTATGCCAGGGCAGCTACGGGCAAAATCCAAATAAATATTCGAGGCAACTGCCCTTTCCGGAAGTAAAACTCAGCCAGCGATCCACTATCGATGCGAATATGGGGCCGAATCTCTATAATCACCGCTGCCGGGTGGATGTCTATCTCAATGGCACCCTGAGCCATTTTCAGATGCTGGGCGATGGCAGCGAATTGGAATTTATGCCGATTTTTCAAACCTCGGAAAGCATGATTTGGTACCAAAATCAGTTTTATCGATTAGCAGAAGCGGACTCGATTCGCTTTCGGTATCTGTTGACGAGTGTCGCGGTTGACTATCATTTTAACAAAATTCCGGTGGTGATCCGTAAAAGCATCTATGTTCATCCTGACCAGCCCATCTGCTTGCAGCGGGTATGGATCGAGAGCCGCTCGGAATCCGTTGAGCCAATATCGTTTCTGGAACGGGCGATTTTTACACTGGGTGATCCCTATTACACACTTTATCGCGCAACTCGTGGCAAGGTAGAATTATCGTCGAATTTAAACGGCTTCGGCATCGAGAATCGGCTCAATGAAAAATATCGAGCCGCCTTTTTGATGGCCGGAGAGAACATCATTCCAGCAGCCACGCGCCATGATGAGTGGCAGCGACGCTATCGAATCATAAAACAACCCTGGTCTGAGCCGCAATATCCCGGCAAAGCCTGTGACGACGCCGCCGCGTTTGTGCAAAGCAGTATCACATTGCAGCCGCATCAGACTATGGAATTGTTGATCCTCTATGCTGGCGGGAAAATTGAAACCGATTTACTGGCGCCGCTTGCCGAGTTGAATGAGACCTTCAAGAGCAAACAATTGGCAGAAAAATTTGAGATTCCCAGCCAGCGCATTGCCGATGGATTTTTCATCGCGCATACGCCCGATACGCTGTTCGATCAGGGGCTGGCCATTTCCAACAAAGTCATGCACCAATTAGTGGCACATGCCAATGGATTGATGGCCTTACCGGGCCATATCTATCCCCAGTTTTACGCTCGGGATTCGCATTGGCAAATCCGGGGCTTGCTATTGACCGGCAATTTTGTGGAGGTGCGGCAGCTCATCGAGCACCTGGCGCAATTTCAGACCGAACAGGGCGATTTTCCCACCCGCATCGATTTGAAAGGCAGGCCGCACTATTTTGCCGGCAAGCCCGATGTCGATACGCCGATTTTATTTTGTCTCAGCATCCTGGAATATGTGAAATGGACGCAGGATCTGGACTTCGGTCGTAAACACTGGCCAACCATTGAGCGCACCATTGCCTACCTGCAACGGCGGGATCTCGATGGCGATGGCTGGATCGAACAGGGGCCGAACCAGGATTGGGCCGATGTCCTGGGGAGAAATGGCAAGGTTACTTATTGTCAGGCTTTATATTTTGCGCTGTTGCAGGAAACGGCGGAGTTGGGCAAACGGCTGGGGTATGTTCAGGCTAAAAATTTTGCCAGCCAGGCGCGAAGATTGCAACAGGCGTTTGACAAAATTTTTTGGGATAGCGAAAATGGTTTTTATGTGGATGCGATCGATGAGCAGGGAAATCCCGTGCGCCAGATCACCCAGGACGCGTGTCTGGCATTTGTGTTCGGACTGGCGCAGGACCGGAAAAAAATTAGAAGTCATCTGGAGCAGTTGAAACAGCGCTGCTGGACGGAGTGGGGGGCGACCAATCGGGAGCCGCAGAACATTGGCGGCAAAGTAGGTCCGTCAGGGTTTTACCACAACGGCGGCGTCTGGCTGTGGACCACTGCCTTCGAAGCCTATTGCCATTTTCGCTTTGGCGATCCTGCGGATGGAATTGCGATTATCAATCGGATTAAAAAATATGATCTGGGAGACAATCCGTATCGCCAGGTCTATTTTGATACCAATGAATGGCACAATGGCTTGACTGGCTTGAACTGCGAATACGATTACAAGCAAAGCCGCAATTTTACCACCGGCTCGGGAGCGCATGTGTGGGCGGTAATTGCAGGACTGTTTGGATTAAACCTTGATATGGACGGAACCGTCAACTGGCAGCCACGTTTTCCGGCAGCGTGGCAAGGGAAAAAGATCTATTTGAATCATGTATTCGCCGGTTCAAAAGAAATTAACCGGGAATTTATTTCAAAATGATGAAACGGCGCGAATTTATTCAATCGATGGCGCTGGGGCTGATAAGCCTGAACCTGCCTGCTGGCGCAAGCAATCGGTCGCCTCGGCAAAGGCGTCCGAATATTCTGCTGTGCATTGCCGACGATCAATCATGGCAACATGCTTCGGCTTATGGCGATCCGGTGGTGCGCCCACCCCATTTTGATCGCATCGCCCGCGAAGGCATTCTGTTTACGCACGCGTTTTGTGCCGCTCCTTCCTGCGCACCATCACGCGCCGCCCTGCTGACGGGGCAGGAAATGTGGCGACTGGAGCAGGGCAGTTTGTTGAATGGCGCGCTGCCACAAAAATTCAACGTTTTCACCGATCTATTGGAGAAGTCCGGCTATTTTGTCGGCTACACCGGCAAAGGCTACTCGCCTGCCAATCTGGAATTAGAGGGATACTGGCAAAAGCCGACAGGACGGGAATACCATGCGATCCGACACCAGGTGCCATCGGGCGTGAGTTCAATTGATTATGCGGCGAACTTTGAGGCATTTTTGAAGGATCGAGCTCCGGATCAACCATTTTGCTTCTGGTACGGCGCGCTCGAACCGCATCGAAAGTATGCCAGTGACTTTGGCTTGTCATCGGGCAACGATCCAAAGCCCGTGCCAGTACCGATGTTTCTGCCCGATTCGCCGATCGTACGGCAGGATCTGCTGGCTTATTATCACGAAATCGAATGGCATGATCAGCAATTAGGGCGAATGCTACAAATTTTACAAACCCATAATCTGCTGAATCAAACTCTTATCGTCGTAACCTCGGACAATGGTATGCCCTTTCCCCCCGCCAAAACCACGTTATACGATTATGGTGTCCGGGTGCCGTTGGCGATTCGTTGGGGAGAACATCTCAACCCTGGGCGCATCGTCGATGACTTTATCAGCCTCACCGATCTGGCGCCGACATTTCTGGACCTGGCGGGCCTGCCAATCCCTGGTGACATGACGGGCAAAAGCCTGAAAAACATTTTGTTCTCACAGAAATCGGGCCGGATCGAGCCACAGCGGGATCGAATTTTTACGGCATTCGAGCGCCATACGCTATGCCGTCCCAATGGGCTTGGCTATCCCCGGCGCGCCATTCGCACTTATGATTGGCTTTATATTCGCAATGATGAACCTGATCGCTGGCCGGCGGGCGATCCGGATTTTATCGGATCGACCGGTCATCCTTATGGCGATGTGGATGGCAGTCCTACCCGGGATTTCTTGATTCAACATCAAAATGATCCCGAAGTGGCCATATTCTTCGCCCGAGCCTTCGGCAAATTGCCAGCCCAGGAACTTTATGATATTCATCATGACCCCTATCAGCTTAACAATCTGGCCGACCAGCCAGAATCGAAGCCCATTTTGCAAGGATTGCAACGACAACTGGAGGATTACCAACATAAAACACAGGATCCGAGATTTCAACATGAATCGCCGTGGGATGGTTATCCTTACTATGGGAAGAGACGGAAAAAAAATGAATGAATTTTATTTGTAACTATTCAGATCAATAACTGAGTAATTTTATTTTATCCCGGATTAACCAATAAGGTAATAAGGTTAAATTATGGGACACTTTGAATGGTTACTAAGGTCAATAAGGTTTTGCAAAATTATGATATCTGACTGATGAAAAACCTTATTAACCTTAGTAACAAAACCAG
>DYKB01000036.1 GCA_020722815.1 Caldithrix sp. | reverse complement strand
GTATCCTTCAAAAAACCAGCTTGACCGTAGTAACTACTTAAATCCAATATCTAACCTTATTGGGGCCTTCATAATAAATCGCATCCAGCCACAGAACCAACCTTATTGGCCTTAGTAACCACTCAAAATCACCCCAAAAGCGAACCTTATTGGCTTATTTCTTTTTCAGCGTCTGCTGATAAAATTTAAGGAATTGTTCATACTCTTCAGCGAAGGTTACTTTTTGATGATGTTGGGGCTGATTAAGGATATATTTACACACCTTATCAACATGCGCCTTTGAAACCGAAAATGCCGATGCTGACTGTTGCCATGCAAACGGCCCACGCCCCAGATTATTTTCATTAATAAATTTTTCCGACTTATCGGCAACTATTGTTGCTAATTGCTCTTCGGACATGGATGGCGATCGTGAAACAATGAAATGCAAATGTTCGGGATTGGCGTAAATCGCATACAATTTCGAGGCATTATTATTAACAATTCCGGTGATATATTTCTCGATGCGATCCCGGTTTTTTTCAGGAATCAAAGGCTGTCTATTGGCTGTAATGAACACAAAATGGGTGTACAGATTATGATATTCGATTTTCATATCTCTTCAAAGAATCTTTTTTTTAAAAAAATTTTGTTGTTTTATCAAAACAAGGGTAATCGCCACCCGATGCTACTTCATCAACACCATCTTCCGGCACTGCGTAAAATCACCTGCCTGGATTTTATAGAGGTACACACCCGCACTCACTGGATTTCCGGCATCATCCAGGCCATTCCAGGTGATACTATTTTGCCCGGTTTGCTGGATGCCGTGAACCAGGTTTCGCATCTGCCGGCCGGTGATATCATAAATGATGATGCTTACCGTCAATTTAGCAGGCAGATGATATTCGATTTTGGTCGAAGGATTAAATGGGTTGGGATAATTTTGCGATAAACGGAATTCATTTGGCGTTATAATTGATATTTCTTCCGCAATCCCGGTCGTGTTATTTGCCGTGCCTTTGGTTGGGGGATCAAAAAATTTCCAGGTGTTGGAGCCATCGGGCAGACGTCCTTCGCTAATATCGGCAGTTTGTTTACCGAAGTCATAAAAATCCAGGCCGGTGGTGGTATCCGCCGCAGTCAGCATGATGACTTCATCCCCATCGGAGCTTAAACCAAAATTGAGTACATCTTCATGGACGACCAGATATTCGCCAGGGCTAAGTATTTTTTTCGGAAAAGTCCATTTGGCATTTTTGCTACATTCATCTGATAAAAAGCAGCCAGTGAGATCGAAAGGTTGCGTTCCCCGATTATAAATTTCAATCCAGTCATCCGTGCCCCCAAAATCGCTGGTGCATTGAAATTCATTAATGCATACGGCTGAAAAAAGCTTGCTGGTTACATTACTTTTGCCAGGAGTCGGGGCCGTCAGATATTCAGGCGCTGTGCCACTCTCGGGCAGGAAACCCATGGAAACATTGGCACTCATACGACCAAATTTCCAGCCATCGATGAGTACATTACCATGGTCCGCCGTTTCAAAAATACCCACCTCTTCGCCACTGGCTGAAAGCTTAAAATTTGCATGAAAGAGCCCCTGGGTCTCATCATTATCCGCCCAGATGAGCAGATATTCACCGGGTGCCAATACTTTTGTCGGCAGCTTAAAAGCCCGGGGCGCGTTCAATGAACTGCTGACATACATACCGGCCAAATTTACACTATTGACATCTTCGTTTTTGATTTCGAACCAGTCATCATATTCACCAACTTCATCAACATTGACTGTATTATTAACCGCCAGTACTTCGGTGATGCGAAGTTTTGGCGGGACGTAGTCGACGGTGTAGGCTTGATAGTCGGTGGGAGCGGCATTGGGCCAGTTGTCGGTTTGTCCAACCAAATCGGTAGCGACTACATAATATTTCACCAAAGTTCCATGCGCCTGAGCCGGAATTGTTGCCGTATAAAGTGAATCGCCGGCTTTCACATCACCATTCAGCCCATTATCATTCATTAAAGTTAGGTTATAACCAGAACCGGTATTAACAAATAATTCAACTTTCGCCAGGCCTTCATTATCATAAGCCAGGACACTGACAGCGACGTTATCACCTTGCTTCGGCAGGTCGATAGTGCGTTTGCCATCCTTGCAGGTTGGTTGGACATTCTGGGTAAAGACGCTATTGGCTTTCCCGGGTGTCCCACCGGTAGCTTTGCTGGGATCCCAACTGGTGGGCAGGGCATTATCGAGCGCGGGGTGCAATAATTCCAGCGAAGGGCCTTTTCCATCCGGTGAGCCCGGCCAATCACCGCCATCATCGTATGCCACGCTGTCATGGAGTGTTTTGGTACTGCTAAACAGGCGGACCACATCGCCCCTGTTCGACAGGGACCAACCGGTTCCCCCGGTATTAAAGCCATTGGAATTCACATTCGAAATGCCCGGATATTTTGTTTTAAACTTCGTCACATCGCTGGCAATGACCAGATACGCGCCCGAATTGAGGGTTCCGTTGATGATACAATGGGTATGACCATCATTATCATCCAGGAGGTACCAATTTTGCAGATTTATAGCAGTTGTTGAGATATTAAATAATTCGACGAATTCAATATCATCCCCGCTGGCGTTGTACATAATTTCATTGATAACAATATCACTACCAGCTTGCACACTGACGGCTGTCATAATTGAAAATACCCAAAAAAGCAGAAAGATTTTTTGCATAAAGACTCCTTAAATTTTTAAAAATTACCGGTTTAAATCCGTATCCCTGATAATTCAGGGCAAAAATTTAATTGCCAGAAGCTTTAGTTTGTAGTTCTATTAATGAGAGTCTGGCCGAAAATAACAAGACCTGTCATTGCAAGGCGCTTTTTGCCGAAGCCTGTTTTTTAGGCTCGTAATCCCCCGGAGTAAAGCGGAGATTGCTTCGTCGCACAAAACGCTCCTCGCAATGACAGCACAGAATGTTTTTTCAGACAAACTCGACGAAAACCATTTCACTAATATAATATTTAAATTTCACGCATTACGCATCGTATCACCTTATTGTTTACCATTAAATATTGAACGCATACATTAATCAAATATTGAAATTCTCTCACTATCCAGGTAGCTCAGAATTGAATCAATTCCATAGCAATATTTGGAAAATGCGCGCTGGGTTAAATTAAACCGACGAATTAATTCAATTGCCCATGCCGGCACCAGCGTTTCGACTTTAATTTCCAGCAGCACCAGCGAATCAAAATTTTGGGTTGATATGGGATCATCATAGTAACGCATGTCCTGCTCATGATAATCCAACTCGATGGAGCCCCGGGTTGGTCGGCAGCAAAGCTGGCGATCAAACGTGACGCGTCCATATTCTTCCAACTCTGTCACATAAGGTTCGCGGAAATAACGCACATGGATCACCGGTTGCGCCTGGTACCAATAAATGACATCATCGAAGCAATCCAACTGTTTTTTAAAAAGCGGTTCTTTCCGTTCGGTCGGTTGCGCCGAAAAGACTTCATGCCAGCGCTCAATGGGGAGTTTATAGCGCGTTTTCCAGATAACACTGGCATTCCGGTACTTTATTTCGGGCCAGATAAAATCGGTGGCTTTTTCCCCATAAAAACGGGCGCGGGGTTTGTATCGTGTCAGTTTTCGGAATTTGGTATCGTGATAAAATTTGAGATCGGGCGTATCAAAATAAAGATTATTGACAACATAGCCGGTCGCGCCTGGCGGCACATGTTTATCCAACGTGCAAATATTCTGAATATATTCACGAATCTGAAAGGCTTGTTCTTCAGTAATGGTATATTTGAGTTCGTAGCGTCGGATTTCACTTAATTCTTTGGACATGATACCAATTCCTTAATTCAATTGCTCGTACCCTTCAACTCCCAGGACAAAATATAGATCAAATAAAGCATGCGCCAGATTTTGTCGTTTTTCGGCTAATAATTTTTTAGTTTCAATCATGGTTAATTCCATTTCCACGACTTCATCGGGCATCAAAGTCGTATGCTCCCGTGCCCTTGAAACAATCAATTCGGCTTCAGAAATGAGTTTATCAGCACTTTGCTTAAAATTTTGCCAGTCCAGTAATAAATCTTTATAAATACTGTAGGTTGAACGAACTTCCTCTTCAATGGACTCCCGAATAGCGTCTGATTGATTTTCCTTTTTGGTGACAGCCAGGCCGGTCGCTTTTATATTGCCCAAATTCCAATTAAATAAAGGAAGATTTACGCCAAACATAAATTCCCACCAGTCATTTTCGCGTTTTTTTTCACGATGATATGACGTTTGGAAAAAAGTTGGCCATGGAATTAGCTGAAATCGTTCCCGATTTTGTTGTCGAACGGCCAACTCTATCTGCTGCTGCACCAACTCAACTTCCGGGCGATTTTTAAAAGCCAGTTTAATCAGGTCATCCAGTTCCTGTCGAACTTCCGGGAGATCCTCCATGATGAGCGCCTGTCCGGCATTGATACCACTGCGTTTTGAAAGCGTTCGCCGGGCCAATGTCTGATTTTGAATTGCCCGGGCAAAGTCATTTCTGGACTCGGCATGCCACATTTTTGCCTTTGTAAAATAGACTACTGAACGGTTTCCCAGTCCTACCAGTTTTTCGATAATTCCGATTCGCTCATCTTCTTTTAAGACTCTTTGCTGTGCCAGGATGGCAAGCTGGTCATGCATTAAAACATTGGCATAATTTTTTCGAATACGCGTGATTAATTCCTGGCGAAAGCGAATTTCCTCCACTCTTCTTTGTGATAATTCAACCCGCGCCTCCTGTT
Organism: Caldithrix sp.; assembly: GCA_020722815.1. GTDB lineage: Bacteria > Zhuqueibacterota > Zhuqueibacteria > Thermofontimicrobiales > Sulfurfontimicrobiaceae > DYKB01. The sequence goes on along the minus strand of DYKB01000036.1, from coordinate 60,270 downwards.
TTTCTTCGCCTAATTCGCCCAATTGGGGAAATCGACAGCGAAGGCCTACCTTCAGTTCGTCATAATCCTGAGAAACATACCGGGTTGATAAATTGCTCACCCGAAGTTCTGGATTCTGAAGCCACCCGCTGGATTTGTATCGATGGGTGGCGATTTGAACATTGGTGTTGTGATTCTGTAATTTCTTGTTATATTCCAGTGCCAGGTCCACCACCTGCTGCTCGGTAAGCGGTGATTCGGTACTGATTTGAATTTTATTTCCATCGGTTATGGAGGGGGGATTTTCTATTTCCGGGTTGCGCTGTCCAAAAGCGGATACAAAGCATAACAGAAATATCGTAAATGACCAGCAGCCTGGAATCAGGCCAGATGATTTTATTTTGTTGCTGTTCACCGGTTTTAGTATATTCATCATAATTCCTCCGCATCCATCAGGCAAAAGGCGGGAATTTCTTTATCCCGATCAAAAACGATCATCAGGTGTTTAGCATTCTGAAAACAGAGACCTTCCGGCTTTAATCCGGGAAAACTAAAAAGGCGAATCGCTTCCAACCGCCCATCAGCGAAGCGATTGATACGCTGAAATCCACCCATTTGTTCATCATCATCGGCATCAGCAATGGTAGAGAGCGCCCAGAGGATTCCATTCGCATCAAAAGTTAAATCCGAGATGCTGGCAAATTTTCCTTTATGTTTTCCTAAATTGACATAACCATAGACGGATAGTTGGCCGGAGGTCAATTTTTGATTTTTAAAAATTTCATCACTATTTTCCAATTTCCAGATAATCGCGCCCTTTTCGGTTACGGGTTCTTTTAATCCAAAATAAAGCACCTGATTATAAAAAGCAGCACCTTCAATATTCAAAACCGGCTGTCCATCAGCTTCAAATTTTCGTAATCCCAGTGCATTCAATTCCGACCAGGTATATGATCGTAATAATAAGGAAAGAAATTCAACCTGCCCGGTAACGGTAAATTTTTCACCTTCCTGTATAATTTTGAGGATGAATTCCCGGCTTCCCGGCCGTTTACCTTTTTTACTGATATTTTGTGATGAGATCAGATAATGTGTTCCGTTTCCGCTTCGGGTCATTGCTTCCAGATCATTGACGGCGCTAATTCCATTCAGTATCTCTGGTGCTGATTCCACTTTTCCTGTTTCATCCATCAGGAATAAATAAGGCGCATGATCGTTTGCCGCCTCGGGAATGCCCGTGTCGTCACTGGCGATGAGATACTTCCCGACTTCGGGCAACCAGGTTATGGCCGAAGGTTCGAATCGCGTCTTTTTATATAAATCCACAGGAACTTCCATATTTTTTACAGGCGGATGTTTTGCACCGGAATTGGTGGATTTTGTCACACTGTTATCCGAAGCCACGGCCGATGATGCGAAGTGACTATCCGAGGCGGTATTCTTCATGATGTGTGCATAGACAACTTCACCCGGAATCAGGTGATGATTTTTCGGTAATTCCACCCGTGCTTTTCGCGCCCAAAAAATTTGCCCGCGAAAACTCAAACGATCGGCGGCCTGCGTAAATCCGGGATGAACAAAAGTAATCACGCCGGTGGTATTAAATTCCCGTGAGCGGGTGCTCATCAGTTCTACTTTCATCCCCGGTTCCGGCAGCAACGTGGATTTTTCCGGAATAAAGACATTCACATACACGGATTGCGTTTCCTCAATGGACAGGACGGGAATAAACGCATCCACCACATCACCGGCATGGGCAAAAATTTCGGTTACGTATCCATCACACGGGGCAACAATGGTTCGAAGGCGAATACGATTTTCTGTTTCGCCAATTTGACGCTGTAATGTTTCGGCATATTCCATTTGCTCATAAATCAGCGACCGGGTCATGCTGTCCAGATTTGCTTCTTCAAATAATTTTCGGGATGCGCGTGTTTTCTCCAGCTTTTGTGATTGAAATTCCAGGTCCTTACGCTGTTCGCGAAGATAACTGGCCAGTGCATCCCGCTGTAAAATCAGATCAGCCAGATCACGTGAATGGCCAAGTCCGGCGGCCTCAGCGTTTTTTAACCGCTCAATTTCAGCATTCAAGCCAGCCAATTCCGTACTTTTCGATTCGATGAGGGACAGTCGATCAACCAATCGCGCGGCTTCATTCTCCAACTCCAGCGCCATTCTTTGTACAAATATCGAAGAACGATTTTGCCGGGCACTTCTTGTATTCTGAATATTCGACAGTTCTCTTTGAAGTTGATTCAGGTTTTGTTTTAAATCTGAAATATCCAGGGTAACCAAAATTTGATCTTTCTTGACCTGCTCGCCAATACTAATCAATAAATTTTGTACTCTTCCCGGCTCCTGAGCGCCAATCGAATGGGATTTTCTTTCGACAATGCCAATAAATTTTTTATCAATATGCCAATTTTGATATAAATATATAATGATTATCAGCGCACCAAACCAGAGAATAGTATACCAATTAAAATGATGTGTTTGCCAGAATTTATTGAATCGTTTCATCTATAACTCCACTGTCGCTTCCTGATTTGTATAGGTTAAACCCCGAATTCCGTCGATTGTTTGCAATTGTTGAATTAATTCCTGATTATCCGTTGGTGCGGACAATTTAACCTGATAGGCATAATCGATCACCTGTCCCTGCGCCACATTGCGCATGGTGACCAGTACAAAATTTCTGGTATAATTTTGCATAATCGAGGTGACGGCTGCTACGGCTTCCGGGGCGGCCGGTAGTTGAAACCGAACCAGGCCATCATGCTTGCGGCGTGTTCCAAATGGCGACACATAGAGCACAAAAACCACGAGACTGAAGATCGTCGCGCCGGTAATAGCCGTCGCGAAACTCTGCACACCGGCCGCCACGCCAACGCCCAACGAGGCAAACAAGAATACCAGATCGCGTGGATCCCGTAAATTCGTGCGAAATCGAATAATTGCCAGTGAACCCACAATACCGATACCACGGGCGACATTATCCCCAATGGCAATCATCAAAAGGCACGATACGATGCTGCCCAGCACCATACTTTGCACCAGGCCCCGTGAATACGAAAATCCCTGAAACGTGCGTTCATACACAATGGCGATAACACTGGAAAGGACAAAAGCCATTAAAAATGAAATTAAAGCCACCTGCCATTCAATCTGGTCGAAACCATAACTCAACAACGTTTGCATCGATAGACTCTTTCTGAAAAATAATTTTAATTAAAATGCCATTCACTTGTAAATGAAACGTAATATCAAATATATAAATTAAAACGTATAATACAAGAATTTTGTTCTTAAAGTATCCTGAAAAGATAACTTTATTGCTAGTGCAGTATTATCTGAATCCTTTTAAATAAAAAAGTGTCCCACCAAATTCAGACAAAAAAATACGCCTGAAAGCCAATCGCCAAACGCTTAACAAATAATATGCCAATATTGGCGTAATAAACATTTCTGTCTTTAATTGTAACCTAAAATTCTAAAATGGAAATTTATAAGGGTATGAATCAATGAGAGACCCCCTCCTGCCTCCCCCATTTTCGCTTTTTGAAAATGGGGGAGAGACAGAGGGGGTCAATTTCCCACTGAAAGCGAGTTCTCCGAAGAAAAAACGTTTCATTTTAGAATTTCAGGTGTAAAAATTTACTTCAATATTTATGCTATAAAGTCTGGGGCAAGATTTATTTGATCCGGACATAATGGAATAAGTTTGTTTATAGGACACGGGAAATGGGAAATACTGGCTTGATAATTTTTGCAATAAATTGTTTGTTGTGAACTGGAAATTTTGAACAACTTATGATTCGAGCAGGCCGTTATTTGAATCTTACTTAACCACCACCATCTTCCTCGTCCAAATCTCCACCTTCCCACTTTCATCCATAAACCGCACCTGATAAAAGTAAATTCCCCCAGCCAATTCATGACCATCCAAATTGAAGTGATAGCGACCTGCCGGGCGAAATTGCGGGTCATCTATCTGGAGTACCTGACGGCCTAATAGATCGTATATTGAGAGCTTGATTCGACCTGGGCGTGGAATTGTGTATACGATCTGCGTACCAGGATTGAATGGATTGGGATAATTTTGCTCCAGCACGAATTGAGTTGGTAGTTTGTGTTCTGATTTTTCTTCAATGCCGACACATTGATTGGCGCCGCCGGGGGTACCACCAAAACTGAGTGACTTTGCCCAGTTATCGGGCTGCGAACGATTATTTCCAGTATTGAGGCATTCAAGGCTGTAGCCTGTCCCATCGGCCTCTGGTGGCCAGGGGGGTGTATTTTGATAGGCGATGCTATCAATTACCTGTCCGGATTGTGTAAAAAGGCGCACCTGATCCCGCTCTCCAAATCCAAATGGAATATTGCCGGAGATATTTTTAATTACCGGATGAAAACGGTGAAAAGCCGTTGTGTCCGTACAGAAAACCCAATAGCCATTGGCTGGCAAAATCACCTCTTCGGGAATTTTAAAGATGTGAGCGTCATTGTCATCTTTCAGAATCCAGCCGGAGAGGTACTGAGTTCGTTGTGATGGATTGTATAACTCAATCCAGTCGCCCGTATCAAAGTCTGCCGGGGATTTATACATAATTTCATTGATAACCACAACTCCTGGTTCAGTAGTAATTGAATTAATCAGCCCCATATTGGTACCATTCATTCCCATACCAATTCCTGGCGAACCGGGCAACAGGTCGTAATAAGGATCAAATTGGGGGGTGCCGGTGATACAGAAGGAGGAATTATCATAATCCGGATCATTGGTCATGGAATAGGAAATATCAAGCGCCCCGGCAAGTGGTGCATGGGTGCTGTTCAGGTAGTTCCAGATGTTATCCTTATTCTGATAAAGAATTGTGTTGGTCACTTTCATGGCATCTTTATAAGTCCAATCATAACTATCGCCAATTCGCAGGCCGACATTATTTTCCGCCGCGACACAGTGATCAATAAATACAAACGGGCCTTTTTTGATACCAGATTCTGTCCAACCGGCCTCGAATCCCTGATCATTTTTAATTGCAACAGTATTAAAAATTTTCACGGTATCCCCACCTGATGTGGCTACGCCCTCATGAACAAAATCTTCGATCCAGCAGTTTGTAATTTTCAGCCGGCCGAGATGATGGTCTATGGCATCGTCCTTGCCCGTGATAAAATAGCAGCGATCAATCGTTGAAAATTCCGGATATTGGGGATGTCGATAGTCGATATGAAAGCCATCGGTGTCAATATCCTCGACATAAATGTGGTCATCGTTTGGCAGATTCATGAGATGGCTGTCCCGATAGGATAACAATGTCTGATGGAATTCACCACCGTGCCAAACGAAAGCGGTAACCGAATTGGAAACATTGACCTTACTTTTCAGTGCCCCAAAGACCTTTCCTGGCGAATAGAGAAAGAAGCAATAGTCGAAATTAAGTTCTGAATTATCTTTTCCAAAAAAGATGTGCTGGTGCCCCGTATGCCAGCTATCTCCCGCAGGATTTCCCCGGGAAGGATCACCACCACCATTTAAAACAATACAATATTGAAATGAAGCAATCGTGTTGGTGAATTCCATGCCGCCCCAGGGTTCTGTCCAGTTTTCCGAGGTGATAACAATTGGGTCAGTTTCACTTCCTTCCACAAACAGTTTTCCCCGGACAAAAAAGTTTACATTTTTCTTAACAATAATCCATGTTCCGGGTTTTATAGTTAAATTACAGCCTGTCGGGATGGTAAGATTCTCATTAATTAACCGATCGGCTGAATTATCCCAGGTGATATTACCTGCGGGTAAAGTACCTGAATAACTAATGGACGGAGTAGCAGAAATTTCGATCGGTTTTTGGGTGATGGGGATGTTGGTATTTTGGACACTCAGCGTAAAATCAGATTGAGTGTCAATGCGAACAATGCCCGTTCCCGCGCCGCGCTTGATTTGAATCAACGTATCAGGATCTGCATCCCCAAATTTTATCTGGATTGGTGTCTGGTCGATGGGATTAATTTCTCCATTTGCATTCCGAATCCGGACAATTATTGGCAAATATTGGCCGGATTTGATGCGACCGGGTGTGATGAGTTCGGCATATTTACAGCTATTTGGCCTGAATCGCGCGTTTATTGAATGATCTTTTTTGACGTATAGGGTAATGGATTCATTCGTTGGTAGGGAAGGGTCTGACCAGCCAACAAAAGTGTAGCCTGGAGCCGGGATTGCCGTAAGCGTAATTGGAATCTGCTCAAAATATTTACCAGTCCAGGGGAACGTGTCAATAGAGAGGCCGTTGATTTTTATTTTTCCGTGACCATTATCGATCCCGATAGTGAGTTCAACCGGATCTTTCAGATAAAAATAATTTTTTATTTGTTTATAAACGATAGCTGGACGTTCTGCGGCAAAATTTTTCAGGAATTCTATATTTTCGTTCCATTTAGCAATCGTGCTGTTCCATCGATTCACTTCGGCAGGCATTTCGGGTGCGATTGCCTGTGCCAATGAGTCGATGGTTGCGATAACATTTTCCGGTACAAATACAGTGTTTAGTAAATCAGCGAGACGATTAATATAGCGTTCTTTGAAAGATTGATTGAGTAGTAATTTTTTCGTTATCAAATTGTCCAGATCGGCAGCAATAATATTATAGGGATTTGTCAAACTGTTCCAATTCAGCTCAATAAAAGCTCTGTCAGCGTCCCAGATAGTCCACTGCCATCTTCCCTGGTTGGTTTTCTCACGAAACATGAAAACACCATAGCCCCAATTTTTATATTCAATGGCGTGAATAAATGCCTGAAGGGTCATAAAATTGTCCAGATCCATCAATTGGTTGGCTTCAGCAATCTTCGTATCAGTTGGGTAAAAATCTTTTTCAAAAAACTGAACCAGTTCATTCCACTTCTGCCGATCCCCATAGACCAATTCAAGTGAATCCCAGCGCGTTCGCATGATATCGAAATCATCAAATCCTAAATGATCAATTAAAAAGTTTTCATCGATGCTTTCTTTGATGTCATAAATTCCCTGAAAATTCTGATTCAAATATAAAACAGCCAGATGACTTCGTGGCGTCAATCCACCACACTGCTGCCAGAGCCGGGTAGCCAACGGATCCCGAATCAATGTGCCATGAGTATTTTTTCCCTCAGTCGTTGGTTCCATGCTATCGTCGTAACCGGATCGGAGAACCAGTCGGGAGAAAGCGTTGACCGAACCTTGTGGATAGAGGGGATAATTCAGCTTTTCGGAACCGTATCCCTTCCGAAAAAAAGCGCGAAAAGATTTCTTGGTATATGCTGCCGGACCTGAATTCCCCTGAATTCGAATTCCCGCCGGGATGTGAAATTCCAATTGTTGATTTTTAAAAAATTCCAGTTCGGCGTATCGTTCCCATTCGCGTCCGTCCTGATCATGGTTATAGATACCTGTTTCAGGATTAAATAGATTTTGCGGATCAGTCATCAGCGCCATTACCGGAAGCGAATGCGTTACATCGATGAAAAATGCCCGGCTGACTATTGGACTGGGTAATGCTTCCGGATGAAACGCGCGAACTTTAAAAATTGCCGTCTGATCCAGCAAGATTGGTGATGAATAAACAGAAGAATTTTCTGTGGGATCGCTACCATCGAGCTCAAATCGCATCACATCACCAGTTTGGGCGGGTTGAACAGTTAGAAGCACATGATGATGATAAAATCCAGCAGGTTGATTAACCAAAGGTGTATCAGAAAAACCAGTATAGCCTTGCTTATTGATTTCACCCGGCGTGATATCCTCGAAATAGACCCCATTATTACTACCGTTCGGTGAACGGCCATAGGAAATATCTCTGAACTGCACAGGGTACGTAATGCTATCGAGCAGGGTTTGCTTATCGGGAGAGATGAGGAAAATTTGGCCACCTTCCCGATTTAACTTAAAATTAAGGTGATCTGCCCCTCTTTCTGGCATTTTATCAGCATAAAGTATCAGAAAGCCACGCCCTGGAATGGTCATTTTTAGCAATTCACCAGTCGGGATTTGCCAGTAATCAGCCGGGTTGACACTGTTGGTTAGATAGTAGCCAGCCAGATCGACAGGAAGATTATCGGCATTAAAAATTTCTATCCAATCGGCATATTTGCCATCCGCACCCGGAAAGGACAGAACATTCGATGCCATAAATTCATTGATAAATAAATGATTTGTTTGATCCTGGTGCTGCGGATATGCATTATTGATTATCATAATGAGAAGCGTAATCAGGAAAGAGATTTTTAAATTTTGCATGATGATGGTTCCCTGAAATAAATTTTCAATCTTTAATCTTCAACCTCAAGTCGAAAACGATGTTCCTGAGTTCTTTATTGAAATTTAGACGTGCTTAATTTCGGATTATTATGAATCAAATATTAAAAAAACTTGACAATTCAGCGTGAATTGTATACTTATTAAATTAGAGATGAACAGATTGTCCTGTGGAGGAATCTGTAAGCCGCTTCATAGCGTTTCATGAGTGCATTTCAAGGAAAAAATAAACTTTTAAAGTAGGTTCATTCATAATTTTTAACGACTCAGATTGGCTGGTTCAGGATTCATGGTTCGCAGTTCGAAATCGCTTATTTTTAATATTTCCTGACCCCGAACCAGGAATAACTGAATTTTAAACCGGTGTCATTATATTTTGATTTCAATTATTTTGACATTCTAAAGATAATTCGAAGCAAAAGCGATAATGTCAACATGATTGGGGTCAAAATAATTAATTTTGCTGAACTTGATTTGAACAATTATTACGGTCAATCAGAGCTGGGTGATTCTTTCACCCGTTGATTAAAAACCTTATTCACCTTCGTAACATCCGATATCCCCGTTAGCCTCAACCTTATTGCCTTATGGGTGGCGTTCACGAAATAAGGGCAGAAGGTTACCGCCGGGGCGGGATCTGATGCGTTATGAAGGCCAATACGGTTTGATCATTTAATTTAATTCGTCACTACTGTTTTGAAATGATGTCGGTTTTAATCGTTTTGCCCAAAATTGTTTGACCGTTATTTGAAACCAGTTAATTTGGAATCAAGACGATGAACTTGCCTGTTTTTTTAATGCTTAACCCTGAACCGGGAACCTTTGAACCCTTAACCTGAGTAGTTACAATAATTTTATAAATTATTAGCGCAACAAAAATTTGCCGAAGGAGAATTGTAAATTGAGAACAAACATCCTGATTCTGTTAAGTGGATTGATGATAATTTTTGCCTGTCATCAAAATCCGAATAGCCTGAAAAGCGAAACGCTGAAAATCGAAAAAGAAAGAGTTCTCGCACCGGCAGAAAAATTTTTACAATCGGAAATTAAACCAATTACCGATTTTTTGCACCCGAATGGCTATTCTTTTGAATGTGGGATAGATTATTTATCGCTTTTTCCTTTAATCGATTTAATAATATTCATAAAATCCTCTTCGTGTTCCTCATCGGCTTCTGGCGTACCATAGGTGATAATCAGGCAAACAGTTTCACCATCCGGGGTAAAAATCGCTACCGAGGCGTTGACATCTTCGCCGTCGTTATCTTTTCCGCTGCCTTCGATAAAATAATAGAGAATATTATTAAATTCAACCTTTTCCGGTTCATCCGCCAGAAACTCATCGATCATTGGGCTGACAAGTTTGTCAACAGATTCCAATGCAGCTTCGAGATTTTCCACGTCATCCAGTGCCCAGAGTGCGACGTAGATGGATTCATCCTTTGGAGTGGCATGTAAAATATTTTCTTCCGGCTCAACTTTCCATTCGTCGGGAAAACTGATGGATAAAACAGGATTTTCCTGATTCGGATAGACATAAGTTTCTTCAGCGAATAAATTTGTCATGAGCAAAGCTGCCATGAAGAGTGCCAAAATAGTTCGATACTTAATCATACAAGTAACCCCCTTTTCGAGTGATTCTTTTTCATAAAATGGATTGTTGTGATTTAACCTTAAAAAATTATTTGATTTAACAAAAATAACATAAGCGCGTGGTTTAAAACTAGCTATGGCTAAAAGGCTTCAACATAAAAAATCAATAAATATGCCTGTTTTTTCTATATTAAAAATAAGGCATAACCAATCAATTACGAAACAATATTAAAAAGCATTTGCGAACAGCGTCGGGCGAATTCGTTCTAAAAATTAAGATTATACCGGGCAAAGAATTGGACGAGCTGCGGCAGGGCCATCAAAGAAGACATGGTCAGGAATAGAATGATGTACTGAATAAAGCTTTTTCGATTGAGTTGCTGTTGATTAAATGGAAGCACAAAAAAAAGAAACGGAATAAGACATTCCTGAGGGGGATTTATCCGATTTATTTGCATTCGGATGATGAAATATCCCATTGTCATCATGAAAATACCAAAGAGGATGCTGTATTTGATAAAATCGAATTTATTTTTTAATTTTGTTATTTGCATTCTGGCCTCCATTAATACGCATGTTTCCTTCCTTGTGGCAGAAACCAGATTGCATTTTTGCAAATGATGTACCATCAGCGTAATTCAACGACAACTTTTAACGGTTGCATCAAGTCGGTTTAAAATTTAACTTCTGGATTTATAAAAAGTTATCTCGGTGGGCAAAATTTAATGGATTCAAATTTTTGATGGTATTGAGATAATAAAGCAACGATAATGACCTGTCACAAGATATCAAGTATGGTGATTTAAAGGAGACACGTCATTTTTCAATAAAAAACAATGGCCAGAATGTTTCATTTCTGGCCGATTGTCTATAATTGAAACAAAATTTTGGTGAATTTTCAAATCAGCTTAATTGAAGTGCCGCCAATCCATCCTGAAGCCGGGCAATGCATTCTTCTTTGCCCAGTACTGCCATGGTTTCAAAAAGTGGCGGTGATTGAGTCGACCCGGTGATGATAATGCGTAAAAACATGAAGAACTCATTGGTTGACCATTTGATTTCTTCACAAAAGTCACGGCTTTTTTGCTCCAGAGAAGTTGTTGTCCAGTCCTTAACCGGGCGAAATGCTTCCATCGCGGCGAAGAGTGCGCTTTTGGTTTGATTCAAATTTTTGCCTTTGGGGACCAATTCGCGAATATTATAGGCCTGCGCGCCAGTGAACAGAAAATGCGCGGCTGAATCAAAATCACTGAGCGACTTGAGACGTTCTTGAAATAGGAGAGCGGCTCTTTCAAGGTACTGGGCATCATTCATCCGTGCGATTTGCCGCTGAATTGAGCTTTCAACCAGTCGCTGTCGCAGTTCGGCTGAGTTTAATTTGCGAATATAAATGCCATTAAAGCGAAGTAATTTTTTCAGATCAAATACCGGCCCGCCCAGACTAATACGATCGAGGGTGAAATTCTGAATCATATCGTCAATTGAGAAAATTTCCTCATCATTGGGCATGGACCAACCCTGCAGCGCCAGAAAATTGAGAAGTGTTTCCGGTAAAAAACCCTGGCGTTGATAGTAGGTGATGGAAACGGGATTTTTCCGCTTGCTCATCTTGCTTTTATCGAGATTTCTTAGCAGTGGCAAATGAATAAATTCCGGTGGTTCCCAGCCAAAAGCTTCATAAAGGAGCGCATGGAGTGGGGTAGAGGAGATCCATTCTTCGGCGCGAATTACATGGGAAATTTTCATAAGATGATCATCCACCACATTCGCCAGATGATAGGTCGGAAATCCATCAGCTTTGAGGAGAACCTGATCCTGCAACTGGGAATTTTCAAAAACAATTTCACCCCGCAATTGATCCTGAAATCGGGTCGCGCCCGTTTCGGGAATTTTAAGCCGAACAACAAAGGGCAAACCGCGATTTAAATTATCCTGAATGGTTTCCGGCGTGAGCGTTCGACAAAATCCATCGTATCCCGGAGTCAGTTTGGCTTTTTCGCGCTCGATACGCACTTCAGCCAATCGTTCCTTCGTGCAAAAACAGCGATAGGCATGACCGGAATCAATTAATTTCTGAGCGTGTTCGCGATAAGTTTCACTGCGTTCCGATTGCCGATATGGGCCGTACGGGCCGCCGACATCCGGGCCTTCGTCCCACTGCAATCCGAGCCATTTAAGTGATGAAATAATTCGGGTTTCGGATTCAGCCGTTGATCGTTCCCGATCGGTATCCTCGATGCGCAGAATAAATTTACCCTGATGTGCCCGGGCGAAAACATAATTAAAAAGTGCATTGTAAGCTGTCCCCAGATGGGGATCACCCGTTGGACTGGGTGCAGAACGAACCCGAACCTGTTTTTCGACTTCCAAAAAAGACCTCCTTTATCTTAATCGATACGATTTTTTAAGCATAGTATCGTATTTATAATTTGATGAATGCCGGGCTGATTCTTATATTAGTGACGCGAAGCGTCAAAAGATGCGTTCCAACGCCGGCGCGTTGGAACGAGAAACCACGCATTTCAACGTCGGCGCGTTGGAACGAGAAACTCAGGCATTTCAACGTCGGCGCGTTGGAACGAGAAACCACGCATTCCAACGTCGGCGCGTTGGAACGAGAAACCACGCATTCCAACGTCGGCGCGTTGGAACGAGAAACCACGCATTCCAACGCCGGCGCGTTGGAATGCGTGTTAAAATGTCTTTTTCTGTGGCCTCTTAATTCAGTGGCTTATTTTCATGTTTCTCAATGACCCGAAAAATACGCAAAATTATCATGAAAGTCAATATTTTTGTGAAACTTATCCAATATTTACCAATTCACTTTTTGTCGTAATTTGAACCATATCCCGCTGTATACTAAATTTTATTAAAATTGAAATATTCAGATTTGAAATTTATATTTCTCTGGAAATTTACAAATGATGAGGAAGGAAAAAATGCGTCGGAGAATTTGAGGTAGTGAGCGTTTTGATTTTGTAGGAGAATTTATCCTTACGAAGGTCGAATCAATTGATTTTCAATGAAGCTGATCTTCGCAAAAATTAAATATTTAGAGTAATCCCTCTTTCCCCGAATTCATCCACGCCACATCCGATTGAACATCTGTTTTGAAAACTACCAAATCCGCATCCCATTGGGAACCGGTAAAGCAAACGATTTTATCTGCTTCACCTTGAATATCCGTATAACACCAGATTAATTTTTCAGTCGCTGCCCATTGATCGCTGGTTTCGAAAATGACAGCATCGGCGTCCGAACGAATATCGGTAACAAATACTTTTAAATCAGCTCCTGAAGCAATGTCAGTCTTAAAAAATTTCGGCATGTGATAATCTCCTTAATTCAGATGAATGGTTGAAGTTGATGTGAAGAAATCCCTGTTATTTATATTATAACAAACTAATTGGACATTTTCAAGAAAATTTCATCAACAGAAATGAATTTCATCGAATGAGTGTCATTTTTATGGTTGCATTGGCATCTTCTGCTTCAAACCGAGCCAGATAAATTCCTGAAGCCACCAATTTGCTATCGTCACTGACGCCATCCCAGCGCCCCTGATATGTGCCCGGTAAAATACTTCCGTCAATTATCGTGCTGACTTTTTGTCCCTTTAAATTATAGATGCTTAAATTGACATGCGCGGTTTTGGTAATTTCAAACTGTATAGTTGTTGATTGATTAAAGGGATTGGGATAATTTTTATCCAGATGTATACTGGCAATTGGTGGTTCTGGTGGTGGCACTAAATGTGAATTGAGCGCTGGTAACAATGTGTTCGGTGACATTTCAATATTGACCTTGTGCGTAAACGCCGGAATCATATACTCATAGCCAAACAGCCGATTTTTCTGAAAATGGCGTACTTCGGCATAGAGGAGGTAACGCTGGTGAGTACGAATGCGCGTTCGCGGAATCTGAATCGTTGCCTGAACAAAATCATCCAGTGTTGTTTCCCAGAGAGGTTTACTTTTATCCAGAGGATATTGCATTGAAACAAGCTGTAAAATCACATGGGGGAACTCATTGCTTTCTTTAAAAACAAATGAATCGGTAAAAAAGAAGGAGCCCTTCAATTCAACATCGAGGGTCCAATACGCCGGATCTTCACGATTTCCGGCAAACGGCGCTGCTTTATATTCACTTTGAATATCTGCCCATTCAATGACAGGTACGGTCCAATTTATGCCCCCATCCTGGCTTGTAAAAATTCCAGCCGGTGAATAGGCACTTAATATCTGTTGAACGGAATTATAACTCAAACTATCTAATTGATAGTCATATAATCCATGGGAAACGTACATCCAGTCAGAAAGCGATGAAATCGATCGGCGAAAAATGAATCGATTATATTTATCCAGGCCATATTCGAAATCCTGTGAATTAAAAGCGATTCGTTGAATCATTTTCAATTCCAACAAGGGAAATCCGGTATTTTTTGCTTCCCAGGTAATCCCGCCATCTGTTGAGCGAAATACTCCCACATTCGTCCCCGCATAGATTCTTTCCGGATGAATCGGGTTGAATACAAAACTTCGTGCATATTCGCAGGTTAATGATCGGTCAACTTCCTGCCAGGAAATACCACCATCCTCAGTTGTCCAATTCCCGAAATCCCCACCGGTGATCAGTATTTCAGGATTTAAAGGATTGATGGCTAGGCCGGAAATAACATACGCGCCATAATAGGGCGAACGTCGTTGCGATTGCATCCCACGGCTCATCGATATCCAGCTCTTTCCACCATTATATGTTTTAAAAACGCCATGATGATGTGTTCCGGCATAAAAAATGTTTGGATTGGCAGGATGAAATATGAAATTATCCGCCCGGCCGGTGGAACGTGTGTTGGAAATAAGAATTCGTTTCCAGGTCTGGCCGCCATCCTGACTGTATAAATATCCGCCTGCGGTACAGGCGGAAAAAATCTCTTTTGTATTGTGTGGATTAAAATTGATTTTCTGCCAGCGATCAAAAAGATAATTTTTTGGTTCGGTAACCTGAAATTTGGTCTTTAAATAATCGGGATAATTCAGCACCATGCGCCAGGTTTGAGAATTGATATTCGTGGTTAAATAAATCCCCTCCGGTGCTAATACCACAACTTTTTGCGGTTGTGTTGGATCGATGGCCAGATGACAGATTGTCACCGTATCCAGTCCGACATGTTGCCAGTTCTGGCCGTCATCTTCAGACAGCCAGACACCACTCTTTAATCCACCGGCCAATAACCTTCGTGAATTTTGCGGATCGATCGCGACAACATGATATTTACGAATGCCAACCGCTTGATTGATTTCGTGCCAGCTTTCGGCGGCATCTTCGCTTTTATAAAGCCCGGCACCAAGTGTCGCGGCATAGATGATGTCCGGTTGCTGTTGATTGACAGCCAGGTAAGTGATATAAGTATAGTAAGCGGCCGTATCAGAAAGCGCCTGGCTTTTTACGAAAGAGATATTCATAACGAGATAGAATAGTAAAATTTGCCAGGATAAGTTGAAGAATCGATTTTGCCCGGTCATGTTATTTTCCTGGTTATAATGAGTCGATTAAAGTTGCAGCCCTTGCTTGTTGAATTAAATGCTTTTGCTACTGTACAATTTTTTGCATTACTTAAATGATTCATTTTTAGATCGCGCTCAAAGCCCTCACCCCAACCCGCTCCCAAAGGAAGAGGGCGTAGCGATTCCCTCTCCCCCTGGGAGAGGATTAGGGTGAGGGCAGGCTTTGCTTAATCAAAAAGTGTACGATAGTGAATCTGTTTCATAGACTTTTACTACAAATCAAACAAAATCTTCAAAAAATGATCCATCGAATGCAAATGATCCGCATGATCCAGTGCTGAATTTCCGGCATAACCCATTATTATCAAATGATTCTTTTTCACTTCACTCAGTTGCTGCATTCCATTGGCACCCCACTTTAAAACTGCCTTTCGTTTTAAATCAAGCTGCTGCAGGAGATAATCGCACGCCTCGGTGGTGCTAACGAACGTTCCGGGAAAAACTTCGGAATGGGTAATCAGAAATCGCTTCGAAGATTGGGGCTGGGCCGCCTCCTGTGCCAGTTTCAGAAAAGTCGTCAGGTTCGTGGAATCGATACGCCCGCCTTCTGCCAGCACCTGGCCTTCGGGCACATAGCTGGCATGAATTCCATCGAGCAAGAGGACAGATTGAACCAGGGCATAATTTTCTGGTGAAGACATAATTTGCCGAATGGCCCCATAGCCAGCGCTAAAACCGCTGACGATAATCTGTTGAACATGGATTTTATGTCCAGTCTTCGTCTGAATATTTTGTGTAAGCGAATCGATTAATTTCGGAAAGGTCTTTGGTTCGGAAAATGGCAAGCTATAGGCGCGTGAACCGGAACCCATGTTGAGTGTTACAGCCATGAGATTCTTCTTTTTAAGCTGCATCGCCGCATGTTCAGCAATATAAGCCGCCCCATGAAAATGCAGCCATAAATTTATCTTTTGATTTTTGATAACTGGTTCCGGAATGAATACCTCAACTTTCCCGGTCAGAAAATTTTTAAATTGAAATCGGATGCCGGCCAGTTCCTTTTTTTCGATGCGGTGATGCAATCTCGTGGTTTCGACCATTGGGGAGGGAAATTGGTTGGTGCTTAATGGTCGTATTTGTGCGTCTGCTCGTGTTATTATCAGCGAAAGAAAAAACACCGTAAGATAAAATTTGTGTTGCATATTCAATTTTCCCGGATTTGATTTAAATAGCGTTTATGATGAGGTAAATTTGCTAAAATTCATTCATAGAATCAAGGAAAATTTTTTTGGGTAAAGCTCACGGCGCCGCTTTGCCAAACCTCGCCGAACCAGCGAACTCTGCGCAGCGAACAGATTGTCATGAAAAATCAAAACGTGGGGTGTATTTCAGGTTTGGTAAAGCTTTTTGGCTATGTTTCTGGATGGATTAGCTTTACCAAACCTTGCGCCATCCGGGGTATTTTTTAATTTCATTTTTAAAAGAAGTTATGATTGTTCGTGATGATCCGGGTTGAAGGTTTGGCAAAGCGCCGCCTGACGCTAAAGCATCAGGCTCAAATAAAACAAGCACCCTGAAGGGCGCTTGAGCGTCCTTGCACTATTTTAGCCTGAGGATTTATCCTCAGGCGATGGCGGTTTGTCAAAAGTAGCTGAACATGATCTTTCAGTAGCAGACTACTTCTCAACGGTAGACCTTCATGATCCCAGAGAAGCAGATCACTTCTCAAGAGTAGCAGTTTATGATCCTGGAGTAGCCGACCACTTCTCAAAGGTAGCAGTCCGAGATCCTGCGGTAGCAGATCAATTCCCAACAGTAGCAGTCCATGATTCCAGAGTAGCAGATCACTTCTCAACAGTAGCAGTTCATGATCCCAACGTAGCAGATCAATTCCCAACGGTAGCAGTTCATGATCCCATGGTAGCAGTCCATGATCCTGTCGTAGCAGATCAATTCCCGACGATAGCAGTCCATGATTCTGTGGTAGCAGATCAATTCACAATGGTAACAGTCGATAATCCTAAACCAGCAGAACTTTTCTCTTCATTTTATCTTTTCATCAAAATATAAAAGCTTTATCGGATTTCATGATTATCGATCAACTTTTTCACCCGGCTATTTTCATTTTAAAAATAAAAATTCTCATTGAAACAAAATACAATTCAGCAAGTAAAAGAATCCAAAATCAGCGTCAATTTTATTAAAATACAGTTCACTTTTTTTGATTTTCTCGGTACTTTAACCTTGAATTCATGCAAATTTGGAGGTCGAAATGAAGAAAGTCGTAATGCTGGCACTTTTGATGTTATTTATCCTGGTTCAGTCGAGTTTGGCCGAACAACCCAAATTAAAAGAAGCGGTTATCAAACCGAATACGGCTGCGATTGGGGACACGGTTAATATAAAAGTGGAATTTTCCGGTGTTCACAAAGATATTCGGGAAGTCTTCCTGACGGTTCGGGAATATCAGTATGATTATCCCCGCATTCCGCTGGTAGCCGATACCACATCGAAAAAGAATATCTGGGTAATGAAAGGCCCCATTCCCGAAGAAGCACCGTCAGAGCTGTTTCATCTGGATATCACCGCCATCGATAAAGAAGGAAAAGAAATTGTCACCAAAGGCTTTGAGCAGAGCTATACCGGCAAAGCCGGGACGATTGAACTGAAAGTGAAATAATAATATAAAATTTATGACGACTCAAGTTGGCTGGTTCAGGGTTCACGGTTGGAAACGCTTTGTTCTTGATATTTTTTAACCGGGAACAATTGAACCTTGGACCTGAGTAGTATTACAACGTTAAGTTAAAAAGACCTATAAAACTTGAAATTCAAATTGGAAATTTATGATATTCTAAATCAATGAAGGACCCCCTCCTGCCTCCCCCAAATTCTAAAAAACGGAATTTGAGGGAGAAAAAGCCTGGTTCTCTCCCCCATTTTCGTTTTTTGAAAATGGGGGAGATACAGAGGGGGTCAATTTCACAGTGAAAATGACTACTGCCGAAAAAAACGGTTCTTTTTAGAATTTCAAATAATTTTTTTAGCTTTATAAACTTAACGTTGTAGTAGTAATTACTGTATTTTTTATCGGTGGCCATCAGGAAATCTGATGGCTGCGGCAAGAGCCTTATCTCACAGCCTGCCTTTAAGAGTAAGCGCACAAATTTCCAGATTTCAGATCACTCATCTACCACGGAAAGATCACTCTCATCAATTTTTTTGCCAACAATTCTGTATATGCCGCCGGTGCTTCCTGGAACGAAAAATGCCGGGCAGGAATAAGATTCAGTTGAATTTTTTTCAGCGACAGGAGCAGCAAAACCGCTTTTCAATCATCCGATACCACATCCCACAAAAAAAAAATATCCGGTTCATTCCAGAATAAGGTATCATTATAATCATATACAATTGGCCGGGTATAACGTCCCAGAATCACCACGCGTGCTGAGGGCGGAAAAGGCCACATTCGACGATTTCCCCTACATTTTCATAGTCAGAAATGAGGGGAAATGTACAACCTGGTTGCCCACTATTAAGAACTCTGATTTCAGTCCCGGTGCTGACACCCGTCAGAAGCGTTTTCGTCATAACCTGGCCGGGACCGGGTTTTGGTAGTTGAATTTCTTTTATTTCCACCTGACCTGAACCGGTAAAATGATAGCCTTCGATTTCATTTTTTGCCCGTTGATTTGTTTCAATTATGCAATAGATAGAATTTTAAGGATGTAAGCTCCGAAGATTTGAATTTTACTTTCCTGTCAACGATTCATTAAAACTTCCGGTTCGATAGCCCTGTAAATCCATCGCAATCCACACATAGCCCAGTGATTTTAGATGATTAATTATTTGCTCCCGAATTTCCGGTTCGATGAGTTGGCCAAGCTGCTGCGATTCAACCTCAATCCGGGCCAGTTTGCCATGATGCCGGACGCGTAATTGCCCAAAACCGAGCTTTCGAAGAAAGCGTTCGGCCTGTTCCACCATTTTTAGTTCTGGCTCGGTAATCTGATAGCCGTACGGAAACCGGCTGGCAAGACAGGCCATCGAGGGCTTGCTCCAGGTGGGTAAACCTAACGATTTTGAGAAGGCTCGGATTTCGTCTTTCGTCAATTCAGCCTGTTTCAGCGGACTGATAATCTTCAATTCTTCAAGCGCACGCAAACCAGGGCGATAATCGCTGGTATCATCCAGATTCGAGCCTTCGAGAACATATTGGATGCCATGCTCGCTGGCGATTTTTTTCATCGTTGTAAATAATTCCAGTTTACAATAATAGCACCGTTCCGGTGGATTGGTATAAAAATTTTCATTACAAATCTCATTGGTGTGAATCACCTGATAATTTGCCTGAAGCATTTCAGCAATTTTTTTGGCGCCTTCAATTTCTTCTTCAGGATAGGTGACAGATTGAGCAATCACGGCCAGTACATTTTCTATTTCCAGTGTCTCCAGCGCGACTTTTAAGAGAAAGGTAGAATCCACACCGCCGGAGAAGGCAACCAAAGCCTTTTGCAGTGGTCGAATCATATCTTTGAGTTTATCTAATTTTGAAATCATCGTATTTTCCGAATAATCAGTATATAGGTCTTTTTAGGATTGATTTAAAAATCTTGTAACGACTCAGGCTAGCTGGTTCAGGGTTCCTGGTTAGAAACCCTTCGTTTTTAATATTTCTTAACGCTTTATTGTCAATTCTCTTATCCGTTAATTTGGGATAACTATCAAAATTTTGTGCCAAAGTCAAGTAAAAAATGAAAAAAGCGACATGTCAAATGAGGGACTTTTTAATTAGACCAGGTTATTATTGCCTTTATTCACTTCAAAATTGGAGGTATCCCGATGGAATTATTTCATATATTTTTATATCTGGCCATTTTCTGCGCCCTGGTGAGTGGGGTCATGATCATGATTATCATTTCTGAGCTTCAAAAACGCCCGGTGAAAATCATTTTTTTCCTGTTAAGACTTTACATTCCCAAATATGTCGGCCAATATAAAAAACTAACGCTGACTGAAACCGGGAAAGTTGGCAAATGATATTATCCCTGTATCATATCACTCAATCTGGCATGGATTCTGGCGTTGATCGAATTTATTTGTATAAGTTGGATTCAGTACCATACACTTTTTGATTAAGCAAAATTTGCCCTCACCCTAACCCTCTCCCAGGAGGAGGGGGAATAGCTACGCCTTCTCCCTCCGGGAGAGGGTTGGGGCGAGGGCTTTGAGCGTGGTCTAGAATGAATCTTTAAAGTAATGTAGAAAAGTGTACATTAGTAGAAACCGGGATGACTGCGCTCTAATCAGGTCAGGTGTTTTTTATTTTCGGAGAAATTCTAATTCCGAAACATGAAGGAGGAGTATATCATGAGAAAAAAACTTCAACGATTTATACTGCCTGTCATTATTTTAATGCTGAGTATCAGCGCTTGCTCTAAAACAAACCTCCCACTGTCCGAACAATTGCAGGCAGCTCTGGATGAAAATATTAAGCATTATGGTGTCAACGGTACTTCTGTTGCCATCGTCATGCCGAATGGTGAAATCTGGCGCGGTGTCAGTGGAATTTCTCACGATTCAGTTAAAATTTCACCTGATATGTTATTTGCGATTGGCAGTATTACCAAAAATATGGTGGCAATACTCACGCTCCAACTGGTGGAAGAAGGTGTCCTGACGCTGGAGGATCCTCTGGATAAATGGCTGCCGGGTTATCGCTATGTGGATGGTACCATCACGATTCGGCAACTGCTCAATCACACCAGTGGACTTTATATGTTCTGGGAGAATCAAAAAATCTGGGACGATTTAAAAAAATATCGCTCTAAAATTTTTTCGACAGAAGAAGTGTTGAGCTATATCAAAGAACCCTATTTTCAACCCGGTATAGGACATCGCTACTCCAACACCAATTATCTGCTAATGGCAATGATTATCACCAAAGCCACTGGTTCGACGCTGGCGGCTGAATTCAGGAAACGCTTCTGGGAGCCATTGGGTATTCAGAATGCTTATCTTTCGCTGGAGGAAGAACTCCCGACTAATCTGGCCCATGTCTGGGGGGATAATTTTGAAAACGATGGATCATTCAGGGATATTACCTTTCTGCCGAGAACATCACACGAAAGCATCACATACGGCTCTTCCGGACTTTTTATGACGGCAAAAGACTTGGCGCGCTGGTCTCAGGCATTGTTTCAGGGGAAACTGCTCAGTGAGCCATCAATGGCGGAGATGCTTACTTTTGTTAAATCCGGCGGCTATGGACTTGGTATCGGAAAATTTGGCGGTTTCTTCACCTATTGGAAAATGGCATTCGGACATGGTGGCGGGAATATCGGAACCATCGCTTAGATGATTTATTTGCCGGATGATAAAATCAGCATCGTGGCGATGATTAATAAATTTGAAGATGATTGTATTCGCGGGATTGTTAAGGATTTAATTTGGACTGTCACAAATATGATAGATCAAACTAAGTAGTTACATTTCTACCTTATTGAGGTATATTTTATGTAGAGAATCTTTATAATTATCTAAATTATTCAATTTCAATCCTTTTTCTAAAATACGCGTCGAAAACTCATTCCGAAGTTCCGAATTCGATAGTAATTTGAGAATCGAATCCACTAAATAATCATCATCATGGCTATAAAAACCATCCCAGCCATCCTCTAATAGTTCTTTAACACCATCAATTGGGGTTGAAATAATCGGGACACCTAAAAGCATCGCTTCCAATAAACATATTGGTGTTCCTTCAGCTCTGGAAGTCATTATCATCACTTTTGCTCCATGAAGCAGCTTATATGGATTTGACATAAAACCTTTAAAACATAAATTTGAAAAAATCCCCAATTTTTTAGCCAGGGCTTGACATTCATCTAGCAATTCTCTATCACCAACAAGTGCAAATTTTGAAATACTTCTTTTTTCAATGACCTTAGCCAGAATTTTTATCAATCTTTGTGGGTTTTTGGGATACACAAAACGGCCAAGATACACACCATCAAACTCATATTCATTTTTATCCTGACTTACTTTTTCATATAATATTTCTTTATTTATCACATTGTATAGAACAGTACTTTTTGTTTTTAATTTCTTTTTAAAATAATACTCATTAAGGATACTTTTCGAGACCGCAATAATAGTTTGATATTTGTGAATGGTTATTCTGTAGAGAAATGATTTGATTGTTAGGCGCGTTAATTCTTCTGCTTTTCCATGGATATGTGAAATTATTGGAATTTTGGAAGTTGCAATTGCTGATAAAACACTCGCTCTTATATCATGCGCATGGATACAATCCGGATTAAAAATTTTAATCGCTCTTCTAATTTCTGATATAGTAAAATCTTTTAGTGGTATAAATTCGACATTTCTTTCTTTCAGTGAGGCTCGAATTGGACCTTCTGGCGAACAATAAACCATTTTGATTTTAGATTCAAATAGATTAATGATTTGACAAACTACATTTTCTGCTCCTGAAAACTTATTAGTCGTCAAAAGGTGCAATATTTTCATTTTTTGAATCCTTTCAAATTGATATTCTGTCATATTGGTTTGGTGAAGGCTCAATTTATCCAATATATAAAAAATTTAAATTTGCTCCAAATTAAAAATTTGTAATAGATCAAAAAGGATTGTTTCTCATAAATTGGAATAATAAGTGGTATACATTTTGAGTGTTATTGAGCAATCCTAATAAATCATGTTCTGGCATAAGTCCCTTTAAAAAATCCTCACATGGCAAGCATAAAATATCATTTTTTAACAGCCTTTCATTGCCCCGATACAGCAAGAGAGCTTTACTTTGTGGATGATCCTGCTGAAAGGCCTTCAGCGAACGTAAATCTTCGGGACGGACACGATCCGAATTTTTGACTTCTATGGCAAAAATACCGTTCTCGCCATAAAGAATGAAATCGACCTAGATTCCTGACCGCGGGCAATATTGCTAATATTAACCAGCGAGCCATGCGAAAAACTAATCGCTTCTAAAAAACGCAAGAAATTACCGATGTTCCGAACCAGACCTTCATATTGAAGCTCCTCCCGAAGGTAAAGTGAGATATAGGCGTCTAAAACTTCAGTTGGATTCTCTGAAGTAATGACAATTGGTAATAAACCAAACTGCATAATCTTTTTAAAGGATAAATTCGTTGACAATTCTGAAAGCACGAAAGGATGAAATGTCCGCAGCAACACACGTCCGGCCAGCAGATCGACACCGCCTCTTTTCAATTTCCTAGCGCTTGAACCGGTCAGAATAAACTTCCGATTCACCTTTTCTTCGATTAAATGATGAATTGCACTGAGTATTTCAGGCACTTTTTGCACTTCATCCACGATGATGATGCGCCTGTCAGGATTGCCCTGTACCAGCTCAATAATTCGTTCTGGCCGGGCGGCGTAAATCCGGAAAACATCCGGTTTCAGCAAATCAATCCAGAGTGCATCCTTATATTGATGTTTCAAATAGGTCGATTTGCCCGTACCGCGTGGACCGAACAGAAAAAAGCTCTGTTCGGGTTCATTAAAGAATCTTGGAATATAAGTTTCCATTTTGCGCCGCAATTTGGAAGTGGTAGTTCCAAAATTATTAAATATTAGGGA
This sequence comes from Caldithrix sp., assembly GCA_020722815.1. Lineage (GTDB taxonomy): Bacteria > Zhuqueibacterota > Zhuqueibacteria > Thermofontimicrobiales > Sulfurfontimicrobiaceae > DYKB01. The sequence goes on along the minus strand of DYKB01000036.1, from coordinate 36,273 downwards.
ATAATGCAAGAAAAAAATTAATCAAATTGATGAATTCTATCAATCAAACCATTCGCTATAAAAAAAAGTATTGAATAACCATTCCTTTCGTAATACGGAGAAACTCTGACGCGTTAATGATTAACCATTCTGGCGGCAATTATGACTTCATTTTGAAAAATTTTATTATCGATCATTGCTTTATTAAGCCTGATTTTCCTTTTCTGCCAATCAAAACCAGATTTTGAAAAATTGAAATCCGAAATTTTAGCACTTCACCAAGTCACAATTGAAGCGCATTGGCAGAAGGATGTGGATTTTTTTACCAAAGATCTGGCGGATGATTTTTTTTCAGTTGGAAATGGTGAAATCAGAAAACCGACTATGGTTGAAATGAATGCGCAATTTTCTGCTTATCTCAAAAATACGACATTTACAGAATATCGGGATTTGCAGAAACCCATCATTAGTTTTTCAAAGGATGGTTCCATCGCCTGGTCCATTGTCCAGGTCAAGGTCGCGGGCAAACGGTCGATTGAAAGCGGAGGCGAGCGGGATGTGGATTTTAGCTGTGCCTGGATTACTTTCTATCAACGGCAGGGCGATAGTTGGCGACGACTGGGTGAAGTTTCGAATTTTAAAACGGATGAGTCATACCATGTTATATTCACCATTATCTTCTAACAAGTAATTGGTTTTTTCTCGCTGAATATTCTATTTTCCTGATAGGAAAAGAAGACGTTTCGCATTGATAAAAATATTTTCCTGATAGGAAAAGAGAGCGTTTCGCATTGGAAAAAAAATTTCCTGATAGGAAACAGCAGGGTTTCGCCTATAAAAAATGTTTTTCAAGTTTGAAAAATAGCCTGGCAAGACTATCCCAAATCATTTGATACTTTCACGCTGTAAAAATTTAGGTTGCATTTTTGTCCCATTGTTATTATTTTAGGTCCAAATTTTAAAGGTCCCAGGCTTAAGCTTGCAAATAGCTTTAATAAACGAATTGATATTCGATTTGCTAAACTAGGAACCCTGAACCTGGAACCTAATAACCTGACGACCGTATTAATAATTTATAAAATTATTTCAGGAGTTAAAAATCGTGGCCAATTACCCTTTTTCATACATCAGACGGCATAAAATTCTGTCGGGATTTCTCATTCTTTTATTGGTAGTGATTGTCTGGTATCTCAACTATTTTTATGGCGATTATCGGAAGCAGTTTCTAGCGGATAAAGGCGAAATTGTCGATATTCAACAAACATTTGTAAAAGCGGATTCGCTTTTTAATAATTATGATCTGAAAATTACGGATTCCAATAATTTAACAATTCATGGCTATGTCCGGGTACCGAAAGATAATTCCCAAAAATATGCCGGACTCCTTGTCATGAATGGTATCGATACCGGGAAGGATGTGATTTCACTATTCGAATCCACCGAAAAGGCGATTCTGGTATCGTTTGACTACCCTTACGATGGTCCCCGAAAATTTAAAGGCGCAGACATCGGGCCGTTTTTACCCAAAATCCGGGGTTCAATTATTCGCTCTGTCTCGGTGGTATTAACCATTATTGACTATTTGTCCCAACGGAAAGATGTTGATCCCGAAAAGATTTTTGTGGTCGGCGCCAGTTTTGGCGCTCCGTTTGCCGTCAATGCTGCTGCGGTTGATCCCAGAATCAAAGCCGTGATTCTATTATATGGCGGCGGCAATATTGGTAAAATGATTGAATCCAGTTCCAAACAGTATGCCGATGTGCTGGGACGAAAGGCGCTGGGATGGCTGGTGGCCAGTTTATTGGCGCCGGTTGAGCCCATGAAGTATGTGGAATACATCTCTCCGCGCCCCTTGCTCATGATTAACGGCCGGCATGATGAAAGCATTTTTGAAGAGAGCGCAATGTTCTTATTTGATAAAGCCAAAGAGCCGAAGGAACTCATCTGGCTGGAGACGAAACACGCCAAACCAAAAATGAACGATTTGACGCATCAGCTTGAGAAGATGATGAAGGAATGGTTGGTGAAGAAAGGGTTGATATAATTCATATTTTATGAATACAATCGGGAGGGGTTCTGCCCATAGCCGTCAGGTAAAGGTTTTAAATCATTAAAAAACAGATGAATAGCCACGAGCTTTAGAGTGTGTCCGAGAACTAGAAAATTGGCCGATAATAACCTTGCAAAGGTTAAATATAACACAATATATAGATTAAAAATAAAACATTAATCAATATATATAATCCTTGCTATTTAAAAACCTTCGCAAGGTTAGTTTTCGGACAGCCGCTTGAACTCGTGGATCAAATTGCCCCCAAAAATTTTATGGTGGGTTTTAACCTTCAGGCGTACAAGAGCTTGGGCTTAAAAGCCCGGTGATGAGGGGGGCGCTCATTGAACCACGAGCTGAAGCTCGTGGCAATTCAATCGTAACTTATTGAAATTCAAATAGTTATAATATTAGCCTGACGACGATGGGATTTTGCCCGTTAATAAATAGGTTGGATTATTCTCTCCCGTATTTTCCTTCCCAAAAGACACGTCTCACGCATGACGCATCACGTATCACGCTTTACCTCCCCGCCGGCACCCGCCAGATTGTCCCCCAAATATCCGGTTTCGAACGTCCCGGATCCGGTGGTTTTAATTCCTGACGACCATCAGCCGTATCCGGTTGATAATAAATGCTTAAAATCAAGCCCGGCTCCAACTCCACCGAAGCGGGATAGCCCAGATCAGAATTAAAGGCATCGTCCCGTAGGATAATTTCGTCCGCTTTGTGCCAGGTGATGCCATCCGAACTCAGGCAGGCACGCTGACCGAATGGCTGCCGGCGATATCCGTAGGTACACAAAACCCGTCCGTCCGATAACAGCAGCAGATGCGGCGGAAATCCCCAGAGCGGCGTAAAAAATGGCGTGGCCCAGGTCTGTCCATTGTCGTCGGAATAAGTCTCCCACATATTGCAGCGGGGACTTTGATCATTATACGGAACCGCCGTGGCCCGAATTATCATAATGATGCGCCCGGATGGCAATTGCAGGATATGCGGTTCGCCGAATCGGACACTATCAGGCTTCGGACTTTCCACCAGCGCCACCTGCTCCCAATGCTGCGCGGAACTATCGGCTTTGAAAACCCCGATTGAATTTTTTTGTTCCCGATAGGTCGCAACCAGAATCGTTCCATCGGGCAATTGAATCCCGCCGTGAATCGTATCCTTGCCGGGAAACGGCTTCGACCAGCTCTTCCCATTGTCACTGGAGATTGAACACCACGCCCCTTCCAGCGAATCGGCATTCCGATAATCCGGCTGCGAGACAAAATCAATCCAGCGCGCCAGAACTGAATCACGATAGGAGCCTTTAAAAATCGTTTCGTACTTTTCTTTGGTGTGAAAATAGGACCAGACATGCAGCAAAATGCGACCATCGTTCAAAACCGTCATCCCCTGGTCGCGGTCATCCAGCGGGGAATCAAAAATCGTGAACGGGCCTTCCCAGGTGTTGCCATTATCCGGGGAACGCATGAGGGCAACCTTCCCGTTCGGTGAAAGATGTTCCTCCGTCAGGCAAAAGCTAATCAGCAGGTCGCCATTGGCCGCCCGCACCATGTCCGGCCACGCACAATACTCCTGCCGTGATTGATAGATGGGAATGTGTTTGATAATCAATGGATTTGTTAACTTTTCGTTTTCGGCATTTTGACAACTGATTGTTAATAAAACTAATAGGCAGATGGTAATGATTGATTTTGGGGGCATTTTTTTACCTCATAATTTTTAAGATGTAGTTCCATGGTTAATCAATTACGACTGACTCAAAAATTGGAATATTATAAATTCAGTACCATTTAACTTTTGCCGTCCTGATAAAGTTAAAATAGTCAATTTTGACTGGATTTACATGATTTACGGGAATGACAGGAGTTAAATATATCACTTTCATTTGGAAATTCAAGGAAAAATTCTATTTTATCCTGTATATTCTGTTCAACCTGTCTATTGAATTATTTGTCTGCACCAAAATAAATTAAGTCAGTTCGAAATTATAACCCGTCTGCTGATTCGAGGAGATTCCTGTTAATATGCGCACGATAGGTCTTCCGATAAAGCAATCCTGACCTCAATGGATTGAAACTTTTTAAATTGTACAATGAACTTACCTGGAAAACACTTGCATTATTGAAAAAAAGCAATTAGATTGTACGTATGAAAACAAAAATTATTAAAACAGGCAATTCGCTATTCATTCGCATTCCCAAAGTGTTGCTTGAACAACTTGAGCTTACTGACGAGGTTGAGATTGAGGTTGTAAAAGATCGACTCGTCATCCGTTCCAAAAAGCATGTAAGGCAAGGCTGGGAAGCGGCTTTTCGAAAGATGGCTGAAAATAAAGACGATCTGTTGCTTGATAAGGATGAACTTTTTAATTTGAGTAGCTGGGATGCAAAAGAATGGGAGTGGTAGAAGATAGCTTAACTATTGAAATGCCCATGCTATAAAGGGAAATTCATGTATCCGCTCAATAATAGATGGTAACGACATCAATTTGAGTTTACAAGAAAAAAAATTTTATAGCAGAATGATTTATAGCAGAATAATTCTGCTATAAATTATTCTGCGAATATTAAAGTGAGCTTATGACAGCAAGCTTTATTCTCAAATTGCCATTAATTATTGAGTGGATACAAATTCATCACCTATCCTTATCTTCAAAAAAAAAAGAAAGGTCGTATAGTAAAGAGAACTCTTTTCTCCTTTGACTTCATATCCTAAAAAATTATCCCCACCATTTCAAAGAATTTAAATAACAACAGTTCTTCTATTCTCCCGAATTGCAAAAGAACGATGAGGAGCATTTTAACCTTACTATATTTTTACAAAAATATCAAATAAAAAACAGCAATAATTATCATCAGAAAGGCGGTAATCAGCCAATATCCATCAATTCGGCATGGCCTTTGCTATTTTTGACTTAATTCTGATTATTGCATTCGTCTCATTAATAATTTTTATAAATTTATAAAATATTTTTTTACTATAAAAATAAATTTTAAAAAATAAAATTTAATATATTGATTTATCATTTTATAATTATATTATTATTAATAAAAAAATGAATTTTATGTATTATAAAATTTTTATAATTATTTTTTTTGCATATTTCAGCAAATCAATTTCACAAAAGCTGCAAATCACTGAATTTATGGCATCCAATAAAGGTATAGTTGCTGATAATTTGGGGGATGCCTCTGACTGGATTGAACTGTATAACGCGTCTCCAACGACTATTGATCTTAAAAATTATTCTTTGACCGATGATAAAAAAGATAAAGGGAAATTTAAATTTCCTGAATTACAACTACCGCCTTCAGCTTATCATGTAATATGGGCATCCGGTGAAAAGCGAACTTTTGTAAAACTGCCACCCGATATTGATATCAAATTTAAAAGCGCTGGTATGGCGGATGGCAATTATTCATTCATATCGATAAATGAAGAGGACAGATCATTAAATCAAAGAGGGATAAATTTAGTTGTTTTATCATCAACTGGTGAATATATCAAAAGTCTAGCCTTTGATACTTACATATCATTTGAAGAGAGTGATTCTTTAGCAATTTATTTGAAAAGTCTGTTGCCCGGACAAATAGTCATATTTTCTATAAAGGACGACGCTTCCAATAGTCTCACCTACGAAGCGAGGGAGGTCATTGCTTCTTTGGGTAGCAAAAAAATATATGATTTGAGTTATCGCGACTCTTGGGGGATGATTTCAATAAAGGGAAAAGGTGCTGTTTGTGAATGTTATAGAAAAATGGGTGACGGCGAGGCAAAAAGTGATATATCATATATTCATGCTGACTTTAAATTGGATAGTGAAGGGGAATATATTGGTATTTATGATGTAAATGAAAATGTGATCGATTCGGTAACCTTTGGGACACAAATTGCAGACAGATCATATGGCAGAATCCCGTCTACTCCCAACAAGTGGGCATTTCTCTCGAAACCATCACCCGGATCAGCAAACAATAATTCTCAAATACGCTATGGCCAGGTTGCACCTCCGGTATTTTCACCATCGAAAAGCATCTCCTCCGAGCCGATGAATATAATGATCAATTCAACAGATTCAACTTGCAAGATATATTATTCATTAGATGGAAGCGTGCCCGATAGTCATTCCTCTTTGTACGACAACAAGCCTTTGTTGATAACAAAATCATCTGTGATTCGGGCGTATTGTTCAAAGGACAATTATTTTGATAGTGATATTACTACCCAGACATATATTATAAAACCTTATAAAACGCTTAATATCGTATCCTTGGTGACATCTCCAGACAATTTATGGGATCCGGAATATGGTATCTACACAGTGGGGAATGATTCAACACAACCAAATTATTGTGGAAGAGGCGAAAGGTGGGAACGCCCTGCGATATATTCGTTGATTGATATTAATGGCAAAACTATGATTCATTCCGATTGTGGTTTAAGAATTCATGGCGGAGCCAGCCGAAGCATACCCAAAAAAAGCTTTCGACTTTATTTCGGGGAACCTATCGATTATTATCCGAAAATTATAGACTCTGAGGACCCTCCTCGCCAGGATGTTGTCATCTTATCGGGCGGCGGTAATGATTCAGTTGCCGATCCAAGGGTTTTGGGCCAAGCTTGGTCATTAATTCGGGATCAATTGATGATGCGGCTTTATGAGATTTTAGGATATCCGCGCGTAAACAAATATCCAATCCTCCTATATTTGAATGGCGAGTATTGGGGCATCTACATACTCAGTGAAAGAATAAATAGGCAATTTTTGAAAAATCATGTAAACATCGAAAATGCAGATTTAATTAAAGACAATGCTTTAGCTGAAGAAGGTACTCTGGATCATTGGGAAGAAACGATCGGGTTTTTTAGTACGAAAGATTTTACAATTACTGAGAATTATGAAAAGGCGCTAGAACTGATTAATGTGGAAAATTTTACCGATTATTATATTTTAAATTTGTTTGGTGCCAATTGGGATTGGCCAACGCATAATATCTATTGCTATAGTGATATTGAAACGAAAACAAAATGGAACTGGCTCATGTGGGATGCTGATTGTTCATTTTTAAGCACTCCTAAACATAATACTTTTAAAGAAATTTTATTTACCAAAAAAAATAATGAAATTTTTTATAATTTAATAAAAAATGAAAAATATCGTAATTTTTTTATAAATTGTATCTCTTATATTTTAAATAATAAAATAACTCCTGAGCGAATTTGTTCAACAATTGATTCCCTTGCTTTGTTGATTGAGGCAGAAATAGAAAACGAAACGAATAGATGGGGAGGTTCGAAAACTCAGTGGGTTGAAAATATTAGGCGCATTAAGAATTTTGCAATAGAAAGACCCTCACACTTCCGGAACATCATGAATGCAGAATTAAATGTAGGAGGGCAAGTTTATTTAAGAATTTTGAATGAAAACATGAATCAAGGTGTTGTGAAAATTAATGGCAATCAAATTGAAGATTTTCCTTTTAGTGGAATTTACTTTGCTAATATACCCATACAATTGGAAGTGCAGCCCGGTGAAAACTTTTTTTTCAAGACTTGGGGGATTAATCAGTTTCATACTGAATTTACAGTAAATATTAAAGAGTCCGATACGCTGAATTTATGTTTGGAATTTGAAGAAATTAAAACTTTTAAAAAAACAAAAGGGACCTTTGAAGTAATAGCAAATTATCCAAATCCGTTTAGTACAATTACGAATATAAAGATATTCTCTATAGCGGATACAGAAATCGAAATAGAAATTTATAATCTAAATGGTCAGTCTGTAACATCGATGCGGGAAAAAATCAATTCTGGCTATAACACTATAACATGGGATGCTAAAAATAAGTCGGGGTATCGAATTCCGAGTGGTGTTTATTTATATGCCATATCTGATTCAACATGCCAGAAAATAAAAAAGGTAACATTGCTGAGATAGAAAGCATAACAAAAAAATGCATCAGATTTGAACAGCCGATTCTTTTAGGCATTTTTCGGGGAATTATACGGTTTAGAAACAGCACCCGGCAAGCCCGATGCTATTCAAACCGGTGATTTATTCACTACCCGGCATCGCTTTAAGAGCCATAATGCTTATCTTTGATAAGAAAATGAGTCTTAAAAATTCTTAAGAGGTCATAATGGGCAATGATACTGCTTTTATCTTTGATATTTTAATTGAAGAAATCGAGAACCTGATTAATGAACTAAGTCAAGATGGGGCACGGGCTTTCCAGAATAAAGATTTAAGTGAGGCAAATCAATTAGCCCAAAAAGGTGAACAAATGACAATCTTTCGAGCAAAAATTATGGACTTAAAAAATGAATGGATCTCAATTATCCGTGGAAAAAATATGGGTAATGGAGATACTATTAAAAAGGATCCGAATAAAAGAAAGAAAAGAAAACGTCTAAAACGTGGATTGCGAACCGCTCAAAATAGATATTATGAACCCATTTTAAAGGCATTAATTACATTAGGGGGCAAGGGCTCTGTAAGGGAGGTTTTAGAACTAGTAGAAAGTTATATGAAATCAGAATTAAACCAGTATGATATTGCTTTTTTACCATCTGGTAGTATGCGTCGCTGGGAAAATGCTGCCAACTGGACAAGAAGGGACATGGTGCAACAAGGTTTATTATCATCAGATTCAGATCGTGGTGTATGGGAGATAACTGAGAAAGGTAAAAGTTGGCTTGTGACAGTAAAATAAACAGTTGAATTTATCTTCTTAGCATGAATAAGGTTTGATCAAAATTAAATTCATACTAATTTCAAAGCCAACAACAGGAAGTTACTATGAAATTACTTAATATTTTACCTATTCCACACAAACTCCCCACTTTCCACCCGCCAATCCTCGCCAAAGAAACCCGCACACACCACACCCTGACTCCCCTGCGTTAACATATCCGAACTGAACACGACGCAATCCGGGTAGGCAAAGCCGGGGCTGAGATAGGGGCGTCGGTCGGTTACGCGCATGCCCACTACGCCGGTACCCGAAACTGCTCCTACGCTGGCAATATCACTGCCGGGGCGGGGTCGGATGAGCAGACAGGCGAGATTGGAACCGGTGGTTTTGCGTTGGCCAATCTGAATTTCACCCCGCCGGACCTGAACCGGGCTGGTTCCCAGCAAGGCTTTCCAGGCGAGATTGGTATTGGCGTTTCCGTAGAGAATCACGTTGCGGTCTTTTTCAGCGGCAGGATTAAAATCCACATCAGCCACGATGTCAACCGAACCATTGCCCTGATACCAGAAATTTTCGGCATCGTAACGAACTTTTGCCAGGGCCCAGTCGTTTTCTGCCTGGTTACCTTTGGTACCGTAAACGAAGATGAACTGATTTTTAAAAGCCTCTTTGAACGTGCCATAACGATGGGAACCCTTTAAGGCAAGTGACGGGGTATCGATCACCTGCCATTTATGATCACGTTTTCCCAGCCAGATTTTTGACTGTTCCGGTGCGAGAACAATATTTTCAACCTTTTGACTATCCAGTACCACCGTAAATTTCCGATCTTTCGGGAATTCGGTTGGTTCCAGGGATAATCGCGCCACATTTTGCGTTGAACCGGCAAAACGCGCCACGCCGGGATCAAAACGGATATCAACAGCACTTTGCTTCAGTTGCTCAATTTGATGATCAACCGTTACCCAGTAATAGGAGGCGGAAATTCCGGGATTGGCGACCAGAAATTTGACCTGTCTGATGCGCTCTTTTTCAGGACGGGCATGACGGGCGAAGAAATCAAACAGCGGCGCCCAGTCCACACAATCCGATCCGCTTTCATCCGATTTATCCCACCAGTGGCCGGCATCTTTCTCTTCGTGAAAGATGAAGTCTTTGTGAAATTTATTCAGATGTTCGACCATCTGGTATGACTGATCAATCCGAACATTATCGTCATCCTTGCCATGAATGATGTAAATTCCCAGATTTTCGTAATTTTTGACCATTTCAAAGGTATTGCTGGGAAGGGTGGGACGCATGAGCATCTGTTCCACCGGCGTCGGATTATCAATGCCTTCCCGCACACGATACGACCAGAAACTGATCCAGCCGGCACTGGGTCCCAAAACGGCAAATTTATCCGGAAATGTCGCGCCCAGGTGCCAGGTGCCATGACCACCCATGGAATGGCCTGTCAGATAGATGCGGCTGGGATCAATTTTTAATGTCCTTTGGGCCAGTTCAAGCACTTCCAGGGCATCGGTTCGACCCCAGTCTTCCCAATTAAAGCCATAAGGCCGGCGATTGGTTGGCGCAACGATATGTCCCCAGGTCTTGCTTTTATAGGAATTGGCCTGATTTATCGCCTCGACACCCGCGCCATGAACGGATAGAATGAGGGCTTTGGGCTCATTATCAGCCGTTGCTATGGCGGGATTGACGGCATAATATTGAATACTGCCATCCACCTGGCTGCGAAACGTGACGCGATAACTGGCACCGGGTTCAAGAATCCGCAAGGAAATCGTTTTCTCATCCAGCGTTGTCCGGGTTTCCCCTTTCTTTTGTACCAAAGTGAGCTGGACGTCCTGCGTGCCGGCCTGTCCCGAAGCGGTTCCTTTCATTTTGAAGCCAACTTTGCGGGTGGAATACGGCAAAATAGAAGGGACTTCGGTTTCCGTCTGAGATTGATTAATAGTGGTCGTTAGTACGCAATTTTGCAATGGTTTGTTGGAAGCGTTTACAATAATCGTCGCGCCCCATTTTTCTACGGATTCATTTGGAAAAAGATCGGGGATGGTCAAATCACGGGTATTTAAAAATTGTGCTGTTTCCGGTTTGAATAATTTGACTTTCAAACGGCCGCTTCGCGCAGAATGAAAAATTAAAGCGTTTCGACCTTTTACGAGTTCGACCGGCAGCAGCGAATAATCGAAATGTGGTTCCCAGGCATCAAAATCCTCCTTATACTGATAGCGATTGCCTGCGCGTGGTTTTCCATTGACATAGACCATCTCATGGGCGAGCCCTTCCAGAATCATGGTTTCGGGCTTTTCCAGGGTGAGGGATAAATACGCATAGCCGCCGCGTAGCGACGGATGTTCGAACCACCCTTTTTCGTTGGCGGTTATTTTTTCCCAGGTACCGGATTCTTCAGCCGTAAATTTCACTTTTTCACCAGCGACTGGTGCCTTCCAGGTGCCATCGACCAGCATTTTTTCCACCGGATCGACGGGGGTGATGGACATGGCACTCCTGCGGGGCATTTTGATGATCAGGCCTTCTTTTAAAACCATGGTTTCTGCTGCAGTTAAAAGCGCGGGTAGCAGGATAAGCACTAAAAATATTATTGATAAATGATAAATTTGTTGTTTTTTCATTTCATAGATCCTTTCATTTTATTTCATTACTGGACATTTTTTAATCAGGAAAAACCTGCCCTCACCCTAACCCTCTTCCGGAGGGAGAGGGAATAGCGACGCTTTCTCTCTTTGGGCTAATTATATCCCCTATTTTTTACTGGACACGGGGAGAGGACGAATTCCCCTTCCCTATTTTTAGGGAAGGGGCCAGGGGATGGGTAAAAAGGATACTAACGTAACAAAGAGATATTCTTTTAAAAAAATTTGATAGTAACGCTAAGCAAAAGTTCAATTTTGTACTTATCAACACCGTTTTATTACCCATCCCCCGACCCCTTCCCTTAAATAAGGGAAGGGGAGTGGCCACTTCCCCGTTTCCAGTACCCAGATGTGGGTCAAAATCAGCCCGCTGGAAGAGCGTTGGGATAAGGGTCAGATGTATGGTTTTCCTTAAATTTTGATTTTATATCCAACATCCTGTTTTGAATTAAATTAGATGCTTAACCAGGCGGCCAGGGAGTGTATCGCCCTTACATTCATAAACCTACGACCGTTCCCCCAAAAATCCATCATCCTGATCGTCACGTTCCATGGTACTTAATCGTTTAAACATCATTTTCAAATCAATAAAGCCACCAATGGAGAACCAGATGACGACCGCGGCTGAGGCGATGATATAAATATAAACATAATATTTCCAATAAGTCATCCATATCGAATCAGTAACCGGATGTGTCAGATTATAAATCGTACCAATGATAAAAACACCGGTCCAGATGAAAATCCAGGTATAGGAGAGAATATAAATGAATTTATCGCCTTTGGTAAACTCTTTTCCCATGCCCAGCATTTTCCAACCACGCGAAGGAACGGTATCAATGATTTTCATTTCATCTTTAATTTCATATTCGCCGCGATGCAGCAATTTATCGAGATTATAAACCTTTTGTTTACCCAACAGTGAAACCGTGATGTAGACGATAGTCGAGGCCACCATGGCAATTCCCCAGAACCATTGTCCATTAATAAAAAAGCCCTCATAAATTTGATGAATAATGATACCGCTCACCGCAATGGTGGAGCCGGTGAGCATGGCACTCCAGGCAGCCGCGGTAGTCCCGCGTTTCCAGTATAAGCCGCCAATAATGACCGCCCCTGAACCGCCGGTAAAGATGGCGCCGGTAATGGCGAAAAAGAGGTAGATATGCTGCGATTGCTTGAAAATCAGGCTAAAAAAGAAAATAAAGATCGCCACCCCAATAATGGAAAGTCGCAACACGCGAAGATGTTCTTCTTTTTTAAAGGGTTTCTTACGGAATGGCATGATGACATCCTGGATGAAAATACTGCCCCAGGAGTGCAGATAAGTATCATGGGTCCCGATAAACGCGGCCAGCATGACTGCAGCAAAAGCGCCTATCAAGCCCACGGGTAAAATCTGGAGGAGAACCAGCGGAACTGTCAATTGACTTTTAAGCTCATTTGAATCGACGCCGCTTAAAATCGCATTTACGTTTTGAGCGAGGGGAGCGAAATCCACATGGTTCATAATCATAAATGCAATAACGGGCACAAACATCAGAAAGATATTTCGGGGGAAATTGCGCCAGTTACTGAGAACCTGCGCCATTTTGGCTTCATGGGCACTCCTGGCTGAGGTATTATACGCCTGTGAACCCTGCCAGGACATGGTGCAATAAATAATTCCAATCAGGCCGATGAGAAAATACCAGAAATTAAAATCTTCCACCTGACTGGTTTTAAAGGGATTAATCAGCGAAGCATTTTCAGGCGCTGAAGAGAGCCCCTGGAAAATATGATTCCAGTCAAATACAAAGACGAGATAGATGAGAATAATCACAAACACGGCATTGGTGAAGACTCCCTGAATAAAATCGGCAATGATCACCGCAACCTGTCCGCCGGCGAAGACAAAATAGAGCGAAATGAGGAGGAGGATAATCATCGAAACGGCATAAGTGGAAAATTCAATTCCCAGCAAAGAGAAAGTAAGCGGGAAGTTACAGTAATAAATGAAAAAATTGGCGCCAACGGAAGGGAAAATACCAAAATTAATAAGTCCCGAAAGATAGGCGACTAATCCGGCGAAAACGCGAAAGTTCCGGCTATACCGGGCTTCAAAAAATTGGGCTAATGTTAATGAGCGTGTCTGTCGAAACCGATAAATCACCCAGCCCGAAACGGTTACGATGAGAATGGCCAGACTCATGGAGAGTTCCCAAAACTTCATACAAAAGCCGGACTTATAGAATATTTGAAATTCGCCCACAATGGTAATTGCGCCGAGCATGGACATTCCCATGGCCACGCTGATGAGATAGCGGCCAGCCGAACGACCCGCTGCCAGGAAGTCCGCGACATTGTGCATGAATTTTTTGCCCAGCATAACGCCATACAACATCAGGGAAAAGGCAATCACAACGACCGCCCAGTCAATCCAGGTTAGATTCACAGTTAATATCCTCCTCATTTAATAGCAAAATGAAATCAGTTTTTAAAATCGGCTTGTATTACCAGTGTTTCTTATTGCACAATTTGATTGTTTATTTACAAATACCTTTGCTTCAACCGCTATTGGGTGAAAAAGGAGGTATTTGAGTTTTAGCGTAAACTGACGCGAAGCGTCGAATTATGCATTCCAACGCCGAAGCGTTGGAACGAGGATAAAGATAATAATTTCAAAAAGTTATTGTTGAATTGCCACGAGCTTTAGCTCGTGGTTGTATTAGCCCCCTGAATCACCGGGCTTTTAAGCCCGAGTCTTTTTACACCAGTGGATTAAAATCCTGGTGTTAGGAGCGAAATATGCATTCCAACGCCGAAGCGTTGGAACGAGGATAATCCTCTCCCGCTGAGCTGATCGTGCCCCTCCTTTTTTACTGGACACGGGGAATTGAAGTTAAATGAGCAGACGGCGCAATAAAGTGCCTGATTTGTGAAAGTCACTGGTTTGAACTCATCCCCCCAACCCCTTTCTCTTGAGAAGAGAAGGGGGAGTCAACGGCATAGCCGTCAGGTTAAGGTGATAACTAATTGGAAATTAAGAAATAAGTGAGTTAAAAACTACCCTCACCCTCACCCTCTCCCAGAGGGAGAGGGGATAGCTACGCCCTCTCCCTCTGGGAGAGGGTTGGGGTGAGGGTCAGATGGATGGTTCGCCTTAAATATTTCTTATATATCCAACATCTTGTTTTCAAATAAATTAGATGCTTAACCTGATGGCGATGGAGTCAACGGCTTTTCCCCCTCTCTTTCAAGAGAGGGGGACTGGGGGTGAGTTCAAGAGGCGCCGGTTATTCACTAATTCCTCTTCCTTTTTTAACTTCCCCGTGTCCAGTACCCAGATGTGAGTCAAGATCAGCCATCCGGAAGCGGGTGAAGGAAAAGCTTTATGATATCATTCCTTTTTCGCCTTCCAAACTCGACCATCCTGCAAAATATGCCACTTTTGCTGATTATCCTGACTGGTGATGGTCGCCTGAAATAAATCCGGTGTCGAATGAATTGCTGGCGGCCATTTATAACCATCGACCTTTAAATTTAATCCAAGGTCGTGTATATCATTTACATAGTGCTGATGGATTTGGAAATAATTCCGCTGCCGGTAATAGACCTGCCTTAAGGCCCATTTTGCTTTTTCGGCCGGATCCGGCGTGAAAAGTTCGCTCCCTTTGCCTGCAATCTTTTCGGAAAATTGAATAAAGCCCCACATTTCCGGATAGTGCATATTGATAACGCCCTGCGGCGACCAGACCCAATTGTCTTCCGGAAAAGGTCTTTGAGTGGCCGGATTGATTTTTTTCGCATACCGGCCGTTTTGGATTTCTATCTGCCACTCAACGCGTGAAAAGTTAATTCGCCACTGATCTCCCGATACTGGCGGAGCATTTTTATGGGCACCTTCTTTTAAGACTTTCCACGGCAGGGCAATTTCGATTGTCCATCCCCGATCCTGATCCGCCGGATTATTGATGGTTCCATCGACAGAAACCGCGCTTTTCAGGCCCTGAACATCCCACGCATTAATGGCCGGCGCGCCGTCGCGATAGGGTTTGACCAGCAATAAGTCCCATTCGGTGCTGAAAGCATTGAACTCAAGTTCATAATATTGATGGGTGTCCCCATCCGGGTCGATAAAAATCTCAAAATCATTATCGTAAAAAATAACCGTATCCCGTTGCATGAGCCGCGCCCAGACATGGGGTTCTTCCAATTCGGCCCCGACATACAAAAATTCGGCATCCCAGCACATTTTCGCACGTGTTTTAAAACGCGGTGCTGGTTTGAGTGCCCCTTCAATGTCGCCAAAATCCTCGGTCCAAGTGGAATTTCCCCAGGCGGTTTCGTTAAGTTTACCGTCAATCTGGAGTGGGGAAGACGTTTTATAACAAATATAAGAGCGGGGATTAAACTCAATTTGAGGTTCCTGAAGGGGTGGTTCGGTTCGGGTGGAAATCTGGTGCGTACAGGAAACGAGCAGGACAACGGTTAACGTAATCAATCCGCAAAAAAAGTGTAGCCTCATGACTTTTCTCCTGTTAGTTAGGCAGAATGAGCTGATTTTAATGCAAAATACTTCGTAAATACCATTTTCGCAGTTTAAAAGTTCAAAAATGGGGTGTTTTTGGATTTTATTGTAAAGAAAAATCATATCCACTCAATAAAACATGGTCGTACACCCTTTCAAAGGTTTTATACCTTTGAAAGGGTAGATTTTACCATCCTTTATTGAAGGGATACGAAAAATCACTAATTTGTGTCCCTAAAGAATGATTACACTCAAAATTAAAAAAAACATTTGGCTAAAAAATATAGAGGTCTCAGAAAAAGTTTAAAAAATTTTTATTGCGAATCTATACGACGAATCATTTTGGAACAATTCGCGTTAGCCGTATCTTTTTATTTCACCTGAAATTCTAAAATGTAACATTTTTTCTCATAAAAAGTTGTTTTCAGTGGGAAATTGCCCTCCTCTGTATCTCCCCCCATTTTCAAAAAGCGAAAGTGGGGGAGAGAATCCGGCTCCCTCTCCCCCAAATTCTGATTTTTGGAATTTGGGGAAGGCAGGAGGGGGTCTTTCATTTATTCATTACCTTATAAATTTCCATTTTAGAATTTTAGATTTCATATATTGGTTTTTATTGTTCTGTGGCCACAATTATAAATGCTTCCTTATTTTATTTTTGTTACCGGACACTTTTTAAAATTGCCAAATTTGACCCCTCACCCTAACCCTCTCCCAAGGGGAGAGGGAATAGCTGCGCCCTCTCGCTTGGGGAAAGGGTTGGGGTGAGGGTCATAAGGCGTGGTATAACGATAATTTATAAAAAAGTGTACGGTAGTGAAATTTTATTAAAATAACTTTCAAAATTCAAGTTAATTCTTATCCCATTGTTACCTGAACCTGACAAACCTCATTTTTCGAAATCGGAATGATGTTTCCTTCGATTTTTTGCCCATCGACCAGCACTGATTCGATTCCATGTTCCACGTGTTTTGGATTTTCCACCGCGATGATATAGCGGGTGCCGCGGAAAACACGTTCGATTTGAAATTTGGGCCAGGTTGATGGGATTGCCGGGTCGACTAAAAGTCCCATGTAGGTAGGCCGAACACCCAGAATATAATCTATGCTGATTCGAAACATCCAGGCGGCTGAGCCGGTTTGCCAGGAGTGACTGGCACGACCGGGAAAATCATGTTCATCGCTGGTGATATACTGAGAATAAACATAAGGTTCGACCTGAAAAATATCTGAATCAACAACATTGGGGAGTAATTTTTGATAATATGTGAAGGCCTGATTTCCTCGCCCCAGGCGGCATTCCGCCTGAATAAGCCAGCTTGCCGGATGACAAAAAATCCCGCCGTTCTCCTTTTTGCCAGCAACACATCGTGTAACGAGGCCAATTGTCGGATCAATTTCACGAAATGCCGGTGCGCAAATTTTGGGTCCATACGTTGTATCCAGGTGTTTGTGAACGCTATCCAGCGCTTGAATTAAGCGCTCGCGTTCTGCTATTTCTCCCAGAACGGCCCAGGTTTGTGTATTAATAAAAATTTTACCAGCTTTGTTCTCTTTTGAGCCGATTTTCCGATTTTTGGCGCCAAATGCCCGAATGTACCATTCACCGTCCCAGCAATGGGCATTGAGGGACTCCCGAATTTTTTTACTCAACTGGCGAATTTCATCAATCTTTTCATAAATTTTTAAAAAATCAAGTAATTCGATTAATGTATTTAACAGCGTGACATAAAACATCCCGCCCCAGACGCTTTCGCCGCCGTCATCGCCACCGATATAATCCAGGGTATCATTCCAATCGCCACGGCCAAAGATAGGGAGATGATGTGCCCCCAGATTATGCGCGATAAAATTTACGACGGCATATAAGTGATCCAGAATTGTCCCGGATTTTCTATCCAGAAAGGGTTCGGTTTGTTTTAAAAGCTCAAAATCACCGCTTTCTTTGAGATATTCCGTAACGGCGAGGATAAACCACACCGGATCATCGCAATGTTGGGTGGTTTCTCCCTTTCCGTCGGCATAGAAATGGTGATAGACATGACCATCACTGAACATTTGCCGGGCCAGCAAGAGTACGCGTTCACGCGCCTTAACAGAATTGGAAATGGTAATGGCAATCACATCCTGCGCCGTATCACGAAAACCAAATCCGCGACTGATTCCCCAGTAATAATAGCTGGCAACCCGACCGACTTCAAAAGCAACCAGTGCCTGGTAAGGGCTCCAGTAATTCATGAACAGATTGGCGTTTGAATCGGGCGTATCAATGACGATTTTTTTAAATATTTTATCCCAATTGGTAAGGACGTTCGAAAAGGCTTGTTCGACAGGTTCGAGGAGATGGTATTTGGTTACAGCCTTTTCTTTTCGTTGCTGAAATTCGGTTTTGGGAATAACGCCCAATGAAAAGATAATATCCTTTGACTTTCCTGGTTCCAACTCAATATCAAGCTGCAGGGCGCCAACCGTATTTCCAAAGTCAGTATCCAGTGAGGAAAAGGCATCTTTTTCGATGGCAATTGGATTATTTTCAGTGCGATAAGGACCTAAAAACCGTTCACGCATGGTTTCAAAATGTGTTATCGGCAAATTGGCGGTGAAAAAAGTCCATTGATCCCATTCTTTATTTTCCTGTTGTTGGGTGCCACGGGATTCGGTGACCCAATAGGTTTTGGTGGCAAACAGGGAATTTAATTTTTTATCGAAATAGACGCGATTGAAATGCTGATCATCACATTGATTGATGAGATCAACCAGGGCGTGTCCCAGGGCAAATTCCACATAGCCATAAATCGATAGTTTACGGGGCTTGGTTGAATGATTGGTGAGGTTGATTTTCCAGATTTCCTGATCGTCTTCGATTGGTACAAAAAAGAGGAGGGAAGAGGCTATTTCTTCAATTAATGCTTCAACGCGTGTGTATCCAAATCCATGGGCAACACGATAACTTTCCTGGTTACGCCCCACAGGTTGCCAGGTTAAACTCCAGATTTGCTGTGTCTCTTTATCTTTTATATAGACATATTTTCCCGGTCGGTCGCTCAGGACATCGTTGATACGATAGCGGGTAATTCGACCATGGAGCGGATTTTTGTAATAACTGATGCCCCCGCCATTATTGGAAATCGTGCTAAAATATCTGCCGTTAGAGATGTAATTAATCCACGGTGTCGGCGTGGCAACATTATCGATAATATATTCTTTCCCATCTTCCCTAAAATGACCGTATTGCATAAATAAATTCCTTCTTCTAATTTTTAAAATAACAAGTGAGTCAAGAACCTGGCAATAAAAAGACGAAATATCGCTTATTAAAATATCGATTTGAATCATTCATCGGGGCGGCATCAATTTCTTTCCTGCATATCAGAAACGGCATCCTTCAGACTTCGAGGGGAGGTCTTCTCATGTATTATTCTTTTTTTGCCCGGAAATGCGGAGAACTATTTTCCACGCGTCAACGAGACAACGCTCAGAAAAAATATGGTTATTTTCCATCATGGAAAAATTAAAATGGATTTAATCGAAAATATGGACAATTCATTGCTGACTTGGCAATTCTAGAAATAATCCATT
The DNA here is from genome assembly GCA_020722815.1 of Caldithrix sp. Taxonomy (GTDB): domain Bacteria; phylum Zhuqueibacterota; class Zhuqueibacteria; order Thermofontimicrobiales; family Sulfurfontimicrobiaceae; genus DYKB01. The sequence continues at coordinate 16,788 of DYKB01000036.1, read as the reverse complement.
TATGAAATATATAAAAGTTCTAGTAATTTTGCAAGCAAAATTTTCATAAATATAAATTTTTTTTAAAATATTGATTTTGATAAAGCGGATGTAATTAACACTTTAATTATTAAATTTTAATAGGTTATAGTGATATAACAATCGGATAAATTATTGGCGTATTCAGAATATTGAAATGCAATGGATGTTAATTTCGTTTGCGAAAAAATTAAATCATTGCCATTTGAATAAGTTGCTCAACTGTCGTTTGCGCCAGGCCGACAGCCGTATCAGCCGCACCATAGTAGATATATACAGGACTGTCCAGCGTTGCAACACCCTCACTATCAATCTTTTCAATAATGGCACCGGAAGGAAAAACGACATTAGGAACCTGTCCCACGAGTTCGTATAACTCGCGCGGTTCGAGGATGTTATATCGACTTCGGCCAAGTACTTTTGCGGGATTCTTCAGATCCAATAACATGACCCCACCCTGATAGATGTTTGAACTACCAAAATGAGTCGCCACCCCGTGATATATTTGCAGCCATCCTTCGCGTGTTTTAATTGGGGCAGGACCGGCACCGACCAATTCATCCCAATAGTGAAAACGACCACTCATGAGCGGGGAAACCAGTTGCCAGTGCAGCAAATCATCCGATTCCGAGAGGCAAATCGTATTACCAGAAGTTGGGCCACCAGCTAATTTCATTTTATTCGGCCGGTCCAGTCGCATGAATTTCCCATTGATTCTTTCAGGAAAAAGAACGCCGTTTCGTGAGTCTTCCTGAGTTGTAATTCCCATAAACTCAAAATGATTAAAATCAGTAGTCTTCGCCAATCCCAGATGACAGCCGGTTTCCATATCCATGGCGAACATAATATAATAAACACCTTCCAGCAGGGTGATTCGGGCGTCATAGCAGTGATAAATCGGCTCAGAAATTTTCTCAATCCCCTGAAAATTGATAATGGTCGGTTTGACCTGAAAATCGATACCATTTTTACTTTCTGCCAGCATCATAAAAGTTTCACGCCCGCGGTTTTGTACGCGTAATATCAGCAGATATTTGTCATTGAATTTAATCGCGCCGGGATTGAAGACTGAACTGACATCGACGAGTTCCGGTAAAATTGAAGGAATATCTTCCCGGGTGATAATCGGATTTTGGGCATATCGTTTTAACATCGATCAGCTCCATTTTTAATTTAAAGAAGTAATAAAAAGATTCCATTAGACTCCAGAAGTGCCAAAATCTTGAATTTTATTTTCACTACCGTACACTTTTTGATTAAGCTAAACTGCCCTCACCCTAACCCTCTCCCAGGGGGAGAGGGAATAGCGACGCCCTCTCCCTTTGGGAGAGGGTTGGGGTGAGGGTTTTAGGATGACTATAATAATATCCGAAAACCATTTCGGCTTGAGTATAATTGATTACGTATTACGTTTTACGCCTCACGAAAGCACTGAGCCAAACAGCTATTTTTATCTAATTCCCGCGTATTTTAATTGTCTCAATACCATGATGCCCAATTTTCAAATTAAACCGATTGGTCTGTTTAGTGGAAAGAATCGCGCCTTCTTCTTCAATCAGGTTTACTTTTTCTATCCGTGAAATATTTGTCAACCAATCGAAAGTTACCGCGGTATTTTTCCCTTCCATCTCAAAATAGCGAATAATGAAATTATCATCATCTTCACATTTTTTAATCGTAGTAAGAATAACATTCGTCCTGGAAAGCGTACAGAAGCTTTTTTCTGCCGGCAACACACCTTTGGCAATGGTTTGTGCTGGTATAACTGTATGCAAGGGGGTATTAGATTGAACACCGAAATGATATCCGTTCTGCCACCCCGGCTCGTGCGATGTGATTGAAAATTTAAAATGATGATCCCCTTTTTGCAGATACCAATTTCCCTCTCCATGACAACTACGCCGGGAGGCTAATAAAATTGGTTGAAGCACGGGATAACTCACCGGGTCGTTAGTTGGATCAACATAATCGCAAACAGCCACACTTGAGCTCATCGTTAAGCCGAAATTATCATCAGAAATATTGATCCAGTCCATAATTTCCCGCGGACGGACGTCCGCGGCTGGTTGTACATACCGCTCTCCCGCAGCACCTGGAATTTCATCTTCTCCGACAGTCACTTTTCCGAACGGGACTTCATAGGTCACTTTTCCCTGTTGCATATTCAAGGGAAAAGCCAGCCGAAATTCCCGATACGGGGTGCCATCCCAATTGAGCAGATCAACTTCAAAATTAATTTGTTTAATCGTATAAAAAAGGGTGACTTTTTGGCGAATGGTATAATTTGGCAATTCCTGTTCAAGCAAAAAAGTGGAACTGACAGGTCCATCGGCAATTTGTTTCCATTCGGGCTGATGCAGACTCAATTTATCAAAATTTTCCATCGTCGGCTGCTGAATTTCAGCAAACTCGCCGGCACCATTTCCTTCGGAATTCAGCGTGAATAGTTCGCCTGCTAAAAATTTATCCGTCAGAAATAAATCTTTTGCCAGTTGTTTATCATAAATCTGGCCAATTCCACCTGGCTTAAACGAAATTTTGTAATATTGATTTTCAAATTCATGGCAATCGTCTTTTAACGCGGCGGTTTTTTTCACCGCTTTTTTAAGATATTGAATATAATAAGTTTTGTAGCCAATCGATGGAATATTTTGGGCGATAAACGTCAGCTTTAGCGTGCGAAAACTTCCATCTGGGTATTTTTCAGGATCGGAAATTTCGACGGGTACTTTCTGATTTTGAAAATCAATCAACTGAATATTAAAAGCTTCACCTTCCTGAAAAGAAAGTTGAGCCGTCATGCAATTGGTGCGTTGCCATGAAAGGTCATTGAAAACTATGAGTGGTTTTCCGGATTTCAGCCGGATTTTAACCTTCGCTGCAATATCATTTATTGCCCTTGTCAATAAACGCGTACCGGTGTCACGTGCGAATTCATATTTTGCCTGAAAAGTGCTGTCCGTAATATGGCCATTTTTTCCGCCCCAGCCATGATCCGGATAAATACACGATTCCCAGGCTTTTGAGAAGGCTCTCAGTGGATAAGAATTAATTTTTTGATTTAAAATAGCGGCAATTGATGAAAATTTTTCTGCCGCAGTCAAAAATTTTACTCCAGAACGTAATGCCGAAATCGCCTGATAATGTGTCGGGCCGTGAATATAGAGCCAGACATTGGGTCTTTCCCCCTGAATAACAGGCAGTGGCGGATTGGTTTCAAAGATTTTTTCCATCACTGTTTCGGCAATATTATATTGAATTGGTGGCAAGGCATAAGATTTTATTTCCTGTTTTTCAGCAGAACGGATTTTTAAATGATTTTGCAGCGCCATCAATTCCGAGAAGTCTTTTGGCGTGCTCATATCCGAAGAGTAGATAATCGGCAAAAGTGGTGTTAATTGATAGGTTTTATAAAAATTATTCCACTCTTTTAATACTTCAGGGATTTCATAAAAACTTTCGAGTGTACTTTTTCGGAGAAAGTCACTGGCATGGTGATAATGGCCGGGCGAATGAACCCCCACGCGCGAGCCATCCGGACTTTGCCAGTAAAAAAGGCCTTTTTCGTGCCGGCTAATTAAAAAGTAGTTGACACCGCTTTTTTTAAGAATCTGGGGCATCTGGAGGGTACGACCGGGGACATCCAGATTCCAGGCCAGCCGCGAATCACAACCTGGCAGGGTCTTTTTAAGCCACTTGCGCCCAAAGTAGAGTTGTCGAATCAGTGCTTCCCCTGGATACAGACCTTCATACGGCTGATTAAATGTTGCCCCCCATTCCAGCCGTTTCTCCCGGGTATATTGCAGAATTTCATCTTTCTTTTCCGGATGCCGGTCAAGGTATTCTTTTAACATCAACGCCTGTTCACAGGAATAGTGATAATCGGGATGCGTTTTCAGCATCTCCAGCGCCGGCGTGATAATATTCACATCGCGCTGCTGAACACAGCGCTCGGGGCTATCCATCCAGGCAATGTCCTGATGGCTGGAAGTCAGGAGATGGATGGTGCCGTTCCTGAAATAGGATAACGAGTCATTGACAAAATTCCGGGAGATTGAAGGGAAATAGGTGCCACTGGCTTCCAGAATATAGAGATCATTTTCAATTCTTTTGTTATGGATGATCAAAAGGTTTTGATCGGCAATGAGGTTTTCAATCCATTTTCCATCCAAAGAATCCAGTTGATCAATAATTTTATTCCCGATTTTAATTGAAAGTGGAAAAGTAAGCCGATTGAATGATTGCGGATTCAGATTTATTCTGCCACAACTTAGATCATTGTTCGATGTTAAGGGCGTGAAGCCTTGCGAACCGGTTGGGTCAACTACCTGAATTTTATTTCCAGCCCAATTGCGGGGACCTTCAATCTTGAGATTTTCTGAACCCGAATGCCAGGTGAGTCGATACCAGAAGCTTTTATCCGCACTTTTCTGAAATAATGATGCCAATTCATTGAATCGAAAAGTCATAAACCAGGCCTGACTACCGGCACTTTCTCCCACCACCTTTATCTTTAAGGGGTTATTTTTTTTAAGAAATTCCCGTGGAACATTCAAAAAGCAAAATCCAAACAAGTCATGATGAACGTCTTCCATAATCGCACGAAACTGCAGCTCGATTTTATATTTCCCCGGGCTTTTCCATTCATTCAACTGTGGGGATTGAAAAGAAAGAATCCATTCATCATTCATGAATAGATTAAAATTTTTCACCCCTGAATTAGCACCAATACCGGCTGCCCAGGTAAAAATGGCCGATTTTTTGTTAAAATCATCGGGAATGGCTTGTGTTTCCCACTCGATGGCCATCTTTCCATCTGTTGCCCGGGTAATGAGTGCCTGGTTCACCTGAGGAATACCCGAATGATAATTAATCTGTTGGCCACTGATTGTCCGTTGATACCCCTCAAACCAATCGTTTGATTCCTGGGCCAATTCAGTCTGGATTTTGGCGAAAGTTTGCAGATTGACCTCCTGAGCATTCATAATCGCATTGTAAGAAGATAAATTTGCCAGTATCAAGAAAATAAAAAACATTTTTTTGATGACTTTTATGCTGGAAGAATAATAGCTGCGCATAATAAAGCCCCTCGAAGATGATGAATTGTCGTTACTAACAGATAAAAAATGCCAGGATAACAGGATTCTAAATATTGTCCGGAATGATCTTATTTCATTGAAGCCAATTCCAAATTCTGATGCTGTTAATTTTGAACATCCTATCTGCTATTTTTTAATTTATTTCAAGTGAAATTTGTCGGCATCAAATCCATAAATTCTATCAGTCCATCATCACGAATCACGTTTCACGGATGACGAATCACGCCTCATTTTCCATAAATTTTAATCGTCTTTATCTCAAAAGGCATAAATTCAAGTTCAATATTTCCATTGGATAAGTCTACTTGTTTTAAATTATTTTCCATCAGATCGGCTTCATAAATTTTTTGAATTACCAGATCAAATTTGAGATTTACTTTTATTTTTCGCCCTTTTGGTTCGAACAATCGTAAAACTATGGCATCTTCCCGTTCAGCTTTTTTAATGACTTCCAGAATGACTTCTTCAGTATCCAGGGAAAATGGCCGTCTGAACTGGCCAGCATAGCCCGTAAACAGCGCTGGTGGTTGATTCAGTTGCGCTGCTTCTGAAAAGACGACCGAATTTATCATTTCATGCCGATGGGGCAGCAAAGAATAGGTAAAAGTATGCATTCCCCGATCCGCAGATGGATCGGGCATCGTCGGGGCGCGAAGCAGGTTCAAATCCAGCACATTATCCAGAATTTTGTAGCCATATTTACAATCATTCAACAGCGCCACGCCATAATCGCGATCAGAAAGATCCGCAAAACGATGGCCAACCTGCTCAAATCGTGCCATATCCCAGGAAGTGTTTCGATGATTGCTTCGTTTCACATGGCCATACTGGATTTCAAAGGTGGCAGAATCCGTATGAACATTGATGGTAAAAGAAACCCGTAACATTTTATGATCTTCCTGCCAGTTTACTTCAGTTTCAAAATCCAGCCGTTTGCTGTTTGACGCCAGATAAATTTTTTGAATGATGGTTGAATTCCCAATCGTGAACTTTTGCGCTATTCCCTGCCGCACCGGCCCCTGACTAATCCATTCCTGTGAAATTAATTTTGCATGTTCAACCAATTGATTTTCATAATAGATATCGATGTCCCAGGCATCCCAATTTGCCGGCCGATCTTCATATAGATCTAACAAATTTCCTGGCTTTTCAGTAGACAAAATTTCCGTTTGAACTTCCTTATCAAAGGCACTTTTTAATGTTCCAAATGCGGTAAATTCATAGCGAATGAATTCATTTTCCAGAATAAAGGGTGATGGATGTAATCCAAATCCGCCGGCTGGTGGTTTATTTTTCTTTTTCAATATCATCGAACTCAGGGCAGGAATTTCAGTGAGTACGACGGTCTTGTTTGGCTCCTGCTGAAATAGCAGTGGCTGGCCGGTTGGATTTTCAATCGCAAAATTTGTCCATGAGTCCGGTAATTCGACCGGTCGACGATAGGGATAACTTAATGTATTGATGAGTGTTATCGAATCATCATCTGATCTCATTACTTGACCGGCAAAATTTTGCTGTAAATTTTCCAGCATACTTTTGAGTTTGGGATATTCCCGGCGCGATTCTTCATAAACCGGCGTCACACTCGAGCCAGGAATAATATCATGAAATTGGTACAAAAGCACTTTTTTCCAGATTTCTTCCAGCTCAATTGCCGGATACTGCGCAAATGGTAATGTTGAAAAAAGAATTTCAGTTTCACGCAAGGCGAATTCCATAAATCGATTCATCTTTTTATTATAAGCCTGCGTCGTATAAGTCCCCCGATGCAATTCGAGATAGAGCTCACCAACCCATACTGGAAGCTTTTCACGCTGTTGATTCAGATTATCCAGCAGCTTTTGCGCTGAACTGAAAATGACTCGCGGACAATTTTCCAGATCGTATTGGCGCAGACCGGTTTCAATTATCTCTTCGGTTGGACCACCGCCGCCATCGCCAATTCCAAAAAGTGTCAAAAATTCATCGAGATCCGCATTTTCATCAAAGTTTTGTTGGGCAAAAATCAATCGGGAAGGACGCAAATCGCTGCCGTAATTATCCTCCGGCGGAAAATGTGTTAAAACTTCCGAGCCATCAATGCCGCGCCAGATAAAAGTGTGATTTGGAAAACGATTGAATTGGTTCCAGGACAGTTTTTGCGTAACGAAATAATCGATGCCACTCTTTTTTAGAATTTGCGGCAGTGCGGCGCTATAGCCAAAAACATCCGGCAACCAGAGGTTCCGGATATCGATATTGAATTCCTCTTTAAAAAAGCGTTTACCATATAATATTTGCCGCACCAATGATTCCCCGCTGACAATATTACAGTCGGCTTCGATCCACATCCCCCCCTGCACTTCCCAGCGCCCGGCCTGGATCTGCTTTTTAATTTTTTTATACAATCCGGGATAATATTCTTTCGTAAAGGCATAATGTTGTGCGGCAGAGGCGCCAAAGATATAATCCGGATATTTTTCAATCAAATCCAGTTGCGCTGAAAAAGTTCGGGCGCATTTTCGGATTGTCTCTTCAATTGGCCAGAGCCAGGCCGTGTCCAGATGGGCATGACCGACGGCATACGTCATCAGGTCCGATGCTGAATGTGGCTTTTCAAGCTCACCTTTTAGCAATTCACGAGCTGTGACAATGCCAGCCGCGTTATCCGAAAAATGGTCGATCACCTGATTCAATGCCTTCAAGATGCGATTTCGACGCACACTATTGGTTGTCAGGGCTTTCATTAAGTCATTCAGGACAAAACAATCGATAAATAATTCCCAGAGATCATGTCGAAAAATTGCCAGCGACGCATATTCAACTTTCGCGCGATAACCGCCAAACTGTTTTGGAACCACCGTTCCACGGTCAACCTCAAGCTGCAAGCCAAATAATTGTCCGGCTGAGGCTTCAATCCATAAATCGACTATTTCACCACCCTGTGCCGAATCCGAAATATCAAATCGATCCCGGCGGAAATCATAATTTAGCCACAAGGTGTGTACACTCAATCCCTGTAATGGAATTCCATCCGGTGAAAATACAAGCGATTCGCCACCCAAATTCACACGTGCCACGACTCTTTTTCCCTGCCAGGCAGCAGGAATTGTCTGTTGCAAGTGGAACCAGGCGCTTTCCCAGTTCTCTCCCCATATTTCGCCTGTTTGAATTGGTCGATAGTTGCTGAAAGTTCGTTTTTCAAAGGGGGGCAACGGATCATCTTTATAATATTCAATTTGAAAAGTGATTTCATCTTCATAAAAAGATTCACGTAAGCGTTTTAAAAAATTTTCGATTCGTTGTTCATGCAATTTTCGCATATTTTCCAGCATAAAAATACTCCTGAAGCAGATATTCGTGCGGCTATATGTAAGTTTTGAGGTGTTTTATGATTCGAAATTAAAATGAGTTAAATAAATTGTGATGAATAAGTATCCGGATCGAACTTCACCGTTAAAAAATTAATATCATTCCAAACGCCAAATCGATAGAATCATCCGATTTTTTGAATTTGGTGAACCGGCAACAACCGGGATTCACCTATTGAATATCAAATATTTTCTGCAGCACAATTGAAGCGGCACCGTATGGAACTGAATAACCAGTCAGGGTCGATTCCACTATTTTTAATTTCCGTTTGGCGTCATCCGGAAATTTTTGATTAATCGTTTCCCGGACCGGATCCAAAATATAATTTTTAGCTTTAATAATCTCTCCACCCAGTACAATTAATTCCGGATCGAGCAGATTAATAATACGAACCAATTCTTCACCAATTATTTTACCGGCAGCATTAAAAAATGAAATTGCCAATTCATCCGCCGAATCCAGCGCATTAATGAGATGGTGAATATCAAGCTCCTGAATAGGAATAATTGAACCATTCAGTTTTACATGTTCCTGATGAATATTACAATACTGATTCAGGATTTTTTTGATATTGTAGTCAAAAGGATTGGTTTCACCCGCAAAGCCACTGCCCCGGAACAAGCGGTCCTCCAAAATAAGTCCGAATCCCACACCGAAGACATTTCGATCGATAATTACCAGCGTAAAAATCATGTGCGACACACCTTCGATTTTATTAAACCACCTTTCAGCATGCGCAGCGGCATTCGCATCATTTTCAATGTCAATTGAAAAATCAAAATGTTTTTTCAGCGCTTCGCGGAGAAAGATGGGTTGCTCAGTAGCGGGTAGTAGACTGGTTTTGATGATAATGCCATTTTTCGAATCGACCAAACCGGAAACACCAATGCCAGCGCCCACAATATGTCGGCGACTCACGCGATTCGAATCCAATATATTATCAATTACTTCCCGGAGATTGGTAACAATATCCTGAATATTATTAAACTTTTCAATTTTAATGACTTGTTTCGCAATTAACTGGGAATTTAAATCCAGGAGAATTGCCTGAATTTCATTTAATTCCAATTCAATTCCCAGAACATAACCATAATTTCCACATATTTCCCACAGGATTGGCTTTCGCCCGCCCAATTTGGTCGATTCTCCGGTTCCAACTTTTAAAATTAACCCCTTTTTCTCAAGATGCTTTAAAATGTTCATAATCGTGGATGGCCGCATCCGGGTAATTTTTGCCAGTTCGGCACCTGATATCGGCGCTTTGGTCCGAATCAGATTTAAAATAATCTGACTGTTTAACTTTTTTACAAGCCGATAATCACCAGTGATAATCTTTTTCATAGGCATAGCGTTTTATCTGGAGTTTATTTTTATCATTACCTAAAATTCTAAATTGGAAATTTTTGATGTTCAGAATCAATGTAGAACCCCCTCCTGCATCCCTTGAATTCCTAAAAGCGGAATTTGGTGGAGAGACACTTCGGTTCTCGCCAACATTTTCGTTTTTTGAAAACCGGAAAATACAGTGGGGATCAATAATGACTGAAAACGTTTCATTTTAGAATTTTAGGTATTATGAAATTAATTCATTTTCATGAATTATTGTTTACAGGTTTAAAGCCAGCATATTGTTCTTGCAATGAGTTCCGTACTTGTTTTATCTAAAGTAATAAAGAATATTTCGAATCGACCTGGAATTCCTGAAATGATGAAGGTGCTTACCGCATATCACGCGAGCGATTTAATCGTCCTGATGAAAATTGATAAAAACCGATAAAAGGTATTAACAAAAAATAGAAATGGCTAATTGTTTATTTTTAAAAAAGTTAATAAATCATCTGAATCCATATATGGAAAAGAAAACTGACTGTTACGTTTTTTGTCATTCAACACAAACTCGTTAAATATAACAACATATATTTTAAGAATCAAGTAAAATTTAAAATATTGTTTGTTCTTTCCTAAATAAGTAATGGCCAAATATTCTTAAAATATAACCAATTTAAAAAAAGGCACTTATGCATTTTAAAACTCATCCCTGGCGGATTAAAAATCGATATTCATTGGGCAATATGAACCTTCATCCAGTTTTCAGAATGATGAAGGTATTATTTTTGTCTTAATACAAACATCGGCATCAATTTTCAGTTGATTTAATTTACCTTTTTACTATTGAATTTTAACTTTAATTTCAATATCTTATAGCAACTTTTTTGATAGAATTTTAGACGAATCATAACCTTAAAGGAAAAATATCGTCACCGGTCACAGGTGTGATAAAATAAAAGCTTCTGTTATGCCCGAAAGCTTACGCGATAAAAACATTCGAGTACAAGTTTATCGGGCATCCATTTGTCTAAAAAAGTATGGATTCCTGCCAAAAATGTGCGGGAATGACAGGCTTGATCCTCCCTGTGAACGGATACAAAACATCCTTTGAATTGAATGCGATAGTTATTTTCATGTTGGTTTTTAATGGTGAAAATCCTTATCATGTGCGATTCGAACCGGATTCAACGATTTTTTAAAGGTCGGTTTTGCTGAGCTGGTACCTGGCTATGTGATGAAAGGGGATGAGTATGCTGTTTGATAAAATAATTAAAAGTCGATTTGTTATTGAGATTGGGAGTATCATCTTTTCGGTTTTATTGGCTCTCTGGGTAAACGAGTGGCAAAGTAGTATCAAAACAAAAAACCTGGCGAGAGAACAAACCATTCGGATTTTGAATGAAATACAGGCGAATAAAGTTGAGCTCGAGAGCGTCATGGCTGATAATAAAGCCCGACTGGATAGTTTGCTTGCTTTTCAGAAACGGAAAGAATGGTGGAATTCAAAAAAATATAGTGTTAACGAGTTCGGCTGGGGATATAATGCGGCCGAATTGAATAAAACTGTCTGGGAAACCACGCTCTTACTGAATGTTGCACCAGCCATGGATGCTGATCTGCTTTCAGCGCTTTCCGAAATTCAGGGACTTCAGCGCCTGTATGAGGAATTCAGTCTGGATTTAATGAGAAAATTTGCAGCAGAAACCGCACTCCTTAAGGATAATTTACGTTCAGCTATTGAAAAACATAAATACAATCTTTTCATTGCTCAGGAGTTCAGTGGACAATTGTTGAAGAAATATGATCAATTTCTGGAAAAGTATAAAAAGCTTGAAAATTAACTGGATTCCAACCGTAAATTTCGTCGATGACACCGATTTTTAAAAAGTCAAATCTCCGAAAATCGGTGCAATCGCTGGTCACATTCTTATAAAATTGGAGTTACGAATGAATCGAAAATATTATTTATCGCTTTTTATTTTATTCATGATTTTGATGACGGATTTGAACGTCAGCGCCAAAAATCACAATTTGCCAGAAACCAATCCGAAATCCACTCCCTCGAATTCAAAAATCAAAGTGGGACTTTATGGCATTGGCCTGGATACTTACTGGTCTCAATTTGCCGGTTTGTACGATCGACTGAACGGTTATCAACAAAATATCGCCAGCCGAATGGCCCGCCAGCACCCGGAAATCGAAGTCATCAATACCGGTATTGTGGACAATCCCGTCAAGGCGCGGGAGGTGGGGGACTATCTGGCGACGCAGAAAGTCGAGGCCATTTTCCTTTACATTTCCACCTACGCGCTGAGTTCTACCGTGCTGCCGGTGGTGCAAAAGGTGAATGTCCCCGTCATCGTCCTCAGTCTCCAGCCCACGGAAGCCATCGATTATAAAACATTCAATGCCATGAACGACCGGGGGAAGATGACCGGCGACTGGCTGGCTTATTGTCAGGCCTGTTCTGCGCCGGAAATCGCCTGCGTTTTTAATCGCGCCCATATTGATTATCACCTCGTTACCGGCACGCTCAATGATGAATCTGCCTGGCAGGAGATTAATGAGTGGCTCGCTGCCATTCGGATTCAGGCGATTTTGCGGGATACTCGAATTGGTGTGCTGGGGAATTACTACGGCGGTATGATGGATGTCTACAGCGATATGACCCAACTGGCTACCGTGTTCGGCAGCCATTTTGAAGTGCTGGAGATGTCTACACTATTCAAATATCGTCAAACGGCCTCGGAAAATCAGATTAAGGATAAGATGAAGCAATTTGAACAGGATTTTCTGGTGGAAAAAGAGTGCCGTCCCGAAGAAATCCGACGCGCCGCTCAGACTTCAGTGGCGCTGGACGCACTGGTTCAGCATCATCAACTGGGTTGTATGGCCTATTACTATGGCGGTGCGGATGATAAGAATTATGAAAATATCATGACCTCAATCATTCCGGGTAATACGCAATTGACCATGCATGGTGTTCCGGTGGCAGGTGAGTATGAAATTAAAAATGTCATTGCCATGAAAATTATGGATATTCTGGGTATGGGTGGCAGTTTTTCAGAATTTTATGTTCTGGATTTGAATGAAGATGTGGTACTGCTGGGTCACGATGGCCCCGGTCATGCGCAAATCGCCGAAGGAAAGGTAAAACTAGTGCCCCTTCCGGTTTTTCACGGCAAGCCCGGCAAAGGTCTTTCTATTCAGATGCGCGTCAAGCAGGGTCCGGTCACTTTATTATCGGTGGTACAGGATGGCGCTGGCAAAATTAAATTTTTGGTCGCCGAAGGAAGCAGCGTCCCCGGCCCGATTCTCGAAATAGGGAATACCAATAGTCGGTACAAATTTTCCATTCCGGCCAAATTATTTTTAAAGAACTGGTCCGAACAGGGGCCCGCTCACCACCTGGCAATCGGCGTGGGGCATGTCGCGTCGGTTATTGCGAAATTGGCGAAAATATTGGGGATTGAATGTGTGCAGATTGGTTGAGATGCATCATGAATGACTGCCACGTTTTTCCAATATTGATGGAAAGCGAATGAAACTTTATTATCAGTGGAGCATCTAAATACTAGTCCGTCTTAAATGATTTATTCTACCACTATATAATTTAATCCCTTATCACTCCATCATCTCTCAATATCAGGCGGTCTTATGAAATTAAGGATTTATCTGCTACTGTTCATCGGTGGATTATTCCTGCTAAGCCTGGCTTGCAGTGAAGCTGAGTCAATTCTCAATCCATCTACCATCGATGAAACCAAATTGGTTCCCCCCCTGGGTCTGCGTGCTGATGCCCAGAGCGGCAAAGTAACACTTTATTGGTATACTTCGAATTATGAAAAGGATTTTGGTGGTTATTTTATTTATCAGGCTACCGGTGATTTGAGCAAACAATCGAATGACACCACGTTAAGCCGTTCTTTTAGCCGGGTCGATTCGATAGGCCTGAAAGCACCGGTGGATCAGGAAATCAGTCGAACCATTAGCGGATTGACCAATGGCGTTACTTATAGTTTCGCTATCGTCGCCTTTGCCGATAAAGGCGAGAAAATCAGCTATCCTTCCAATATCGTCGCTGTTGTTCCCGAGAAAAAGGTCGTCACGGTTAAAGAAAAATTGTCACCGCCCCTTGGTTTGCATTCAGTAACCGGAAATAATGAAGTAACACTTTTCTGGTATACTTCCAATTATGAATCCATTTTCCAGGGCTATTACATTTACAAGGCCCAGGGTGATTTCTCCAATCAGTCGGTGGATTCGACTCTTGGTTCACAGTTTGTGCTAATTGATTCTTTGCCTGTTTCTGGCAATTCCGATAAAATCGTTACCAAAACCATCTCCAAACTGACCAATGGCCAGACCTATAGTTTCGCCGTGGTCGCTTACGCTTATTGGGGTGAACAGATTAGCTTTCCCAGTAATATCATTAAAGATACACCGCGTCCGGAAATTGTCTCGATCACTATTAAATCAGCTTCCACCAATCAGGTCACTGGTGATGATTCACAGGCGGGTTTCGATTTCAACACTTTTAAAGTAGTCACGGTACCGGCTGCTGGCTATACCAATGATAATGGCTGTGATTTGATTAACGAGGCTTATGATCCCAGCAAAGGCAACCAGATTCGCGCCTGGCTGGCAGGTATGAATGGTGGTGGTCTTCAGGACCTGGGATATATGAATGATTTGAGTGAGGCCGATATCGCACCGGAAAAAGGCTACTCCGAGCAAGGGAAATCTATTTCGGCGCTGGCCGGTCATGTCTATGCGATAAAAACCGGTGATAATCATTATGCCAAAATAATCATCACCAAAGTTGGTGACGCACCCGACTACCCGGTTACTTTCAATGCGGCTTTCCAGATGGATGCCGGCAATCGGAATTATAAAGCATTACCTGATATTAAATTTCGGTTGGGAATTAACTAATTCTGCTATAATCGATGACCGTCACCTCACCGGTGACGGTCACTTTTATTTATATTTCCACAAAATCTGCTTGACATTTTCAAAAATAAAATTTATATTAAATTAATTGCTACTCCACATCTACTATCTGATAATGCTTGTTTCGATGTTCCGGTGCTGGAAAACTGCTACTGATTCTGGTTGATAGCAAAAAATCTTTGTTAAATCAACTCGTCATTCAAAGTACAATATTTGACTTGATGTACAAATGTCTGATTATTCTTTGTTTGTTATCAAAAGGAGTGCTGTGTCTGTGTCGCAGCCGCCGACGAAGTCGGCGAATGAAGGCTTTTTTGAATACACATGATTTTTTAATTAAATCAATATCGCTAATATGACAACGTTAAGTTAAAAAGACTTATAAAACTTGAAATTCAAATTGGAAATTGATAAAGTTCGAAATCAATGAAGGACCCCCTCCTGCCTCCCCTAAATTCTCAAAAACGGAATTTGGAGGAGAAAAAGCCTGGTTTTTTCCCCATTTTCGTTTTTTTAAAATGGGGGAGATACAGCGGGGGTCAATTTTCCATTGAAAACGACATCTGCCGATTAGAATTTCAAATATTTTTTTTAACTTTATAAATTTAACGTTGTAATACGAATATGCCAACTTCGTTGGCATGCATCCACGCAGCGGATGCACTCCTTTGCCGGGTATTGAATTATTTTATAGTAGATAAACACTCAGGTAACTCATTTTTAACCCACTGAAACATCAAACTAAAACTGAAGGAGAAAAACCATTATGGCTTCAATGCTGCGTGAAAAAGATTCCACTGATCGACATCTCAATTTATCCTATCGGCACGTCCGACTCTGTAACATGCACAAAGGTGCTGAAATTCTGGCGAGTAATATCAAACCGGCGATTCAAAATTTAGCCAGCAAGCAGGAAAACACCAAACAAAAACAACTGGCCCGCGAGGAGGCATATGATGATGTTATCCTCTCCGATGTGAACCTGGACAATTGCGTTAAAACCGTTTTTGAAAGATGCAAGCAGTTTGACCGGGATAATGTGGGCGAAAATATTCTCCCCCGCATTTTTCCGGAAAGCAAGTTTACCACCATTACCGAACTCAATCGCTATGAAGAACCGGCCGCGGTGAATCTGGTTGCCGTCCGGCTGGAAAACCTCGGTCCCAACCATCCGCTTTTTGGCCTGGCACAGGAGCTGCGCAATCAGACCGCTGCTTCATTAACCGCCATCGAAAAGCTGCGGCAGGCCGAGGCGGCAGAAAAAACCGCTTTGACTGAGGAAAACCTGGCCCGCGCTGCCCTGCGCAAACAATTTGAACTGAACTATCTCGAGGCCCGGAAAATATTTGGGAAAGAACAGGCGGAACGATTATTTCCAAAAGGCACTCCCTATACTACAAAAAATACAGAAGAGAACCCACCGCAAATAACAATCTGAATTTAAGATCAGAGACCTTCAAGGTTTTTAAAACCTTGAAGGTCTTTTTGTGTCGGAAACTGCTTATGGCGCACCGGATCAGCTTTTTCGCGCGGGGAATATGCTTGCCGGACGCCTTAAGCAGTTTCCTGCATGGGGGAAAGTGCTTGCCGGCCTCCCGAAGCAGTTTCCCGCACAGGGGAAAGTGCTTACCGGCCTCCCGAAGCAATTTCCCGCGCGGGGGAAAGTGCTTGCTGGCCTCCCGAAGCAGTTTCCCGCACGGGGGAAAGTGCGTGCCGGCCTCCCAAAGCAGTTTCCTGCGCGGGGGAAAGTGCTTGTCGGTCTCCTTAAACAGTTTCCGTTTTTCTGGCGATACATTTTCGGGATAAAAAAATTACCCGGCCAAATAATTTTAATAATGTGTTGCCAAAATGATTTAAGACAGGGGACAGGATAACAGGATTTGTTGGATTGACAGGATGAAGTATTAATGACAGAATTATTTCGGGCAGAATGATGAAGCCAGGGCGTTAACTGGTTACCAAACTCCCTGTTTGGTAACCTGATATTCGAAAAGCTCCAGCTTTTCGTTTAACAGGATAGCATTTTTAATCGCGAAGC
>DYKB01000186.1 GCA_020722815.1 Caldithrix sp. | reverse complement strand
GATTGCTTCCTCGCAAAAGGCGCTCCTCGCCATGACAGGAGTTGACCACAGGAGATCGCTTTGTCACAATACTTGTCCTGAGCTTTTGTCGAAGGAAATGTTCCTCTCAATGACAAAGCCGGATGATTCACAGGGTATTAATAATTTAAGGAGCCCAATCTTGCAACTGGTCATAAATTCCGATGGCGCCTATTTGCATAAAGTCGGCGAATGCATCGAAGTCAAAATCGAAGGTCAGAAACAACTGGTTTCTATTGAAAAGGTCGAGTCGATTCTCATTACCAGCCACGCCAGTTTTAGCAGTGATATGGTGGAACTGGCGATGATGCATAATGTGGATATCGTCTTCCTCGATGGACTGGGCAAGCCGTATGCACGGGTCTGGCAATCGAAATTAGGTTCGACGGCCCTGATTCGCCGGCGCCAACTGGAAATTGCCGAAACCGAGGCGGGTTTACAGTTGGTGATTGAATGGATCGGCCAGAAACTGGAAAATCAGCTTGAATTTTTAAATGAATTGGCCCGGCATCGGGAGAATAAGGCCGATACGATTACGGACTATGTCGAAAAGATTGGAACGGCCCGGGAGAAAATGACCTTGCTGGCGGGCACGCTGGATGAAAAACGTTCGAACTTAATGGGACTGGAAGGGAGTGCCAGCCGGACCTACTTTCTGGCATTGGCGCAATTGATACCGGAAAAATTCAAATTTGATGGGCGCAGCCGCCAGCCAGCGAAAGATGAATTTAATGCCATGTTAAATTACAGTTATGGGATTCTGTACAGTCTGGTGGAAAAAGCCTGTATCATCGCCGGCCTCGATCCCTACCTGGGATTTTTGCATACCGATAATTATAATAAAAAGTCGCTGGTTTTTGACCTGATTGAACCGTATCGGATTATTGGCGAGAAAACGGTTTTTTATCTTTTTAGTAAACGACTGGTGAATAAAGATTTTTTTGATCCGGTTAAAAATGGCATCCAATTGAACAAGGAGGGGAAGAAGGTGCTGATAGCGGCTTTTAATGACCGCATGGAACAGCGTATTCAGTATCATGGCCGGCTATTGCAACAAAAAGATGTGATGCAATTTGATTGTCATCAATTGGCGAATCGGTTGTTGAAAAGCTAATGGCTGTTAGCTTTGGGCTGTTGGTAAGGAGGCACTTATTAAAAAGACAGGAGTCCCCGCGCTGTCATGGCGAGGCGTTTTTTGCCGAAGCCTGTTTTTTAGGCTCGCAATCTCCTAGTGTAACAAGTGGGGATTACCTCGTCGCCCAAAGCGCTCCTCGCCATGACAACCCCAACCCTGTCATGGCGAGGCGTTTTTTGCCGAAGCAATCTCCTGGTATAACAATAGGAGATTGCTTCGTTGCAAAAGGCGCTCCTCGCAATGACCGTACTGGATGCAATTGCGGACAAACATGATTCAATATTAACTGGAGGCTACTATGCTCGTCTGGGTTGTTTACGATATACCCGAAAATAAACCGCGCAATAAAATTGCCAAAGCGTGTATCAATGCGGGTATCTATCGCGTTCAGAAGTCAGTTTTTCTGGGGGAGCTGAATCTGAATCAAATTGATGAACTGGCATTGAAAATTTCAAGTCTGATTAATGAAGAGGTGGATTCGGTCTATATCTTCCCCATGTGTCGGGATGATTTTAACAAGGTGAAATTGATGGGGCAGGCTTTTGATAAGGAGTTGATTACCGATGAAATACGAACCCGATTTTTCTAATCCGGTGAGCATCACCCCGTCGGAGGTGATGGAATATTTGTATTGCCCCCGATTTATTTATTTTATGGAATGCCTGAAGATTCCGCAAAATGAACAGCGGCGCCTGAAAGTGCAACTGGGGCGAAAAATACACAAACAAAAAGAAAAAGTGAATAAAACCTATTTTCGAAAAAAAATAAATTGCACGGGAAAAGATATTGATGTCTATTTAAATAGCGAACGGCATCACCTGCGGGGAATTGTGGATGAGGTGCTGCATTTAAAAGACGGGACGCTGGCACCACTGGAATATAAATTTGCGGAATATAAGCAAAAGCTTTTCCAGACTTATAAATTTCAGTTGGTGATGCAGGCGTTGTTAATTCAGGCCAATTATCAGCAGCCAGTCCAGCGGGGATTTCTGGTTTTTACCCGAAGTCAGCATAAATTGTTAGCGATTGAATTTTCTGCGGCGGATTTTAAAAATATGGAAACAATTCTGGAGCGAATGATGTATATAATACAAACAGGTTTTTACCCGGCCGGAACGCGTTCAACCCGGCGGTGCGTTGACTGCTGTTATAAAAATATTTGTGTTTGAAAATTGCAACGGGTGTAATTTGATTAATTTCAATAAGTTGGTGCCGGTAAATTTTATGATCGAACCGTTCAAAACAGACGAAAAAAGTTGTTTTAATGAATCAAAAGCAGACAACAGAAGCGTTGAAAGTCGAAGGTTAAGTCTATGGTTTTAAAGTAAATATAAAGAAACTGCCGTCGAAGTACCAATTCCATAAAAACAAGGATTGAAAC
>DYKB01000185.1 GCA_020722815.1 Caldithrix sp. | reverse complement strand
TGAATTTGAGATGATACGTCTCGGCCGGGCGCGTGAGTCCGTGCCAGACGAGGAATTGGCCATCGGCGAGCGGCCAACCTTTCGAGTCAACCGCGACCGGTGAGACGCCATCCAGTTGAGTTACATCACGCCAGGTCGTCATCACGTTGGCAAACATTTCGGCTGGATCATAATCCATTGCACCGACGCCGGCGTTCATTCCAAAGCGGGAAACTTCTGAAGGCTGAGCCAGGCTCATCGCCGCAAAAGATATGATAAAAAAGAAAACCAAAATCAAAATCGTGATAAGTATTTTTCGCATTCTTTATTCCTCAACCCAAATCACAAATCAGTTAGCTACCATCCAAAATTGCGCAACGGATCACTTCATTTCACCAGTGTAAATTTCTTGCTCTCCGTAAACCCGCCGCTGCGCATCTCATAAAAATAAATGCCGCTGCTCAAATTTACGGGGTTGAATTCCACCTGATATCCTCCCGCCGGCTTTTCTTCATCCACCAGGGTTGCCACCTCTTGCCCAAGCGCATTACGGACTTTGATAGAAACATGCCCACGGCTCGGCAACTGATAAGTAATGATCGTTGATGGATTAAACGGATTGGGATAATTCTGCAGCAGGTAAAAATTACTTGATGTTTTGATGTTGTATTGAGGCTCAATCTTGGAACTCCAACCCATTTTTTCTTTAATATAATCTGCCAGATTATACCCCATTGCCAGATGATGCCGGACGCGCGGATGTTTGCTCCAACGGGGATCGAACGGAAAAAAGCAGGTACCGATATTGGTATCATTATCTTGATTTTGCAAGTATGCTACGGCTTTTTCGATATACCCCGGCCAGGGGGAGCCGGCTTTGGTAGCGTCCATACTGCCCAAAGTGCATACGATAAACGCAGTTGGATGATGGCGGCGGATTTCCCGGACAAAATTTATATAGGCGTTGGTAATTTGAGTCGAATCGGGGACCGGTTTTAAATTACCAATGAGCCAACTGTCATTCTGAAAAAGATTTATCACAACTACATCCGGAATGTATTGGTTAAAGTCCCAATGGCTATCCGGATTATCGGGATCGAGACGATAGTAATATTGGGACATAACCATATCAAACCAGCTAATCATAATACCGATGCCGCTTTTGGCAATACACATATAATCGGCATCTAATAAACGCGCCGCGATGGCGCCATAAGCCTGGAAATTATTGTTGTAAACCTCAGCTCCAAAGTCGATATGATCAGGAGCTTCGTTTCCCAGCCCGCAGGTTATGGAATTGCCATAAAATAATATTTTATGTTCCGGTCTTGGTGGCGGTGCAACCAGAGTCTTCCCGTCATTGATCTGGATGCCTAAAAATTTGGTAGAACCCGTGGAAGCTTCCGTGCGCCGAAAAATGAGCACGCTATGCACCGTATCGGCAAGCGTCGCGGATACGACGTACAAATTGCTCCCTGCCTTGCAATCAATGAGGCGAGGGTTGTTGTAATCTTCATCGATAAAAACATTATAATAGGATTGGCCGGTTTGATCATCCAACAAAAGGATGAGCAACGACCCTTCAAAATTAGCTTTGATATAGGTACCAGGCCAATAAAGGACCGGTTTATCAGGCACGGCAAAATCAATACGGCCGGTATATTGAAAATTCGGGTGATCGGGCTTTATGGTTACCATGCCAAATAAATCGGAACAAAGATAAATAACAAATAATTGAGCCAGACACCACATACTTACGGTTTTTCGGTTCATTTCATTACCTCCCTCGTATTTAGCTGACATTGGAAATTGTTCTCAATTATCTGCCTAGGAAAAAATTGTTTTGCAGATAACCGTTTCTGTATTCAATACCTACTGGAAAATATTCCTTATTTCATGAGATTGAACTTCTTGCTATCCGTAAACCCGCCGCTGCGCATCTCATAAAAATAAAGGCCGCTGCTCAAATTTATGGTGTTGAATTCCACCTGATATCTTCCCGCCGGCTTTTCTTCATCCACCAGGGTTGCCACCTTCTGCCCGAGAGCATTATAGACTTTGATGGAGACATGCCCGCTCCCCGGCATCTGATAAGCGATGATCGTCGCCGAATTAAACGGATTCGGATAATTCTGCCCCAACGCATAGCGGTCGGGAATTTCCGCTGCCTTCCCCGCATCGACTGCCGTCGCCATCTGGAATGGCTTTGCGTCTGACCAGTCACTCCATTTTAGATTATGATCGCGATAACGCATGCGGTAGTAATAGGTTTGATCCGACACGAAGCGCAATTTTTTGAAAGTATAGACGGCTAAATCTACCCCTTCATTGGTATTAATCGGATTAAAGGCGGCGTCATCTTCGTACACATTGCGCCAGTTGACCATGGTATCGATCAGCGTGCTTGTAAACGTAGAATCGAGGCTGAGCTGAATGCGGCTGGTCATCAGGGAGTCCAGACCACTAAAAGCCGAACTTTGGAAAATCACCATGTCCTGCTGATACGTTGGCACCTGAACCTGCGGTTTATCCGGCCGGGGTTGATTCAAACGAAAATGCCACTGATCCATAATGACAT
>DYKB01000184.1 GCA_020722815.1 Caldithrix sp. | reverse complement strand
CTGTCGGGGCTTTTTTTACTGGTGTCTAAAAATTATCCCCCCAGATGTATTTTCTAGCTTGAAACTCACTAGACTCTCTTTGGCAATGTCCACAATTTCCGGAAAATCAGAAATACAACGACTGGTAATATAAATGCCATCCAAATCCTCATTGCCAACAAAATTCTTCCGGGAGAAATAATTGGTTAAAAATTTAGCTCGTTTCTCGATTGAAATCTGATCCGCAAATGATATTTTTTCCAGATAAACTAAATCATCATCTTCTTCGTCGCTAATATAATCAGCAGCGATAACATATCCAACTAGAACGTTATGTTCAACAATAACAACACTGTAATTATCAGGAAAAGTCAGACCGCCATCACCATCATCTTCACCGCGACCGATTTTTTTCAGTAAATTGGTGACCTCTTCTCTTTCCTCTGTGCTTTTAATCAATCTATTTGCTAGTGACCGGTCAAACATATCAATTTGCAAGCCAAAATATTTTTCCGCCTGATCATCGTGTTTTTCCGAATCATAAAATAAATAATTGCTATCGTGGTTTGCCCAATCGGTATACTCCAAAGGTCCTCCAGTCGGTTCAGCTGTTCTCTGTATCAGTTCACAATTGCCGGTAACTGTTCCCCCATCATCGTTATAGCTTGTACCAATAACTATTTGAAATTTACCGTGTGGATAACGGGCGATCAATTCCTGCTTTAAGAGCTCATAAGCCTGGGCGATCGCCTGACGGTACTTGATTGCTTGGTTGGCGATTTCAATATTATCAATTGCAATTACCGGATGACCATCGGTGTTGTCTCTGGCTTCGACTAAAACCGATTGGGCGATAATTTTATCACCCAATTTAACCACAAAATATGCCGTGTCATCACGGAGAAGATACTCCTGATTCTTAGTGGATGTAAAAGGCATGCAGCAATTGGTTTGCTCGCCGCAAGTCCAAGCGGTATAATCTGATCCGGCGGCAATTTCAACATCGAGTGTTCGACCGATATCCTGAAAGCCAAAGGATTTCAAAATTTCTCTGATACTTGACGCATCATCCTCGTCAATTGGTAACATTCCATTTAAATAGGAAATTGTTGGCTGGTCCTTCGCTCCAACTTGGCCGCTTTGTTTTAATCTTTCATTTTGCTGACGATATTTTTGTTGGCCAATAACACTATCGATTTGTTTTTTCAGTCGCGCTGATTCTGCCGCTCGTTTTTGATTGTTTAATGCCAGCCATAACAAATAAACTGAAAGTTGGGCCTCATAGCCTCCAATTGCTTTCCACAGTTCTGGTGCGTCCAACTCTCTTGTTTCAGCAATTTGTTCGCCAACTTTTGCCAAATCCTGGAATTGGTTCAAATCAAAAACATTGTCTAAGGTTTCTCTGCGCTTTGATAATTGAATCAAAGCACTACAAACAATTTGGCGAAAATCCCCAGAGTTGTAGATTGCATTTCTTAGTCCCTGTCGGATTATTTCTATTTGCTCCTCCCCCAAACGAAACTGCAAGTCATCAATGTTGGCAACATTGACACTTTCAGCTTTGTTATGCCGCCCGTGGCGAACCATCAATTCGGCAACTTCTCTCTTCTTTGCTTCGGCGATATAACGGTTTGTTTTTTGCGGCTCTTGTTTAATTTTAATTTGTTTTTCGGCTTCAATGTGTTGTTGAATTTGCTTGTCGCGCATTTCATAAAGCCGCAAAATCGCCCCAAGGCCGTTTGGATCAGTTAAAAATGTCTGCATTTTCGGCGTTAAAGAATTAAGGGCATAAAATCCGATGGCGTTAAAAACAATTTTGTGGAGCGGATCTAGATTAAGTGTTTTAGAAAATGGTTTAATATGTTTTCTTTCGTCTATCGGATCTTTGCCTTCGATCACCTCAATTATTCTTTGGGCAAATGATGCATTGCCGGCATTATATGGTGACCAACCATCAGTGTCGTCATAATCTTCATTGTATTGATTGGCAGTTTGTTCTGCGCCGCTGTAAAGATCGCACAACAAGCGCAAAAACGGAACATCAACACCGCGGATTGATATTAAGTGTTCCAGCGCGTCGCGAAAATTATCACTAGCATTTTCGGGAACACGAATATTAAATCGCTGCAAATTCGCTTCCCGAGCGAAATGTTCGAAGTTAGCAAACGGCGCTGCAACGCCACCATTTTTTTCCTTCCAAATGTCAACAGAAAAATATCCAAGGAGTTCGTTCAAAAGTTGAAAATTGACTTGAGAGTTTATCAGTGGAGCGATCAAATCAAAGGTTTCTGATTGTTGTTTGGCTGGTAGCTGAAGTAATTTATCAACAAAAAGCAAATTGTCATGGATATTTTGCCAGAAATTTTCATTACTAATCAGAGAATTACGTAATTTTACTGCGCCCAACCGCTCCTGCAAAAATTTGATCCAGTTTTTAACTTGAGGGTCGGTAACATCATTATTAATTGCTTCATCATAAATTTGCTGTATCTCTGATTTAGAAATATATTTATTGAAAAAACGATCATACCAGCAAAGTATGATATGTTTTTTGTCGGTATCCGAATTGATATTTTTTAGATAGTCGTCAACGATCTTCTGTAG
>DYKB01000098.1:16032-17408 GCA_020722815.1 Caldithrix sp. | reverse complement strand
ACCGGTAGATAAGAAGTGGTGTGTGGGCCGGATATGGCTTGGCACGCTGAAAATGGGGTATGGGGCGCTCGACAGAGGATGATTTTCTCGATTTTATTGACCCCGGCAAAATCAAATTTCCTATCAGTTCCTATCAGTACCTAAAACAGCAGCCCGATTTTCTTCCGGTTCCGGCGCACCAGGCCCTGGATATTTGTGCATATCAACAATATCACCCACTTTTTTGTCATCCCAACTGCTGGCGTTAGAGACCAGCCGATTAGGATCCATTTCTTTGACCCAATTGGTGAGCCGTTCGGTATCGTACTGTCCCCAGGCTTCATTAAACACTATCCACATAACGATGGAAGGATGGTTGTAAAAATCATTTACCAGCTCTGAAAGTTCCGTTTCAAACTATTTTTTTGTTTCGGTTGTAGAACGTTTCTCAAACTCAGCCGGAAACACCGTGGGCATATCCTGCCAGACGATCATACCCAGTTTGTCAGTCCAGAAGTACCAGCGAGCCGGTTCCACTTTGGCATGTTTACGGATCATATTGAAACCCAATTTTTTAGCGATTTCAATGTTGTATTTCAGCGCATCAGCCGTTGGCGCCGTGTAAAGACCAGCTGGCCAGTATCCTTGGTCCAGCGTACCGTTCTGAAAAACAAATTCATTATTGAACCTAATTCTGGTAACGCCGTCTTTATCCGTTCCCAAACTGATCTTGCGCCTGGCGAAATAACTTTTTACTTCATCCAGAATAGCGTCGCCCTTACTTAAAGTGATTTTCATATCATACAATTTCGGATTTTCAGGCGACCACAATTTCATATTTTTAACGGGAAGAACGATATTCTCTCCGCAAATCCCGTCAACTTTTTCTAATCCTTCTGCTTCGACCGTTATTTTTTACTGGCGGCGGATTCTGAACCAATTGCTTTAATAGTCACTTGATGTTTATCAATATCCGGCAGTAGGTGTAAGGCCGAAATATGAGCGGATTCAACCGCTTCCATCCAAACTGTCTGCCAGATACCGGTAACCGACGTATCGAAAATACCTTCCGGGTTATCCACCTGCTTACCGCTGGCATAAACGGCTTCATCCGTAGGATCAAAAACTTTGACAATAATTTCCTGTTTTTGTCCTACTTTTAGATAAGAGGTGATATTGAAGCTGAACGGATCGTATCCGCCGCAATGTCCCCCGACTTTTTTGCCGTTTACAAAAACAATTGCTTCAAAATCCACGGCACCGAAATGAAGCAGGATCTCTTTGCCACTCCAGTTTTGTGGTATATCTATTTCCTTGCGGTAAAAGGCGTATTTTGTTTTTTCCATTATACCGGAAAGCGCGGACTCGATAGGATAAGGCGCCAGTATCAAGCGTTC
>DYKB01000098.1:0-15932 GCA_020722815.1 Caldithrix sp. | reverse complement strand
CCATTATACCGGAAAGCGCGGACTCGATAGGATAAGGCGCCAGTATCAAGCGTTCAAAGTTTTAATTGAATGGAACAGGATCCTTTTTCTTCTGCTTTGGCAAATTGCCACCGAGACACAGGGCTTACAGAGCAAAAAAATCTGAAAAAATTGTTGATTGAAGCATTGGAATTCTTTATTTATCCACTATCTTCTCTCTGATCGCTCTGTGGCTGATTAGTTACCAAGAACCGTATCCGCTTAATATTTTCGGGTAATAAAAAGTAACATTTAAGGTAAATTATCATCGGTCGTCTTTCCCCATGCTTCCTCGGTCAGAACGTCCAAGAACAAGCTTAGCGGGAATCCACGTTGTTTTAATGGATGCTCGATAGGCTTGTCCCCGAATGCCTTTATTAGGGAAGCATTCGGGCAAAATGGGTTTCACATCTATTATTGAACGGATACGAAAAACTTTACCCTCACACACAGATTGATAAAACACACGGATAAAAACAAAAAATCCGTATGCTTCTTCAATCAGTGTAAAAGTTTGAGTTCTCCCCGGATTGTTTAAAATCTAATATTTGCTTTAAGATTCTTGATCGTCACAATGAATCTCAAATTTCAAATAATCATCTCAGTAATATCATTTTCTTAGTCGCAACCAAAGTAGTGTTAACCAATAACTGGTAAAAATATACGCCACTGCCCAGAGTTGTGGCATTAAAATATACTGTATATCGCCCTGGCGCCTGGTTATCATCAACTATTTTCGTTACCATCTGCCCCCGAATATTATATACAATTAATTCGACGGCGTTTCTCGTTCTCCCTGAAGTATTGGCGATCGTATAACTAATCGTTGTCTTTGGATTAAAAGGGTTGGGGTAATTTTGTTCTAAAGTAAAAACTGTTGGGATTTTTTTCGGTTCATCTTTTATTATTGAAGTCGTGATGATGTTCATATTTGACAGCTTCACAGGCAAATAATAAACCTTCTCATGCTTTCTGTCATAAGTTATAAAACCGGCATACTCTCTTTCCACATCTGTGGTTTCTGTATAAACGGCGCCACTAAGTCCTCTTTCTTCGATTAGCGTAAAAAGTGAATCATTTAAACCCGAATAGAAATTAAACCAGGCATTCATATCCTGAAATCCTTCGCCTGTAAACGCTGTCCAGCAATGCCCTTCCACCTGGGCCCATAAACCGCCATACTCACCGCACACGATAGCCCTATATGGTTCTGGCATCTCCGAACCAGGTCCGGAATAATAGTGCACATCATTAATATCGCCGACATAACTATCGACACCAACGTTAACTGGTACATTCCAGCCGCTGTTTTGATTAATCAGGCGGGTAGCATCAAGTCCCCGAGTAAAGATAACCATATGCGGAATTTCAAATGCACCCCAGTTTTCATTAAACAAAACCCACTGAATTATGGATGGATAGTTGTAAAGATTTTCGATCATTTTTTTCAGTTCTATTTTGTACTGTACAGAAGCATCATGATAAACACTTTTCCAGGCACACATATTCGGCATATCCTGCCAAACCAACATGCCAATTTTGTCGGCCCAGTAATACCAACGGGCTGGCTCCACTTTAACATGCTTGCGAATCATGTTAAAACCGAGCTTTTTGGCATATTCAATATCGAATTTCAGGGCTTCATCGGAAGGGGCTGTATAGATTCCATCCGGCCAATAGCCCTGGTCTAACGGGCCAAAATTAAAAAGGATTTCGTTATTTAAGGCGATTCTGGCATGGCCCTTGTTATCTCTTTTAAGGCTTATCTTGCGCATGCCAAAATAGGAGACAACCGTATCGTTTCGTCCCACATGGTTATCAAATATAAGCGTGAAATTGTACAGGTTAGGACTCTTCGGCGACCAGAGATGCGGGTTGGGGATGGTAACTTGCAGCGGATCAATCCCATACCGTTTTTTTTCTGCTATGGGTGTTCCGTCATCAAAAGCCTGGAACGTTAACGATCCGTTGGCAAGACTATCGGACATGCTAACCGCAACGGTTAAACTGCTATTATCAATATCTGTGTCGATTTTGAGTGATTGTATATAAACCGGGGGAACCTGCTCAATCCAAACGGTCTGCCAGATACCGCTGCATGAGGTGAACCAGATCGAGTGTGGATTTTTTGTCTGCTTACCAATGGGCTGAGTGCCTGAATCAGTAGGATCAAAGACCCAAACTATAATTTCATTTCCATCGCCTTCAAACAAATAAGATTCTATTTCATAATAGAAGGGATCGTAACCGCCCTTATGCTCACCCACGAGATTACCGTTTACCCACGCTTTAGAATGCCAGTCAACCGCACCAAAATGAAGCAGAACTTTTTCATCAGCATTTTTTTTATGGTATGTAATAAGCCTTCTGTACCACATTCTTTCCATTTTTTTCATTATTCCGGAAAGCGCTGATTCAACCGGAAAGGGTACCAGAATTGAATCGGAAAGTTCCTGTCCAAAAGGAGGACTATCTCCATCAAACGCCTGCTTAAATTGCCATAGTCCGTTTAAATTTGTCCAGTCTTCGCGCTGCATTTGCGGACGGGGATATTCCTGTAATACATTTTGTGGATCAATATTCTGGCCCCATTCGGTCATTAAAGGGGCTTGTTTGGGTTGCCATTGACTGAAAGATGGGTTTGTCAGCAATAAAATGCTTAGAAAAATTGTAATTTTCATTTTATTAATACCATTTTTTTTAAATAGGATTTGTCACCAACAGACAAACGATAATAGTAAACTCCACTCGCGTAATCCTGTCCATCAAATATAACATCATATTTTCCTGGACCGTTCACCTGGTTTATCAAAACCTTTAGTTCTCTGCCGATATTATCAAATACAATCAAACGGACTTTTGTGGTTTTAGAAATCTGATAGCTGATTCTGGTCTCCGGATTAAACGGATTTGGATAGTTTTGTTGAAGAGTAAAACTATTCAGGATTTTTTTTTTAAAATTATTGACCGATGTTCCCACCGAACTGGGCAGGCGTTGCGGCGAACGTGTTGGTCCAATTATAATCAGAGAATCATTCCTGAAATACATGCGGTCAATATTCGGCTGCCGGTTGCCGGACGGATTTTGTGGATCAGTGTGCGTGTGATACACGACCAACATTTCGCTGCCATCCGGTGATGTGGCTACGCTGTTATGACCGGGTCCGGATACCCCAATGCTCAGATTTTTTTGCAGGATGGGGTTTCCTGAAAATTTTGTCCAAGGCCCGACCGGTGATTTTGATACAGCATATCCAATGGCATAGTTGGGGCTGGCAAAATAATTAGCAGAGTACATCATATAATAAAGGTTATTATGTTTTAGCACAAAAGGACCTTCGTTCCATTGCCAATTATCCTGAGGATGCTCCCAAACCTGGCTGGGCTGAATACAAAGAACAGGTTCGCCAACCGGTTCAAAGGAATGAGGCATCATTTGCTGAACATATATCTGGCTAACGTGTTTTCCGTTGATGATATTTTCCGAGCAGTCCTTAGCATAGTATAAATAAGGTACTCCGTAATCATCTAGATAAAAATTACCATCGATGCAAACCAGGTTTTCATCGAGCAGCGGTGTTTTGATATTTTTAAACGGACCGAGTGGATAATCGCATTTCGCTAAACAAATTTTAAGCTTGCCGTCAGGAGCGCGGGCGCTGTAGGTCATATAATAGGAACCATCGTATTCGATAACTTCCGGCGCCCAAAAATCACCTGTGCCCCAGCCATTGCCCGGAAAATTTCTGGTAAAAGCCAGACCTGTATACTGCCAGTCCACCAGATTATCTGATTGCCACACTTTAAAGCCAACATTTGGCGCTGAGGTGCAATACATGTAATATTTGCCGTTTGCTTTCAACACATAAGGATCGCCGATACCGGATATACCGCCAATCGGGTTAGTATAGGTAGTATCTTGCGCCGCTAAACAAACGCTAAATACTAAGCTGATTATGATACAGGTCAGATTTTTTGTCATATTCATCTTGATCTCATTTACGCTAATAGCATTTTTTGTAACCGTTCACCGAACAAACACATACAGGATGCGATTGTACAATTTAAACCATGAAGTAATTCCTTAAAAATTCATAGCGCGCTAAAAAGTGTGGGATTAGGTTCTGTGAATGTTATTTTCTTGGTGTCTATGTAATTGCTCATTAATTTGTTGATAAGACCTTGGAGGTTTTATAGCGATACACATGGAGTTGTTCACTAATATATTGTCTTTATTACGATTATATGGATTCGCTATTCACTAAAACTCAAAGGTCTCAAGCTCATCCCACAATTTTTTGAGCACATACGTGTCTATCCTTTTTCAATTTATCCTTTTTTAAAACTTTTTGCAAAAAAAAACAGGCACAAATTTTTCACAACCTTAAAACCGCAAATTCAAACCGATACGATTGGCGCCGCCTAAAAGACTGAAATTTGAATAGGAGTAATCAATTTCAATTGTATATTGCGCTGTCTTCCACCTGCAACCTAATCCTGATGACCAGGTCTGTATTTCATTGTTGAGCTGGTATCCTGCCCGTAAAAGCAACAAGCTTTTAAGATCTAATTCCAAACCTAATGAGCCAATGGGTTTGCCGTCGTTGGGTTTCATGGCACGCATACTGAGCAGTAAGTTACTGGTTCCCATTTCCAACGCATGAGTTGACATGCCGAACTGGAAATTTGTGGGCAGTGGATAAGCCTCGTTGATGAATTTCAATTCGGAGCCGAAATTCTCGATTTTCATCCCGAAGCGGAAATTGTGCACGTTGGTAATGTAAATCACTGCGATATCGGCTGAAACTGCGGAGGCTGCAAAATCTTTGTAAAGGGAACTGTAAATGTAGTTGATGGTTCCCCCAAAGGAAACGTGATCGGTAACTTCACGAGCGTACATCAATCCAATTCGGTAGTCACCAGCATAAAATGTCTCTCCAGTGCCGTCAGGTTGCAGCGGTGTTCTCACCAGCATTTCGTCGGTGGTTAGGCCGACGAGTATCAGACCAAAACTTCCTTTGCGCCCCATGTTTTTTACAACGCCGGCAAACTCATGGTTGATGTTGGCGAACCATTCTGTGTGAGTGATGGCTACTGCCACATTTTCGATGTAAGCCGCTGCAGCAGGATTGTAATAAGTTGCTTCTGCCCCAGTAGCAGTTGTGATAAAAGCGCCCCCCATTGCTGCTGCCCTCGGACTAACGCCGATGCTAAGAAATTGCCCGCCAGTGCTTCCGGGACGCTCATACTGCGCGATGAGGAGTGCGGGGGATATCAAAAATATTAGTATCAATCGTTTCATTTGCTAAGCCTATTATTCTATTATCAGTTTAATCTTTGTTTTTTTCTTCTACAGTTTCTACAAATAAGGCTGAGGCGAAGGATAAGGCGAAGCAAGAGAAGATTGAAGGATCAAGTTTTTTTTCTTCCTTTGCCTTTGCCTTTGCCTGAACTTTAATCAAAATTCTATTTTCATCCCTAGTTTCGTGTATCTGTCGGTTGTGAATTGTCGAGGATCCATGATACGGTACATGTCATAGTATTTATAAATTTGTTTTGTATCGCCAATGGTGTCCCCATAGACATAAGGCTTTCCTGTCCAGGTATTGAAGCCGTAACTCACATTCACGTTATTGATATTGAATAGATTAAAAATATCCAAATAAAATGAAAGTTTGAACTGGTTCCAGATAGCAACCCATTTTTGAATTTTCAAATCGGTTGTGAATGACCACGGGCCGGAAGCAATGTTTTCCTTAGTTTGTAATTCTACCTCATTCCAGGTTCCCGGTGTATAGGGATAGCCAGAATAAAAACCCGCTAATAGAGTTGCGCTCCAATTGCTAGGGATTTTAAAACCAAACAAGCGAGGATGTTTTTTATCGGGGATGATCAAGCCGCCATGAAAAATAAGTTGATGGCGCACATCCCACGCCAGCCGGCGCTCACGGATCGGTCTTGGGAAATTGGTTTGCGAACGGATATAATCATCAAAAGCTGAGGAGGAATAACCATTTGCCCATTGGATAGTGTAGGTCAGCTCGCCGTTGGTGTAACCTGAGGGGCGCTTTTTTAGCTTGATTTCAAAACCACGGGCGCGGGCGTAGCCGGTGTTATCATAGAGGCTGACTGTTTTTTCACCAGCTTTGCCGACAAGTGTTGTACCGATCTGTTTGGAAATGTCCTTGGTGTAGCTTTTTATATCGATAGCCCAATTGTAGGCGAATTGTTTAGTGAATCCAAACTCGTACAACACACTTTGTTCATATCCAAGGTGCGGATTTCCAATCAGGTCGATAGACCAGGGATCGCGATACATGAATTGTAATTCCGGAAGCTGGGTAAAATGCCCATAAGAAAAAAACATCACCATCCGATCGGAAATGGGGTAAGAAATTCCGAAGCGCGGGCTGGTCTGGATAGTGTAGCGGCGCCAGTCCGATTTCAAACCGGTGCTCTGTTCCCATTGATTTTTATATTCTTCATTAAAAATATCATCACCGTGACGAAGCATGTCGACACGTATACCAGCGTTAATGATCAGGCTCTCGTGCTCAAATTTATCCTGAATATAGAATCCACCGATTATGGGTTTGGTATAGAACACCCAGCGGTTTTGTCCAAATTCAGGAAATGGCCCGGGGGGCAATGATTCTTCTGTTCCATTCTCGTATTTTGAATAGCCATAATTCGAGAGCGTCACACCGCCGTCTTGAATATCAATGTACTGCAAATCATGATATTGCAGTTCTAAACCGCCTTTGATTAAATGAGATTTCGTAATTTGCGAGGTGATATTACCTCGGAAGGAGTATGTTTTAGTAAAATCATCGCGCCAGTAATTTTCAAAGCCGTCACTGGTAAAGAAGCCCGTGGTTTCGTCGGTTACCGGAACTTTGATATTAGATTTCACTTCCAATGGCTTTCTCCCCGGATTTAACCGCTCCCAGGAATTATATACCATACCCAGTGTATCGAGGCTGTCAGCGTAAAATGTCCAGAAGTCGCCAGGCGTGGCGCCGTTGCGGGATGCCTGATAAGATACATCGAGATATCCAATATTAATGTTGTAAAATGTGGATTTGGATAAGGTATGATTGAATGTCAAAGAGAAATGGTTGTTTTTACGTTTGTAGTCAACCGTATTATCGGGATTGTTTTTCCAAAGCCAGTCGAATCGCGACCATTTTTGCCATGTACCGTGATAGCTCAACGCGAATTTGACCATCGGCGAGATCACCCAATCGAATTTAAGATTTAGATTAGCGTTGTTGTCTTGTTTTTCATTAAATTTAAAAGTAAGAAATTCCAATCTCTCCCGCGTTCGATGGTTATTGTATTCTGTATTGGTCAATGTGCCGTTTCCGGAGAAGAAAAAATGCAAGCGTCCGGGTAATTTCAGACCAATTTTAGACAAAATATATTTGTTGATAAATTCGGGTCCACTCAAATACCAGGTCGCATATTGAGTGTCGTAGGTATTGCCAAACGGATGCCAGTAGTCGGTTTTGTATTCGATACCGCCTTCGTAATAATCCTTGCCGGACCGTGTTGTGATATTGATGACGCCAGACTGCGCCTGACCGTATTCGGCATTAAAACCACCGGTGAGCAACTCGATTTCATCGACATCCGTTACGTTCAGGTCCAACACACTGCGACCGCCGTAGAGGGGGTGGGTGACAGGCACGCCATCAACCATATAAAGGATTTCTCCACCGCGGCCACCGCGAATGTGCACGTCCCTGATGCTTTCATCACGGACCTGTAATTTAACACCAGAGGATAGGGTAACCGGCTTTGGGACCACGTTCAAAACAGCACCGCCCTGCATTTTAAACATATCCAACGTGCTCTCCATGCCAGGCGTGTCTTGCATCTCCTCTCGGGTCGTCGAAGTGAGTGTTGAAGTTACATCGTGTTGCACCAGCTTTCTTTCGGCGACGACAACAACCTCATCGCTCTCAACGGCTTCCATCTGCATCTTAACTGATACCTGTGCTGTCAAGTCTGCGGTGATTTTTACGTTTTGTATAGTCACTTTACGATAGCCGATGTAGGAAAATTCGAGATTATAAGTGCCGGGCGGAACTTGCAAAATAAAGTAGGAACCATCTTCGTCTGTGGAAGCGCCCAGATAGGTGCCTTTGATAATTACATTGGCGCCGATTAAAGGTTCGCCTGTATTTTTATCAAGAACACGACCAGCGATTTTTCCCGTGTTTCCCGCTTTGAGGATTCCTGCCTGTAATAAAAATAGCAGCAAAATAAATAAAAATAATTTTTTCATAACTTTTCTGATTTTAGTTCAATTTTATCAAGTTAAAACCCTTTCAAAGGTTGCAAACCTTTGAAACTTTTGTTAATAATTCTTTACGCTGACAACAGATAGCTCTCTTTTAAATACATAAGAATCACGATACCGCACAATGGATTTGAGCGGATCGATTTGGAGAAGGATTTCTGTAGTTTTGTTTTCCCGCACTGTGAAATTGTGCTCGATGTCCAGTAACAAATCTTCTCCTGCTGGAAGGATAACCGGCGTTATAAAATTGCTAATTCTTACAGAGTTGACATTTAGACCGAACTGAATTTTGGTGTAAGTATCCGGTGGCGCGTAAGTCTCATAAATGGTGAATTTTTTATAAATCCCATTTTCTTGTTCGAGAATATTGTAATACCGTCCTTCATCAATATAATCATCAATAGATGGAGTTAAATCGCTGTAAAGACTATCGATATAGACACGTCCCTCAAAAATGTGAAAAGCAAACACACTGGTGTTATCCACAGTAAACGTATCTTCAAGAATGACTATTGAAGTATCCGCAGGATTACCCTGAAGAACAATTTTCACGATCCCCGGATCTTCAGACCGGTTGATTCCTGTATTGCATGAAAGCATAAAAATTAAGACGAAAGCGATAAGCGTTATAAACTTTGCCATATTTTTTACCTGATACTAAAATTCATGTTTTTTGAATTAAACTAACTATACTCGTTTAGGGTTGGTTTTTCATGTCAGCATGTGAATACAGCTATATTCGAACTACTTGATCACCAAGAAATTGCTACACCTAAAGCAACGGCAGTGCAAGTGAATTTTTACCATTAACGATTATATTACTCAAACCTGGCGCACTCAAAAGGCTAAGGCCGAGGCAAAGGCGAAGGTAAAACAGAAATAATGAAACCGAATAAAAAGTAAATAGCATTTCGCTTATTTTTTTTCGATGCTCATTATTCGTGCATCTAAATCATTATTACTAGACGAAACGCTTTCTGCCATACTGACATCGGTGTAAAATCTTTGTAAGTCATTTTACTTTTCAGTTTATTTCAGTTGAATAGCTCTAATTTTGCTTCGCCTTAGCCTTCACCTTAGCCTTATTTAATAATCACAAATTTCCCAACCTGTACCTCCCCATTCGTCATATCTTCTGCTGTAAATAAATAAAGGCCGCTGGCAATAGCCTGTCCTACCGATGAAGTCAGATTCCAATCGGTGTAGCCTTTGGTATTGCTGGGATCATAGTGCTCGATGGTATTCACCAGGATTCCGGCCAATGTGTAAATTTTAATCTCACAATGGCTTGGTAAATTAATGAACTGAATACGTCGATCCTGCTCCATCCAAAACTGTCGGTTGCCCTCTGGTCGCTCCCAGGGGGGCTGGTACGAATCGTAGTTGGCATCGCTGCGATATGGATTCGGGACGACAGCCACTTGCCCAATTTTTTTCGGCGGCGCTGTTCCGGGGATGACAACAACGGCATTGTCGCGCAGCGAAGTTTCCAGCACCGGCCAGTTCAATTGTTCATCGGCTTTGTTGAAAGCAGTAACGGTATAATAATATTCCACATTGTTCAGCAAACCAAAATCGGTGAACTCGCGCTGTAAACCGATTTCGTAACCTACGCCGTCATCAGGAACATCGAACTCAGCCAACATTTTCCATGGTCCATCGATAGATTGCGTACTTTTGTAAACACGGTATCCTTCAAAAGGTAAAGTATCACCGTCTGCCCGGTAGGGATCGTAATATTTTTCCGGATTCACTTCGTCTGTTGGGTACCACGACAGCTTTACCTGGTGGTTATCGGTTTCCACCACAAGAGGTGGAATAGGTGGAGGAGCAGGAACTTTAAAATCTGCAGCCTTTAACAACTCCAGACTTTTTGAATTGGAAAGCACACCGTCCAAGCCATCACCCATAACCTCGGCAGTATAAAAATGGAGCGTATCACCAACAACTAACTGAAATTTTCCAAAAGAAATTGCAAAATGACTTCCCGTGGGAACTTGCTGATCTTCCATTATAGTTCTGGATTTCATTATTTCTAAATACTTATCAGCATCACGGCTCGGTGTAATTCCCGGTGGATCCGTGCTGCTGTTCCAGAGAAACGACCAGGTCAACGAACTCTCAGAAACGCCATCCGGTGGAAAAACCTTAAAACCGACAGGACTGTAGGTATCGCCATCCCCCCCACCTGGTGAATCTATGCCTAATCCCATTTTATGATCATGCCGGAAAGCGGAATAATCATCACCCAACATAGTAAAGAAATCGACGGAACGTAAACCGACATTGGGATCCACCCACTGTGTTATATAGACATCTGTTAAATTCCATTTTGTTGGAATTACAAAATATTCAAACACAATCACTTGCGCTAACACATCCGGTGCACTCCAGGTATGAGCAATCTGTATCACATCCACGTAGAGCGGCATGTGTTTTTTCACTTTTAAGCTGACTGGATTATAGTCGTTATACCGAAACACATAATCTTTGTCAGCCAATCCTATGTAATTAGGCATATAAGGTATGTCTGCAATTTTACCTCTCTGAACCACCCATATTGAGTCCCACGGTTCATTAGTGGGCGGCCAAAATTCAAACGCATCGCCCTGAGTAATGTGTGGATTCCAACTGGAAGTAACAGTGACGAGCGTATCTTTATCCGGAGTAATGGCGCCAACCCATATTCCCGCTTCTCCTATATGTTCTTCGAAACTACCCGGTGGAAATTCACTATTAATTGTAATCGGAATTGAGTAACCACCCGACCATAGCAATCCCTGATTTGTTATCAGTTGCCTGATTTGACAAACGTCCGTAATTACATAATCGGTAGTCAAGTTTTGGGCAAAACCGGACGAAATTGTTATTATCACAATTAACAAACTTTTTATAATATTGGAGTACATTAACAATACCTTACCAGTTTTTGTTTTGGTATAAAACTTTTTTCAAACTCAATTAACTAAGGCGGTAGCGAAGGAAAAAAACACTTAATATTATCGTAATAGTTCAACGCGTCATTTGAAAAGTCTTACATCCCCTAAATCCCCCTTCAAAGGAGGATTTTCAACAATTCCCCCTTTTGAGGTAGGTTAGGGGGATGTTTTCGCGGTTCTCCTCTGAACTATTACAGATTATCTTTCTTCACCTCAGCCTTTTTCTCCTCAGCCTCAACCTCCGCCTTACGGCTTAATTTTTTGCATAATCTCGGTCGCCATCACCGCAGCATCATCAGGCATCAAGAAATACAGGGGAAAGCAAAGCACAATTACATCATAAACAGTTCCGTAATAACGAATCCCGACCGTTTTTCCTGACAGGGTTTCATAAGTTTTGGATTCTGTAAAGAAAAAATAGATACCTTCGGTAAAACCGCCGCGCTCTTCTATAATGTTTATGGAATTTAACATCCCTTTGTAGGGAAAATTGGGAACTAAAGCCGGATTTACACGAAAGCTATAACCGTTTTTTCCCCGAGCACCCGTAAAATTCCCCAAAACAGGAGTTTGGCCAGCCCTATTTATGTGTAAATAGTCATGCATAAAACTTCCCTCTTCAAACACCAGGTCTTCGATATTTTCGCCATAAGCGAATGATGACAACACCTGCCAACCGGAAACAATAAGATTCCCACCGGAATTGAGATAGTCCATCATCTCATTTGCGTATCGAGGCAGTTTATGTTCTTCGATAGAAATTTGATGATCCGCGTGCCAGAGTATCACTTTGAATTGTCCAAGCAATTCTTTCGGAGGGAAGCCGCTCTCAAAGAAATCCCAGGTGGTGTCGGGATTGAAAAGAGCGGTATAAAATGAATCAACGGCTGCATCAGAGATTCTTGCAGTCGAAGGAAATTCATCTTCTTTGGTTTCATCGATTATAAGCAGACCTCTGGTAAACTCTGGATAGACAAGTTCTATTTCGATTTTAACACCTTTCGGATCATAGAGTTTTGTATTATCTTTTGCGGTAACCCAAATTGTGTGTTTTCCAGCCAGTGGTTGTTTGAACATGTCTGGCGTAATTGTTAACGTTGTATCCTCTGTCCAAAATATTTCGCCATCATCGATTGACACTCCATATTCTACGACTTCCCCATCCGCATCGGTTGCGGTAAATTGCAGCGGTATGCCTTGCCACCAGTCTGTCTGTTTATGTAAATAAAAGAATTTCTCGCTATTAAATGGGTAAAGAATAGTTGTAACCGGTACCACTGTCTGGGGCGTATACAGAATTAGTTCTGCCGGGGTGGGATCAACCGCTCCCTTATCGTCAATAGCTCGTAATCTAAATTTTTGTTTGTTCACGACATCGCTGGATTCAAAAATCAACTCAATTATTTCTTCTCCTGTCTTCACCCAGTCAAAATAAACAGAATCCCCTGTTTCCAAATGATAAGTAGTGTAACAATATTCACATCCGGTGATGTATCCGTCTTCATCGCCACCATCCCATATTATTTGGACACGCGGGAATAGTGTATCTCCTGGCACTGGAATATTGGAAAGCTCCGTGAAAGGCGGAATATTATCGCTGGGCGGTGAAGTTGCCTGCTGACAGGAATAAAAGAGTAAACAAACAGAAATTGTTAATAATAGAATTCGTTTCATGATTAGTACTTTTTTGTAGTTGATTATTACAGCCAAATGGACTCCACTTCCAAAGTGGAGTCCATTTGGCCTTCTATTCGTTGGAATTTAACGCAAATACATCATCTTTTTGACTTTTTCAAAACTTCCAGCTTTAATTTTGTAAAAATACAAGCCGCTTGTAACCTGAAGGTTGCTCTCATTTAGAGCATTCCATTTAACAGTATGAATTCCTGCGTTAAGGTTTTTAGAGATAAGCGTTTTAACAAGCTGTCCTTGAATGTTATAAACTTTAATTTCAACTTTTTCCCTTGCAGGAAGAGCAAATCGAATTTCTGTTGCCGGGTTAAATGGATTGGGGAAATTTTGCTCTAAGCTGTAATTAGTCGGAATTGAAACGTCATCGTTTTCATCATCTACCGAAGTTCCAATTTCGGTTTTGGAGTAGTTGGAGATTTTGACGTTATCTATCAGTCCATGGAAAACCGGAGGCGCGTTATCCCATCTCCAGCCGATGGTAAACAATCCATCAACCAGATTTAAATGCTGCCCAACGATTTCCATGCTTGCTTTATCGAGCAAAACACCATCCGCAGCATAGAGTTTGGTGTAAGCAGAATCATTGCCTGATTCCATCACGAAGCGATACCATTTATCCACTTCAATACGGGTATCGTTCTCAAGAAATAACGCTCTCCATTCCCAATCGGGATCAGCGGGATTGTCAGCAATTAAATGAATTTCCGGGAAGAGTTTGCCATCCGCCTGGAAGGAAATACGGAATCCAAAGCGCCAGGTATTGGGGGGATCAGAATATTTCGCAATTAAATCTGTGCCATCAACCGGTAGAAAGTCAAGCGCCTTGAAGCTGATCTCAATGGTTTGCTCTTCAGCAATTTGGAAAACAGCCGGATTTTGTACCGTAATATAACTGCTATCGTTTAATTGCAATGCATAATTTCCTTCATGGGCATCTTGAACATATTCCGGACTTCCTACAACAGTAACCACGCTTCCGTAACCTGATTTATCTGTCGGAACACCAGCGCCTTCTTCAAAATCTAGGCTGAACGTCAAATCATTCTCATTGGAATAAGCAATTCTGTTGTAGCCAATCTGCGGCAGGCGCACCTTTTTCCCTTCGTTATTTGAAGCTTCAATATAATAGCTGACTACTGTACCTTTAACTTGACCTGGAACGTCGATCGAGAAGGTTATATCGCCGCTTTTTGTCATTGGGGCTGGAATAAAATTTACGCCGTCCACGCTGTAATTAGCAGTAGCGGATGTGGCATTTTCAATATCAACGCTAACTGTATAGGCCTCGCCAGAAGTTAAATGTTTTACAGGCGGCTCATCAAATTTCCGGATGACAGGTGGAAGGTCAGTGGCATAATTGAAAATCTTAAGATTATCGATTCTTCCCTCAAATAGCGTGTGAGCCATCCAGGGATAACGGTCGCCTCCAAGTGTAAATTCTCCCGCTCTTGGCTTTAAACCACCGGGAATTGCTGCCGAGCCTTCAGCAATTGTAGCGTCGGTTGAATCACGTACTTCCATTGCCGCCTGACCGCTTGACGAAGAATATTTAACGATTAAGTGGTACCACTTTCCTGCTTCCATCATGTTAGGAAGCTCGACTCTTGCCCACTCGACCTCCCGGGTAAAGAACTCGAACCAGAGAACAGTATCCCAGTTCCAAAATAAACGATAACCGAAACGCCAATCATTCCTATCTTTTGAATATTCGTGCCATTTTGCTAAAATAGTTCTGTCCTGAGATATGGTGTCCGGGTTTAACCATAAATCAATCGTGATGTCATCAGGAGACAGATATGACGCCGGTTTTTCAATCTTAAGTAAATAAGTATGATCCAATTGAAGACAGGAAGAACCAAATAATGCGTCATCAGAATATTTAACCGTTCCAAAACTGTCAACAAGAGTATGATGCAAAGCGGAAGAATCATATAAACTTTGCTCAAAATCCAGATGAAGAACCATTTGATTTTCAAAACCGTAAGTAATGCCATAGAGAGCATCAAAGTTGCCCATAATTGAAGCTTGAGATGTTGCAGAAAAGCCGTGCGAATTTTCTGCGTAAATATAATATTTTACTTCTGTTCCATCCGGCTGACCGGGTATTGTTGCCGTATAAATATTGCCTTCACTGTGAGTCATATCCAGTTCCATAAACTCAGCACCGGTAGAATACATCACTTTTGCAGATGTTATGGTGCCGGAAGGCGAGACAATTTCAGCTTGAACTTCTACAGCTTCATCGGCAGCAGCATGAATGACCGGATCTCCTAAAATGCCCTTAACTGCAGGCGGCAACGGGAATTGACGCACAACATTACTAATGCGAAATTCATCGATAAAACCATTA
The DNA here is from genome assembly GCA_020722815.1 of Caldithrix sp. Lineage (GTDB taxonomy): Bacteria > Zhuqueibacterota > Zhuqueibacteria > Thermofontimicrobiales > Sulfurfontimicrobiaceae > DYKB01. The sequence continues at coordinate 628 of DYKB01000098.1, read as the reverse complement.
ACTGCGCCATCCGGCCAGGGAGCGGGACACCAACCGATGAGTAAAGGCGCTTCGTTTGTCCACGGCTTGCCACCCTCTCCTTCCTGAAGTCTGGTGGCATTGTATGCTACTAAATTACCCACTGTGTCATGAACAGCCATAATAAGCAAGCCGTTCTCCGCATCACGAATGGAAGTAAGGTGAAACTATTTGGTTAACTCGACTGTTCCAGGTTTAGTCCAGCAATCGTCCCAGCCGCCGCCTTGCCTTTCATATCCCACTTGAAAATAACGGGGACCACCCATAGGACCAACCCAATAGTTACAATGACCGCCCGCTCCTTTAACGACTAATTTGGGATTAAAATGCCATTCTTCCAGGGCTACGCCAATGGAAAGGATATTCATCCAACCTTCAATAGTCCAGGTTTCAAGATCCAGTGCATCTGTATCGGGAATCTCAAGATAACTGGAATCCGATCTAGCGTCATTATCAAGATATAGCACGCTGCCAAATCCCGCTTTAAAATCTACTTCAGTCGCTGGCATAAGCATCAAGTTGCCTTTGCCAGTAACATCGCCGGTTTGAGAAGATGCATTTGAATAGTTATCATCCAAATGCAGTAGTACAACCGTATTATCATCAACTT
>DYKB01000183.1 GCA_020722815.1 Caldithrix sp. | reverse complement strand
AAGAACTGGCCATCTCGGGTTTTTATAGGGTGTAGTTGACCGGTGGGATACATATGTACTGCCGATTCAAATTTTCTATCTTCTCCGGCGATTGAATAAGCGCACAGATTCAGGGAAGTATCGATGTTGGCACCTTTGATAGCGAGAGAGACATATTTATTATTTTCAAAATCCATTACCAGTTCAAAATGATACCATTCGCCCTTTAGCAAAGCTTTGTCATAAAAACAGGCCCAATCACCATGATGCCAGAGCCGCCAGTTCGTACCGCGATTGACGTAAGGGTTTCCAACCAATTGGATGCCGGCAATATAGGTCAGATTTTTTCCGGCGACATTTTTCGTATTTTGCACACTGAATTCCGGACCCGTTTGGCAGGTATCCGGCAACGTGGGGATATAGGCATCCAGACTATAGGTATAAATCCCGGTTAATCCGGAATTATGGACTTTTAAATGGCCGATTACATGGTTATTTTTGGGCTTGCCGGCTTTATTAGCCCAGATTCTTAAACTATACGAGCCACTCTGTGCAAAATCCATCGAGCGGGTGACTTCGCCGAGACTATTGTCATAACAAGGATTACCACTTACAATTTCTTCAAAAATAGACCACTTTTTATCCACCTCAAAGGCATCTTCAAAGTAAATATTTTGGGCGTAAGTGACGACGGGAATTAAAAGTATCAAGATTCTCAGCAATGCGGAAAAGTGATGCATGATGCGCCTCCTGTTTGAATGGCAGATTCGAAGCCAGATTCAATGTCATGGTTATTATCGTTTTCGTTAGTTTGTTATTTAGCCTGAAAAATTCATCGCCACGAAGACACAAAGGCACGAAGAAGAATAAAGAATTTATAATACGACATATAATGCTATAAGTTGAGATGAGTCATGGCATTATTGTATCAATGAAAATTTGCTATATCTTTTCCAGGCTTTAAAAAAAAGTAAAATCATACTCAAATATCTCAGGATCTGTAACGTATTGTTTTCTTAGTGTCTTCGTGCCTTCGTGGCAAAATTTATGAATAATCCAGATTAGCAAAATCGGTTCATTTTTTTCTTATGATATGAAGCAATAGAAATTTTGATTGGGGGGGCACGTTGTCTTTTATTATTTTTGCCAGGCATTTTTTTCTCCAGATAGCATCGAATCAATCCTTTGAATACTACTATTTCATTAATTGTTTTGTCTTAATCTGGATAATTCCTAAATCAGCCAGGCCGAAGCCAAAATGGAACGCGGATTCAACTGATCGAACGAATTTTTACGGATAAAGCACGTCTTGAGGTTTCGATAAATTAACAAAGTTGTCAGGGGTTGTACCAATAGTGTTCGACATATTCAAGAAATTGGTTTCCATTTCTACAAAAATAGACTGACGAGTCATGCCCGAATACTTTTATCAAGCATCCATCATTTCTGCGAAGGTGGATTCCCGCCAAAAACATGCGGGAATGACTGCACCTTAATTTATTAATTTAATCAATGTTAAGGCATAATCCATAAAATGTGCCGAACACGATTGATAAAATGTATAAGATTCCAAATTTTCTCATCATCCAGTTATGAGGAATAATTTAATCCTGACTGAAAAAATCAATAGCCAAAAGCCAATAGCCAAACGCCAACCGCCAACCGCTCAAAATTATTTTGCCAGAATCATCTTCCGGTGCTGCACTTCTTTTCCGGCCATTATCCGACACAAGTAGATGCCGTTTGCCAGGGATTGTCCGAAATCATCTTCACCATCCCACACAACGGAATGCTCGCCAGCGGTTTGTTCGGCATCGAGTAAAATTCGCACTTGTCTACCGGTCACGTCATAAATTTGTAAAATAACATGACTGGCATGGGGTAAAGCATAACGGATGGTGGTCGTTGGATTAAAGGGATTGGGATGATTCGGATACAATACAAGTTCAGTGGGAACTCCTTCCCTATCGGCTTTTATCGAGGTTGGCGTCACGATAAATTTCCACACCGGTGAAGCAGTTCCATAAATCTTACCGTCCCAGGCAGTTATCCGCCAATAATATTCACCATTATCTAATAAAAAGGTCAGGGTAAAGCTGCATTGACCGCTGCCGGCAGCAATCGGCGGTATGGGATTGAATCCGATGGTATTATGCTGACTCTCGAATGGGCTACCGGAAATCATGTTATTAAATCCATTATCGGTGGCGATCTCCACTTTGAAGTGCAACAGGTCTCCGTTAATATCAGCCGGAACATTCCAGATGAGTACTGGCAGATTAATATTGACCAGGCTATTGTTCGCTGGCGAAACTAACTGGGGAATTCCGGGAGCCATGTTTTGCGGCCCGCTTGTGGTATATGATGCCTTCAATGGAATCAAGATGATTATCCCGCCGGCTGGATCATTGGCCGAAATTTCACTGAGCGAAAGATCGATTTGAGTACCACTGGCTGTTGTGGCTTTTTCTTTGAACTTTATTCTGGCCACGATACCTGTTCCATTCGTGCCGCTTTGACCGCCTTTTTTACTCATGCCAACGGTCACAGCACCAGCATTATTATTAATGTCAGGGAAAAAGACCAGATCACTTCCGAGAAAATCACCCG
>DYKB01000182.1 GCA_020722815.1 Caldithrix sp. | reverse complement strand
TTTTAGGAGGCGTTACAATGAAACCATTACTAAAAACTCTGAGCACCGCTGTAATCAGCACACTTCTTTTCGTTTATGGCTGTGAAAAAAATCCAGCTTCGCCAGATGGCTCTGCTGACAAAGAATTAAGTGAAACAGAACAGATGCTAATTGTCGCTGCCGAAGTCGCTCCTGCCGATGGTGGCGTCATGACAGATTTAGACATGGCTGAAGAAATGGCTTCCGGGAAAACAAGCGGTTTGCAAAAGCCAGCGAGTTTTGACACAACTATTACCCGGGATTGGATTACCTATTCCTTGAATCTTGCCTTCTACACCGCCAGCGGTAAGGAGCTACCGATGTATATGGATAAACTGACCTACAAGGTTATCTATCAGGGATCATTGACCGGTTCGCACAGCTTGAGTGGCAAAAACGCAGACATGACCATGGCGCTCGACAGAAATAGTAATTTAACCATCACCGATGCCAATACCGATACGCTGACAGTCAATGGAACGTCAAATAATAGCTCTGAATATCAATTCACTATTAAAAAGGTGAATTTGGCGGTAAAGGCTGGTGGCGTCTTAACCATAAAAGATGTCAAGATGGACACGAATTCAGGTTCCTACATTCCGTACAGCGGCAAAGTCGAAGCCAATATTAAAGGCAAGTTTACCAAACAAGGCGGCTTAAAAGAAGCCGACGTCGATTATAATTTCAACTGCACTATTGAATTTAATGGCAACTCTAAAGTAACAGTCAGTTTGCCCAATGGTTCAAAATATCAACTTGACCTTACAACAGGTGACTTTACTAAATTAAGTTAATTCGAATCTCAACAAATCAAATGAAACAATAGATGAATTGGTCAGCAGGTTTATTCCTGCTGACTCTTATTTTACTCTTAAACATAAGAGGATCGTAAGATGAAAAGTATGTACCAATCACGAAGAGATTACATTTTGTATACTGTTTTATTTGGCTCACTATTTCTAATTGCATTTAATGCTGCCGCCACGGAGAAACCATCATTCAACTTAGCCTCTGGGAAATATCATAAGCCAATTTCTGTCACTATTAATTGCCCAACTCCAGCAGCAAATATTTATTATACAACTGACGGTACAACACCAGATGAAAATGACATACTTTACACCGGTGAACCGATTTTAGTTTTTCAGCACATTGTTGGTGATAGTGTTACCTTCTCGACCGACAATGATCCTGATCCTAATGATGAAAATAAACCTTTGCTCTATCGGTCAGCCATTATCAAAGCCGTAGCCATCGATCAAAATTTGGAAAAAAGTGAAGTCGCCTCGGCTGAATATGTGATTGATCTGGTGGAAACAGCATTTGGCATTCCTTATGACAATCCACCCACTGTCGGCGGCGATAAACATAAGCTGGATATTTACATGCCCAAAGGCAAAACCAACAATCCAGTTCTGTTCTTTGTTTACGGTGGCGCCTGGAAACAAGGCGACAAAAATATTTACGTGGAATTAGGAAATACCATGGCAGGGCTTTATGGCATGACTACGGTTATCATCAATTATGAATTATCAGCCGATCCCTGGCACGCCGTGCATCCTGACCACATCAACGATGTTGCAAAAGCATTTGACTGGACCTACAATAATATTCAGGCTTACGGCGGGGACAGGGAAAATATCTATTTGTTTGGTCAATCGGCTGGAGCACATCTTGTTTCTTTGTTGGCGACGGATACGAATTATCTCAATGGTTACGGGCTGACAACAGATGTCATCAAAGGTGTCATTTCCATGAGCGGCGCTTATAATTTGTACGATTTGGTTGAATGGCCCAACAATTCGCTCGGTCTGGATGCCGTCGAAGTTCTGGAGTACAAAGCAATCTGCCTAAATGCGTTTGGCAGTTGGGAACAAGGCGTACTCGATGGCGCCTCACCGGCACAATTCATTAAAGTCAATCAGCCGCCATTTTTGATCATCGGATTGAATGTGACGGATAGCTTCAAAGATATGCCCGGTTTTGCCCAACAAACACAAAATTTTTACAGTCAGATTTTGGCATTGAATGGGCCCTCAGTGCAATTAAAATTGTTGAATGAAGCCGATATTCCTCCGGAAATACTGGCCGTCGATTTCCCAGCCGACTACGATGGTCACTATGAAGAAATTTATTCAATTAATACGGCTAATTGGAACAGTGCCGCCACCCAAATAGTAGCCAGCTATATCCAGAGCGCACCGGTGCCGCCTGAAATTTTTCAGCCCGAAACCGGTGCGACCGATGTTTCGCTCAATCCGGATTTAATTTGGGAGCAATGTGAAAACTCACTTTACTATTGGTTGCAGGTTGCCAAAGAATCGACTTTTGCAGCGGATGTAATTGTCTTTGATAGCCCGGTGGCAGACACCGTTTGGACTATTTCAAATCTGACGCCAGCTACAACCTACTACTGGCGAATCGCTACTGCTAATGCCTTGGGCGAAAGCGACTGGAGTACCATTTCCCAATTTAAGACCAGCGGTAGCACTGGAGTCGAAAATAAATCACCGACAGTTCCGCAAAAAATGTCATTGAATTTATATCCAAATCCTTTTAACAGCGCTGTCAATTTACAAATTCAATTTAACCAGGCTAATCCTG
>DYKB01000097.1:16552-17666 GCA_020722815.1 Caldithrix sp. | reverse complement strand
TTACTGTCTCAACAGACCTGGGGCTTATAATTCACTCATAATGATGTAACATTCACCTAACTTAAGGAGGTCTTGATGCCGCTGAAATATCGCTTGATCCCTCGTGGGAATCCGGCGAAACCGGAAGCACCCAAGAAGTTCTATGCCACGGTGGTGACAAAGGGCGAAGTAACCCAGCGTCAACTGGCGAAAGACATTGCTGCCATCTCTACGGTCAGTGAAGTCGATACCATGGCCATGCTCGAAGCGATGTTGCAAATCATCCCGAAACATCTGGCTGAAGGCAATATCGTGCGACTGGGTGACTTTGGGTCGTTCAGTATCCAGATTACCAGTGATGGCGCGGAAACCGAAGCTGCTTTTAATGCCACGCTGATGGATACGCCCAAAATCGTCTTCCGGCCGGGACAGGAGACTAAAAACATCCTGAATACCATTAAATTTGAAAAAGAGGCGTAATACCGGGGAATCGTTCACTACTGGTAGAAGGTATATACAACATGCGGGATGTGTCATGTATGCAATGAGGGGGTGAACGATACCTGCCTTTGAGAGCGACTCAGATTTTGGGTTCGAAATTCTCCGTTACAGATTCACGGTTGATGGTCACGCACACTTTCTGTTTAAAAGAATGACCGTTCCGAAGTATAAAACCAAATTTTAACCAGAAAGGGAACAACGCGCGATGGCTTCAGGTTGTATAATCGGTAGTACCCGTATGTTGTACCCGTAAAACCATAAAACCAAAAACCGTGAACCGTGAACGCTGAACCGGGAACCCTCCAATCTGAGTCGTCCTGATATTTTGAACAATAATCAACGAATCGTAGAGGAGGATGCATTACATCACAATAAATTATTAAACGGATATCATAGCCGATATCAAAATGAGGCCGAAATCAATCCCGACCGATTAGAAAGCGAATTCAAAAAGGTCTCAGATCAAATAAAAACGGATCAGAGATCAAATTTAAACGGGTCTCAGATCAAATTTAAACGGGTCTCAGATCAAGTTTAAAAAGGTCTCAGATCAAATTTCAACAGGTCTTAGATCAAATTTAAACGGGTCTCAGACCAAATTTAAACAGGTCTCAGATCAAATTTAAACAGGTCT
>DYKB01000097.1:14240-16452 GCA_020722815.1 Caldithrix sp. | reverse complement strand
GGTCTCAGACCAAATTTAAACAGGTCTCAGATCAAATTTAAACAGGTCTTTGATCAAATTGAAACCGATCCCGGATTAAAGCTGAATGACATCCCAAATCAATCACCCGGCTCCAGCCAAAAAGCCAAAAGCCAAAAGCCAAAAGCCAATAGCCAAAAGCCAATAGCCAATAGCCAACAGCCAGGAGCCCCCCGTTCTTTGACATAGCTTTTTACACGAACCGATAAAAAGCACCTGTTCCGGAAAAACGTCTCAGTTTTCCGTGAACAGTTCATCGTCGAATAAATTAAACCTGATAATTTGATAAAAAGCCGGCGGGACATTTTCGGATGTGCCGTCGGTCCTATATCCGGAGCAACAAATGACCTTAATAGCGGAGGGATTTTTTTCAATTGCGGATTTCGAATTGCGGATTGCGGAATGAAAAGACAATTCAGCATTCATCATTCTGCATTTAGCATTCCGAAGGACACACTTCTGCCGGAAAAATGTTAACCCGACTCATGCAGATGCTCGTCGCCTAAAGATTTTAGCGTTTAGCTATTAGCTTTTAGCCAGAAGCCAAGAGCCAAAAGCCAGCAGCCAACCTGATATATTTCAATTGCGGATTTCGAATTGCGGATTGCGGAATGAAAAATTATTTAACATTCAGCATTCATCATTCATCATTCACCATTCTGCATTCCACTGGCCAAACGACTCAAGGATTTTGGCACCCGGGTTCAGAAATCAGTCTTCGAAGCCGATGTAACTGAAAAAGAATTGAAAAAGTTAAAGCAGTCGCTGGGACTGGTCAAACTGGACAAGCATGAAAGTATTCGGGTGTATCAACTATGTGAGGCCTGTAAAACCAGGATTCAGATTTGGGGTGAGGGTAAAGTGACCGAAGACGAAGATTTTTATGTTTGCTGATAGCAATTCTTGTGCCGAAAAAAAAGTGGCTTTTTTAAGGGGAGGTTACCCGGAAGGATATAAGTTCTTTTAAAACCAATAATTATCTTGTTTTTATCAAAGGGAATAAACCGATTTTAATACCAAAATATTTACCCAAAATTGGAGGTTACCCAAATGGCCTTGTTAACGTATTGTTTTTTATAAGCTGCCAGAGGCAGCCATCAGAATAGACCTAAAATCAGCGGTGGGATTGCGACTGTAGCAAATTGACACACATCATTACAATGATGTGTGTCATCAGAATAGACCTAAAATCAGCGGTGGGATTGCGACGACGGAAAAACCGGTATAACCATTGCTGCCAAAGTTACCAATCAGAATAGACCTAAAATCAGCGGTGGGATTGCGACTCGGAATGGGGATTGGTGGAAAAGGTATTGGTATTTTTAATCAGAATAGACCTAAAATCAGCGGTGGGATTGCGACTGGCGCCTGAAGATACCAGATCATCAAAGAGGTCTCTAATCAGAATAGACCTAAAATCAGCGGTGGGATTGCGACAGGAAGAGCACAATCAACATCTTCCTTTCTCAACATCTATCAGAATAGACCTAAAATCAGCGGTGGGATTGCGACCGTTTTTCAGCGATTTCGATATATTTTGTATTTAAATCAAATCAGAATAGACCTAAAATCAGCGGTGGGATTGCGACCGTGGATCAAAGCATTCGCCATATACTTTGCGTGCCGAATCAGAATAGACCTAAAATCAGCGGTGGGATTGCGACTCGGAATGGGGATTGGTGGAAAAGGTATTGGTATTTTTAATCAGAATAGACCTAAAATCAGCGGTGGGATTGCGACTGGCGCCTGAAGATACCAGATCATCAAAGAGGTCTCTAATCAGAATAGACCTAAAATCAGCGGTGGGATTGCGACAGGAAGAGCACAATCAACATCTTCCTTTCTCAACATCTATCAGAATAGACCTAAAATCAGCGGTGGGATTGCGACCGTTTTTCAGCGATTTCGATATATTTTGTATTTAAATCAAATCAGAATAGACCTAAAATCAGCGGTGGGATTGCGACTGAGATTATCTGACTCATTTTCCAACAATGCCAAAATAAATCAGAATAGACCTAAAATCAGCGGTGGGATTGCGACCTCGCCTCAATGGAATTTTCCCCGATTTCGATCCCGAAAATCAGAATAGACCTAAAATCAGCGGTGGGATTGCGACTGTTTTAATTTTGTCGATGGTGATGTATCTGGGCATATATCAGAATAGACCTAAAATCAGCGGTGGGATTGCGAC
>DYKB01000097.1:0-14140 GCA_020722815.1 Caldithrix sp. | reverse complement strand
TGATGTATCTGGGCATATATCAGAATAGACCTAAAATCAGCGGTGGGATTGCGACCGAAGTTCCGGAAGAGACGGCGGTCCTTTGATGAACCTATCAGAATAGACCTAAAATCAGCGGTGGGATTGCGACGATATTATTACAAAAGCAATGCAAAAAGGCAATGAAGCATCAGAATAGACCTAAAATCAGCGGTGGGATATATCAATTGCGGATTTCGAATTTCGGATTGCGGAATTAAAAAACAATTCAGCATTCATCATTCTGCATTCACAATTCAACATTCTGCATTCACAATTCATAATTCAGCATTTCCCACCGTGAATTTTGTACTTGATTTTTATCTATTAATGGATTATTTTATGTTAAGGTATTCAGCGTGCGTAAAGCTCATTCATCAAATAAGGAGGACAAATTTGAAATTTATTTTAACACAATATATCAATGAAGCCATGGGGATGGCAGAATTTGAGAAATTGGAAGATGGTTCTTATTATAGGCGGATTCCGGTCTGTCTCGGTGTGATTGCTTTTGGCGCGACATTAAAGAAATGTGAAGAAGAGTTGCGGTCCGTTCTTGAAGACTGGATATTGGTTGGATTAAAGCTGAAACATCATTTGCCGGCTATTCATAATCTCGATTTGAATATGGAGCCACAGAATGACTCGTTGGTCACCGTGTAAGAGAAATGACTTTATTCATAAATTACGAAAGTTAGGTTTTGCAGGCCTTTTTTCGGGGACACGACATCAATTTATGAACTATCAGGAGCACCGTTTAGCAATACCCTCCAATAAGGAATTTTTAATTGCGGATTTCGAATTTCGGATTGCGGAATGAAAGAATAAAAATTCAGCATTTATCATTCTGCATTTAGCATTCCGAAGGACACACTTCTGTCGGAAAAATGCTGACCCGACTCATGCCGACGCTCGTCGCTTAGGCGTTTGTCCAAAAGCCAAGCGCCAAAAGCCAGCACCGATTCCTCTTGACATTTATAATAAATTTTGATATTTTAAGATAACTAAAGTATGTTACAATATTGGAGGTTAAAATGGAAACAATTGATGTGAAAATGCAGGAATTACCGCCAGCTTTGCAACAGGAGGTTGTTGACTTTATTGATTTTTTAAAAGTGAAATATCGTATAAAGCCACCGCAAAAGTTGACATTTAGTTGGGCGGGGTGTTTGCGGGATTTTAAGGACCAATTTACAGCGGTTCAGCTTCAAAAAGAAATTTTAAAGTGGAGATAATACAAGTAATGTTTCTATCAGACACAAATATATTTTTGGAAATATTATTACAACAAGAAAAAGCTTCACTTTGTCAATCATTTTTAGATAGACATGTAAATGAAATAGCAATTTCTGATTTCTCCTTACATTCAATTGGTGTGGTTTTATTCCGGTTGAAGAAACAAGCTTTTCTAAAAGAAATTTATAATGATTTATTTAATGCGGGAATTCAGATTTTATCGCTTCCAAAATCGTCCTTAATTCTAATTGGAGATATTTCTCGTCGATTAAATCTCGATTTTGATGATACCTACCAGTACCTCGTCGCAAAAGAATTCGGCCTGACTTTATTAACGCTGGATCAAAATTTTAAGTCCGTTGATATTTCAGTTATTCATCCTTAACAGAATAAATTGTGCCAATTTGATGACTTCGTAAATTGATGCGACTAGCTGAATACAACTGTAATAAAATGTTGATTCGGTGGTTGTCCTGGCTTTTAGTAAATAACCAGAAGCCAATCGCTCCCGGCATTTGGCTTGCGGCATCTGGCAAAAGCCAGTAGCCAGAAGCCAGCAGCCAGCAGCCAGCAGCCAGCAGCCAGCAGCCAAAAGCCAGCAGCCAACCTGATTATATCAATTGCGGATTGCGGAATGAAAAGACAATTCAGCCTTCATCATTTCCTTTAAAAATAATTGACTTTTTGTCTAATATGAATTATATTTTATTATAGAGCCAAATTGAAAATTAATTGATGCGGTAATAAGATGGCTACAATTACAATCAAGAATATACCAAATGAATTATATGACAATTTAAAGATGCGAGCTGCCTTGAATCGACACCGTGTGAGCAATGAAATTATTTTTTGTATTGAAAATTTGTATCCACTCAATATTTAATGGTAATTTGAGAATAAAGCTTTCTGCTATAAGCTCGCTTTAATATAAGCAGAATGATTTATAGCAGAATTATTCTGCTATAAATCATTCTGCCATAAAATCTTTTTCTTGTAAACTAAAATTGACGTGGTTACCATCTATTATTGAGCGGATACGAAAATTCCTTAAAAAGCAGAAAAATCCAGCCGGATGAATTCATTCAGGAACTGGCGGTTTTTTATCAAAATGTCGATATTCCAGTACTTACCGATGAGAAGTTAAAAGAATATAAGGAAACGGGTCGGCTATGATTGCTGTTGATACCAATATCATCGTTTATTTAATGGTCCCGGGTGAAAACACGGAATCAGCAAAATTATTACTTATCAAGGATTCGATGTGGGTAGCTCCTGTTTTATGGCGGAGTGAATTTCGCAATGTTTTAGTGCAAGATATAATATTAAAATGAACCGCTCAAGTCGCTAAAAACTTTATTTTATTTTTTTTTACCTTAGTCGCCTGCCGTTTCTACCCTTCCTGAACCTTATTACCATATTTTAAAGAAGAATAAGGTTGCGTGTTGGGGGAGGCATTGACTACTGAGGTTAACAATACAAAAATAAGGTTCTAAAAACAATTTACTAATAACTGGCTTATTTTTCCGATAGTCATTACCTTAACCTGAAGAGGATGCAATTTATCGCCTCCATCAAAATCAGTTTTAACTAAATTTCGCTGAAGTTACAGACGGTCATGATCGGTGAAAAAGAAAGATACATTCAAGCTTGATTATTAATGAGTCAGGAACAGGGAAAACTTTGCAGATAAAATAAAAGAATTACCGTCAGCTTTGCAACAGGCGGTTGTTGACTTTATTGATTTTTTGCAAATGCGAGAGAATTTAGTCGAGTGGCAGTTATGGCAGCATTTTAAGCAGTCAATGGAATTGTCAGAATCTGATATGACAGATTATTTGAAAAACCTGGAAGATTATGAGGAGCAATTGACCAGGGGAGCAATTAAATGGTGAATATTAGACGCGGCAATATAGTCATAGACGATTTAAATTCTGTTGTCGGAACTGAATAAGCCGGGGTAAGGCCGGTTATCATCCTCCAAATAGATCGGGCAAATAAGGCGAGTCCTCATACGATCTTTGCTCCTCTTCAACCAAAATTAGAAGTGCCATCCTTCTTTCATAAATTTTGGTTGCTGCTCCGGCAGGCGGCCTGTCACCGGATTCTGGGTTACTTCTTGAACAGATTCGGGTGATTGATAAAAAACGGATTATCAAAGTGCTTGGCTCGCTATCCGATTTATATTTAGAAGAGACCTCAAAAAAATTATGTGTCATTTTAGGTATTACAAGTCAATAGGAAATCTTTCCGGTTTGTTCACCTCATAGCAACGTCTATTTTATTAATTAAAGGGCATTACGCGTAATTAAGATGTCATTTACTATATTTTTTCCTGTGCGGAGGTAACAACTTATGAAAACGATTGATGCCGTTTTAATGGTACGAAAAATTCGAGATAAACAGCACCAGGAAATTTCAAATAAATCCACCGCGGAAATCATGACTTACTTTCGGAAGAAAGCCAGTGAAATCAATAGGATGGCCGCGAAATTTCAGTTACACCAGGACTGATATTTTGAAGTAATCAGAAATTAAATATGTTTTATGGTATGCGCTCAATTTCTATGGGAAATACTACTAGGTCATTGTGAGGAACGTTTTTGGTGACGAAGCAATCCCCTTACAGTCCCGCAGGCGATTGTGAGCCCCAAAAAACAGGCTTCGGCAAAAAACGCCTCGCAATGACAGGTCATTTCCCCCTTTATTTTTGAGGGGATACAAAGCCAAAAAGTATGCCGAACACTATTGATTTGAAGCACTTTAATATAAAATTTTGGAATGATACCTTCCTTATTTCAATTTTCAGCAGTATATTTTTTCCCTTTTGCCTGCCGTCGCACTTCAGTCGCCGAGACGATGACCGATCCAACCGCATCGCCGGTAATATTTAAAACCGTCCGACACATATCCAACAGTCGGTCAACCCCCATGATGAGCGCAATCCCTTCACCGGGCACATGAATTGATTTAAGAACGATGATTAGCATAATAATTCCCACGCCCGGGACAGGAGCGGTTCCAATCGAGGCGAGGGTGGCGGTTAAAATAACCGTCAATTGCTGGGCAAGATTTAAATCAAAACCATAAATTTGCGCGATAAAAATGGCGGCGACTCCCTGATAGAGGGCGGTACCATCCATATTAATAGTGGCCCCCAATGGCAGAACAAAGCTGGTGATTCTTTTGGGGACTTTCAGATTGTCTTCACAGCACTCAAAATTGACCGGCAAGGTTGCGGCGCTCGATGAGGTGGAAAAAGCGACTAATTGTGCCGGTCGGATGCCGCGAAAGAAATCCCGAATCGAGGTTCTGGCAAATATTTTAAGAAAAAGCGGATAGATAACAAGTAGGTGGATCAGCATGGCGCCGATGACACAAAGAAAGTACCATATCAATGTTTCTAATATCCCGAAACCAAAGGCGGCGACGGTCGCGGCGATTAATGCAAAAACGGCATAAGGTGCAATGAGCATCACTTTTTGAACCAATTCGATCATGGTCTCACTCAATCCATCAAAAAAATGAATGAGCGGTCTGGCCTTTTCGGGTTTGATAAACGTGAGCATAATCCCAAAAAGAACCGCGAAAAAGACGATCTGTAACATCTCGCCACTGGCAATGGCTTTAAAAGGATTGGTGGGGATCATTTCCACCAGCATGTTTACCACATCAAATGATAGTGTCTCCTCGATATTTTTTTGAATATCCGGCTGGTACTCGGCCATGAGGAGTTGTTTTGACTCCTCATTAATCCGCGTCCCCGGCTGGATAATATTGGCGATGGCGACGCCGATAGACATGGCGATAACGGTTGTCGAAATATAGTATACAAAAGTTTTCAGACCAACTCGAGCTACTTTTTTTACATCTTCAAGACTGGCTGCCCCTACTATGAGTGAACCCAAAACCAGCGGAATGGCAATTAAACTGAGAAGACGGATGAAAATCGTTCCGATGGGTTTGATAGCCGTAGCAATTGTGTTTTCACGTCGAATTTCGAGGATATTTTGATATACTTGATCGGAAGATGAATCGGCGTGGAAAATACGTAAATGTGCTCGTTTTTTTTCAGCCGTGGTGAGGGATTGCCATTTTCGAAGCAGGAGGGGATTCTGCTTTTGCGCGTAGGAAAAATTTTGATCGTCAATTTGAAGTTCAAGTCGTTCGTAATCATCGATAATAATCGTTTGGCTGCCTTTTTCATCGCCAAAAGTAAGTACCAATTTTGTTTGACTGACATGGAAGATGGCACCAAAAATTGCTCCCAGAATGAGGCTAATAATGATTTGTGTGTGAATTTTGGGCATATGCATGATGATTTTTCCTTTTCACATTTTTTTTGTAAGTTCGATTGGCATTGCGAAATTATATTTTCACCATTATTTCCTTGATCCGTTGTTCATCAACTTCTATTCCCAGTCCCTCACCTGTCGGGACAGACAAATAGCCATTTTCGACACTTAATGGATTTTTAAGCACACTTTTGGTGATAAATTGCGGCCCGTTTAGCGCAGCTGGCAATTTATATTGAAAAGCCCCATAAAGTGCTAACGTCGCCGCCAGTGAAATATCCGGATCGGTCAGGCCACTTCCCAGAAACATCAGGCCGGCATCCAGAATGATTTCAATCTGTCGCCGTGCTGAAACGAGTCCACCACACCGGGCTGGTTTCATGGCCACCCCATCCAGCATTCCGAGACGAATGAATTCAATGAGCGTGGCCGGCGAAACCACGCCTTCATCTATGATGATGGGCAGTGCTCCCTGCTTTTTGAGTTCGAGATAGCCGGCGATTCGATTGGGCGGAAGTGGTTGTTCCAGAATATCGACACCAGTATCGGCAAGTTTGGGGGCAACTTTCAAAGCTGTTGCCAAATCATAACCACCATTGGCATCTGCCCAGAGAAAGCCCTCCGGGACACGTTTTTTCACCTGTCGGCATAATTCAATGTCAAATTGGGGATCGGGCGAGACTTTGACATTGAAATGGCGATAGCCCTTTTGCCAACCATCATCAATTAAGGAATCGACCTCTGCCAAATTCTTTGGATTTACAGTCCAACTAAGCTTTATTTTATCCACTGATTTTCGCCCCCAAAGTTGCGGCAAATTCTGGTGCGTGCTTTTTCCAATCAGATCGTGCAGGGCAATATCAATTCCGGCCCGGGCAATTGGCTGACCGGTGGAAAAAGAAGGGGCAATGACGCTGTTCATTAATTTATGCGCGCCATAGAGATCAAAAATATCGGTTCCAATCAATATTGGCCGGTAATAGTGACGGATGGTCGAGGTGACGGTCTCCAGCGTCTCGTAACTCCAGCGGGGAATGGGAACCGATTCGCCCCACCCAACGATGCCATTATCAGCCGTAATTTTGACAATGGCCGCGGATCGACCGATTCGATTGCCCTGGGGATCTTCAAAAAATTTAAAACGGCCGGTCATGGGATAAACTACTGGAAAAACCTCAATCTCAGCAATTTTAATCGATTTTGAAGCTGCGGAAAGAAATTTGTCTGGAAGCATCATCGCTAAAGTACCTGCAGCGAGACTCTGTTTTATAAATTTGCGACGGGAATAGTTTTGTGTTATCATGTGGATACCATGTTTAAGTTTATATCGAATTTCGAACTTGTTCCAACCTGCTGTGGTGAAAAGCAGCGGAAACACGTTTCATTTTATAGAAACTTTATTTAAGTCCTATTTACGTATCAACAATGTCAAAATTGCCAGGTTGATATGTTAATAGCCTGACGCAAAGCGTCAGAACAGGCATTCCAACGCCGGAGCGTTGGAACGAGAAAACAGGCATTCCAACGCCGGCGCGTTGGAACGAGAAAACAGGCATTCCAACGCCGGAGCGTTGGAACGAGAAAACACGTTTCATTTTATAGAAACTTTATTTAAGTCCTATTTACGTATCAACAATGTCAAAATTGCCAGGTTGATATGTTAATAGCCTGACGCAAAGCGTCAGAACAGGCATTCCAACGCCGGAGCGTTGGAACGAGAAAACAGGCATTCCAACGCCGGAGCGTTGGAACGAGAAAACAGGCATTCCAACGCCGGAGCGTTGGAACGAGAAAACAGGCATTCCAACGCCGGAGCGTTGGAACGAGAAAACAGGCATTCCAACACCGGCGCGTTGGAACGAGAAAATTCATCCCAGATTTATTCTGCAATCTGCGGTCAGGGAGGAATCACTTTTAATAAAACTACAATTTCCATGGACTCCGATACGGCCGTGAAAGCATTTTATTTGCTGCATCATCGTTGACAAATTGCTCTTTCTCCGGATTCCAGTACAATTTTCGCTGTAATTTCATGGCCAAATAACCCAGAATACAGGCCGATGCCGAACGATGCGCAATCTCCACCGAGGCGATGGGCTCTTTTCGACTCCGGATACAGTCCAGAAAATTTCGTTTATGATCATTGCTTGTATAGAGATTGATTTCATTCGGCGCCGTTGGTATATTTAATAACGATTTGGGATAGGCATCGATCAAACTTCGATTCACATGCACCCACCCTTCGGTCCCCTCAAACACAACACCCTGCTTGTTCCGGGCATTGTCCATGCAGCTTAATCGAACGCCATTGGGATATTTGTAATCAATATCAAAAGCGCCATGCACATCCCAGATGCCATCACGTGAATATTCACCACGACCTTCAATTTCCACCGGTCCGCTATAATCCATCGCCATCCCCCAATGCGCACTATCGATGTGATGTGAGCCCCAGCCGGTCATCATCCCGCAACAATACTCCTCCACCCGCAGCCAACCCGGTCGGCCATAACTTTTCGGCGGATGGACGCGTTGTTCAATGTAAGGAACCGCCGGCGTCGGTCCCAACCACATTTCATAATCCAGTTCTTCAGGGACTGGTGATGTTGGAAATGGTCCGGTAAAGGGATCTTTATCAAACCCAACCCGAACGGTGTGAAGCTGACCGATTTTTCCATTTTGAACCAATTCCGCCGCGAATCGAAAGCGGGCATCTGATCGCTGCTGACTCCCCACCTGCAGGATTCGATGATATCGTTTGACCGTGTCGCTCAGAATTCGCCCTTCATGGATAGTTAAGGTGAGTGGTTTTTCGATAAAAATATCTTTTCCGGCGCGTGCGGCCGCAATTGCTGGCAGCGCATGCCAATGATCCGGCGTACAAATCATGACCGCATCAATATCCGGACGGGCGATAAGGTCACGGAAATCTTTATATGCGGAACATCCCTGATAATCTCCGGCCTTTAATTTTTCTGCATAATGTTTTTCCACATGTGTCCGGGCATTTTCCAGCCGCCAGGCATCCACATCGCAGACCGCAATCACCTGCACCTCATCAAAGCGTAAAATATCCCGCAAATTTCCAAAACCCATTCTCCCGACACCAATGCAACCAATAGTAATGCGATTTGAAGGCGCTGTTTTTCCGGACAATGAAACCGGGACAAAATATGGGGCCCCGACAGCAATTCCGATGGCCGAAGCTGACTTTTTAATAAAATGACGACGATTCATCGGTCAATTTCCTCTTATTTAGATTTTTTAGCACTTTAATTCTGCTATTTCATTTTCCATTCGACTTTTATCGCTGGCAGATAAGCATAATTCTGCCAGAATTGTTCGGCTAGTTCAGCCGTTATTTCACCATCATAAACAATCATACGATATTGGCGGACATACTGATTTCCCGGCACCATTTCCCAATCGGCATAAACCACCGGACAGAAGCCGAAAAAGACATCGCCCTCCGGCCAGATGCGCATGGGCTCAGGATGTTCATGATTCTCGGGATGACTCAGGAAAAGAATTCCGGCTGGTCCTTCATCCGTTTTGCCGAAGACATTACACCAGCGCGCCCGGGTGCCATTGCCATCTCCCCGATTTTTTCCATCGGAAGTCAAATAATTACTATTTTTCACATCCCAATCCGCTGTTCCCCGAAAACCAAAGCCGCCATATCGATATTGAAGGATCGTGATTGGACTGGAACTGGCGCATTGCTGCGAAATGGTAAAATCGCCAATCCACAGATTTGTCTGCGAATCATTTTGTGACCAGACTTTAACTGAAAACTTTTCGTTCAGGGCAATCTTTTCGCCACCGGGGCGGGACCGATCGATATATTGCTGTTTTGCGACAAAAGTACCAAATATTGGCCCCGTCGCTAATTCATCAAAGGAAACAAATCTTACCGTCCCCTGGCCATCTCCAATGTTCCAGAAATCCACTTCCCGACCTTCGAACTTCGTTTTCGTCCAGGGGTGCCAGAGTCCGAGATGATGAATGTGATCGGATGGATGGATGCGGGTGAGGATTTTCCCAGCAGGCGTCCAGAGGGGATGGATAAAGCCACTTCGGGCAAAAAGTGGATTTTCACCCGTTGGTGGTGGAAAAATGGCGTATTGATAAGCCAGAAGCGACTTTTGATTCTGACGAATTTCTAATTTCTGGTCATCCATACGAATCTGTACCGGCGGAGCTATCAATGGTACGCCTACGACCAGTTCATAATTTTGTTTTTCACCGGGCAATAGTTTTTCAGGCAGCAGCCACCAGAGTTTTGGTGATTTTCCTTTTTCGATCTGGAAAGGAATGGGAATTCGATCGGAATCGGATATTTTTTCGAGGCGAAAAGAGGTATTCATTTCAATTTTGTCGAATTGAATTGAAACGGGATTCCCCAGCAAAACAGGACGAGTTGTTTCAATTGTTATTCGCGCAATGGTTGAATTGGGGAAGATAGTTTGATAGCAACGAAAAAGCAGCACGAGAAAAATTACAATAGTTTTGTTTGGCATACAACCCCCGTTGTCAGGATTTATTCACAACACAGCTAATCTTACCATGCATAATGTTACAATATATTAAGAAAAATTTTAATTGTAAATGTTTTTTTGACTTTTTTGATAAAAATTCATCCGGAATTTAAACCGTCCGATTTGAACCGCCTGAAATTTGAACCTGAATCGATTTTGCGTTCAATTTCCCCTTGACATTTTACAAAATTATTTCTATATTCATCGAAATAAAAATTCGGAGAAAAATTAAAGATGGAAACATTAGTTAAATTATTCAAAGCTTTAAGTGATAAAAACCGCATTCGCATTATTAAACTTTTGCAGCAAAAAACACTCTGTGTTTGTGAAATTACCGCCATTCTCGATCTGGCTACGTCTACCGTTTCCAGTCATTTAAGTATCTTAAAAGATACTGATATTATTGGAGATATGAAAAATGGAAAATGGGTCGATTATTATTTAAATACCCATTCAGATGATCGCTTTATCAATGGAATTTTGCCATTGATATTATTCTGGCTTAATAGTGATGAACAGATTCAGCACGATATAGAAAAATTAAAAACAACACATCGCGAAGATCGCTGTAAAGGTTGATCCGTTCTTGGTTTGATAACTAACGAAATGAAAGCATAGGATGAAATCAAAAATTCTGGTTTTATGTACCGGCAATTCCTGCCGCTCCCAAATGGTGGAGGGATATATGCGACATTTTGCCGGGGATCGATTAGAGGTATTTAGCGCCGGCCTGGAACCCAGTTTAGTGAATCCCAGAGCCATTCAGGTGATGCACGAAGATGATGTGGATATTTCAAAGCACACTTCAAAACATGTTGATCAATTTATCGGACAAAATTTTGATTACGTCATCACGGTTTGTGATAATGCCAATGAACGCTGCCCGGTTTTTCCGGGCAGAACGAAACGGATTCACTGGAGTTTTGAAGATCCGGCCGCGGCAAGGGGAACCGAAACGGCCATTTTAAATAAATTCAGAGAAGTGCGGGATAAAATTAAGCAAAAAATCAAAAATTTTCCCGATTCAAAATAATTCGGTTACAATTTTTCACCCTTTTCGGAGCAAAAAATGAGCGATAGTATTGCAAAAAAATTATCTTTTCTGGATCGTTTTCTGACACTCTGGATTTTTCTGGCCATGCTTATCGGCGTGGTTTCAGGCTATCTTTTTCCAAAAATCGTCAATTTCTGGAATCTTTTCCAGGTTGGTACCACCAATATTCCCATTGCCATTGGCTTAATTTTAATGATGTACCCCCCATTAGCCAAAGTCAAATATGAAGAGTTGGGTGAAGTTTTTCGTAACTGGCGGGTACTGACGCTTTCTCTTGTCCAGAACTGGATTGTCGGCCCGATTTTAATGTTTGTACTGGCTATTATTTTTTTACAAGATTATCCCGAATATATGTATGGCCTGATCATGATTGGTCTGGCGCGCTGCATTGCCATGGTTATCGTCTGGAATGAACTCGCAAAAGGTGATACGGAATATGCAGCCGGTCTGGTAGCCTTCAATTCAATTTTTCAGGTGCTTTTTTTCTCGATTTATGCCTATATTTTTATTACCGTTCTGCCCACCTGGTTTGGGCTAAAAGGGACCGCTGTTGAAGTGACAATTGGCCAAATTGCCGAAAGTGTCTTCATTTATCTGGGCATTCCTTTTATTGCCGGTATTATCACCCGGTTTTCCCTGATTAAATTAAAAAATAAAACCTGGTATCATACCAAATTTATTCCCAAAATCAGTCCGATTACGCTAATTGCCCTACTTTTTACCATCATCGTTATGTTTTCATTAAAGGGTGAATATATCGTCCAGTTGCCGCTGGATGTGGTACGCATCGCGATTCCGTTGTTAATTTATTTTGTGGTCATGTTTTTAGTCTCTTTCTGGATGAGTAAAAAAGTGGGTGCCAATTATGCGCAATCGACGACGCTTTCCTTTACCGCCGCCAGTAACAATTTTGAATTAGCTATTGCTGTGGCCGTCGCTGTGTTCGGGATTCATTCGGGAGAAGCTTTTGCGGCGGTGATTGGGCCGCTGGTGGAAGTGCCGGTGCTGATTGGTTTGGTGAATGTGGCGCTCTGGTTTCAGAAAAAATATTTTGCGGGAGGTTCAGATGACTTAAAATAGTAAACTATTCGTTCTGGCCTGTTCCGGTGCATCCAATACGGGTGCCTATTCGGATAAAGTCGTCTGTAAATTAATGCCGGACGGTAATGCCAAGATGCTTTGCCTGGCACGATTTGCGGTCGATAAAAAATTTGCCGAAACCAATAAAACCGAATTAGGCAACGGCGCCTGTATTATGGTCCTGGACGGCTGTCCCATCAATTGCGGAGAAAAGATTTTACCGGGAAACAACATCGAGCAGTTTGAACCATATCAATATTTTTGATTTTGGCATTGTCAAAGGACAGACGACAGTGACCGAAGCAAAGATGGATGAGATCTGTGAATTTTTGAAAGGAAAATAGCTTAATTAATTGTGAGGTTTATGTTGAAAAAATTTCTTATCGTAGGCGGCAGTGACGCCGGAATTAGCGCGGCACTGCGAGCCAAAGAACTGAAACCGAACGCAGAAGTGACGATGCTGTTAGCTAACCACTTTCCCAATTTCAGTATCTGCGGGCTGCCGTTTTATTTGAGCGGCGAGGTGACTGACTGGCACAATCTGGCGCATCGAACGCTTTCTGATATCGAGCGCCAGGGGATCACTGTTTTGGCTGATCATGTGGCTGAAAAAATTGACCCTGCCACCAAAACAGTTATCGTAAAAGATGAGAACGGCAATCGCTCGGTATCGCTGAACTATGATAAACTGCTGATCGGCACCGGGGCTGTTTCCCTGCGTCTGCCAATTGCCGGTCGGGATTTGCCCGGGGTCTTCTTTTTACGCTGGATGGATGATAGCTTTGCCTTCAAAAATTACCTTGAAAAACATCATTCCAAATCGATTACTGTCATTGGTGCGGGCTATATTGGTATGGAAATGGCCGATGCGATGAAACACCTGGGGCTGGAAGTAAACGTCGTCGAATATTTCCCTTCGGTGCTGATGACACTCGATCCACCGTTGGGAGCGCTGGTTCGTTCAGAATTGGAACGTCACGGCGTGAATGTCTTTACAAGCACAGCGGTTACAGAAATTGTGCCAAAGCAACAAACCTTGGTTGTCCATGGGAAAGATAGATTTGAAATCGCTTCCGATATAGTGCTGGTCGCCACCGGCAGTCGTCCCCAGACCACGCTGGCACAAGCGGCCGGCATCAGGCTTGGAGTAAAAGACGCCATCCAGGTCAATAGAAAAATGGAGACCAATCTTCCGGATATTTACGCGGCTGGCGATTGCGCAGAAACGTATCATTGCCTACTGGGAAAAAACCAGTACCTGCCGTTGGGAACCACGGCGCACAAGCAGGGGCGAATTGCCGGTGAAAATGCGGTGGGCGGAAATTGCGAATACGCTGGCTCGCTGGGTACCCAGTCGGTGAAAATTTTTGATCTGGTTGCCGTCCGAACCGGCTTGAAAGATGATGAAGCCCGCGCCGAAGGGTTCGATCCGATCACAGTAGCTTTTGAGACCTGGGATCATAAAGTCTATTACCCGGACGCGAAAAAATTGCAAATCCGAATTACTGGCGATCGCAAGACGCATCGTCTATTGGGCGCTCAGATCGTTGGCGCATACCGGACAGAAGTCTCCAAGCGCATCGACATCATCGCCACGGCGATTTACAATAAAATGAAGGTCGCTGACTTAAATCATCTGGATTTGAGCTACACGCCGCCGCTCTCCAGTCCCTGGGATCCAGTGCAAATGGCGGCGCAGCAGTGGCTGCGGGTTTGCTAAAAATAATTCATATCTGGTTGGTCTGGGTCATCATATTAAACCAGAAAAAGCGAAAAAAGTCATTCTCCAACCGTCGGCAAAAGAAAAGAAATCGCAGCGTTCTGGAATTATAATTGAATAAAAATTAAAATGAAAAATCATGAGATTATTATTTTGCGCACCCGCCAGTGCCGCAAGAGCAACTTGATCATAAAATTTTTGG
>DYKB01000096.1 GCA_020722815.1 Caldithrix sp. | reverse complement strand
ATAAATTTCCTCCTTTCGGAGAGCAATTTAAACAATAAAAATGTAAAAGTCAATAAAAAAACTATACTTAACTAACAATACCGAATATTTTAGGTATCCACTCAATAAAACATGATCGTACACCCTTTCAAAGGTTTTAAACCTTTGAAAGGGTAGATTTCACCATCCTTTATTGAAGGGATACTAGTTTAGCATTTAAGCCGGGAGTTTTGTATCGTTGAGTAAAATAACCGTTAATTTTGCTGATTAGATTAATAAATTCGCATAATGAGTGGTTTAGATGCTTTTGGAATTTTTGAAATAGACTTCCAATTTATTACAACTGGCGTATACAGGTTAGGAAGAGTAAAAACGATCTAACATGAATTAAAAATTTTAGTGATTTGGATTAAAAAGTAAAATTAATCTTATTCTCTTTAATATTTTCCAATAAATTCTTTATCAGTGCCAATTAATTTGTCCCCTGGCTGCCATTCTGCGGGAGCCGCTTTGCCAGGATTTTGCTCCACCGCTTGTAACGCTTTAATTTGACGAATTAGCTCACTTACATTCCTTCCCACTGGCGGCGTTAACATTTCAACTGCTTTCACAACGCCACTCGGATCGATAATAAACCTGCTGCGAACGGCTAAGCCAGAATTTTCCTGATAGACGCCATACGCTTTTGCTACCGCACCATTGGCATCCGCTGCCATGGGATATTCCACATCTTTAATTGTCGGAGAGGTCTTTTTCCACATCCAGTGTGAAAAATGAGTATCAGTACTGATAGCAATTACTTCAACATTTAATTTTTTCAGCTCACTGTATTTCTTCGCAACTGCGGAGAGCTCGGTTGGTCAAACAAAGGTGAAGTCAGCGGGATAAAAACAGACCACTCGCCATTTCCCATTATAATCGGACAGTTTAACGGGTATGATTTCATTACCAACTACAGCCGGAAGCTCAAAGTTGATCGCCCTGTCACCGGGTCGTAATACCTGCTGAATTCCTGACGCTTTAACTAGCGTATCAACTTTAAGAGCAGCGCCTGGTTCATTTTCATTGGACGAGCCGCAGGTACCCAGAACTTGGGAATAGACCATAATTGGACTGGCAATGAAAATAACCAGCACTATCAATAAGATCCTTTGCTTAAGATTCATTTTTATGCCTCCTTATAAAAGATGACAAACTTTGTTAGATCGTTTTCACTGCATCCCGATTTATCAATTATTAGATGAACGAAAATTAAAAAAGATTGATGATAATTTCCATTGAATATCTCTACAAATATTATTGGATTGGATAGCGATGGAAGTTTATTTTTTATCCGCTTATCAACTACGATTTAAAGTTATTCTATAAAATATTACTCTTAAAAGACGTATCCAATCAATAAAACATGGTCGTACACCCTTTCAAAGGTTTTAAACCTTTGAAAGGGTAGATTTTACCATCCTTTATTGAAGGGATACCTCTTAAAAGACCTTACTCTCATAAACAAAAATCGTTACGCATAAGTTTTTTTTTGGGGGGGAGTAATTTTTTTTTCTTGACAAATCGTATTTCTAACCAGTAATGAAAAAATGAACCTAATACGACTGTAAAGCACCTTTTATGTCGGCTCCCCTTCCGACATACAACTTTTGATCCTTAAAATTTAATACCGATGGTAATGATTTCATGCGGGTATCCTTTTTATGATGTATCCCCTCAATGAATCAGGGCGGAAAGTAAAGCCCTTTATTTTTGAAAAATTTTAAGTGCAGCGTAAAACGGAATGCGTGATACGTCATCTCTTATCCGGGTTATATGGCGGAATTTTAATTTACGTTTTACGCATGACGCCTGAAGATTTATCCCGCGATAACTGTCGTACATTGTCATTTACCAACCAATATTGAGTGGATACCTTTCTATGATTTATTAAATCGAACGGCCTGCCAATAATCTAATTATATGAAAGGAAGCCGATTATTGAAAGCGAAAAATCACGGAAAACCCCTACTTAGAGTCGGTCCGAAAATACCACGACCTGGCATTGCGAGGCGCTTTTTGCCGAAGCCTGTTTTTTAGGCTCGTAATCACCCCTGATAAAACAGCGGAGATTGCTTCGTCGCCAAAAACGCTCCTCGCCATGACAGTGCTGGATGCGTTTGCGGACAGACTCTACTTAAGCATAATAATTAAAAAACAGGAGGGAGGAGTCCACTAAAAAAACGTTTTTTTAAAGTTAAGGGAAGCTGGGGCATAAAGATTAGCTCTTAAATAGGCATATAATAAGGATACGAAGGTGGGTTATAATAAAATGTCTGGCTGCTACATCTAAAACAGGAGCCAGACATAACTTTAATTCATGAGCAGCATTCGTTTGGTCACTTTTAAATTATTTTCAGTTTCCAATGTATAGAAATAAACACCGCTGGCTACTGTTTGCCCGGTTTCGTCGCGTCCATCCCAGAAAACAGTGTATTCTCCAGCCGCCTGCTTTTTATTGACCAATGACCGAATGACCTGACCAAGGGTATTATAAATTTTCAGTTGAACCAATCCATCGGTTGGAATGGCATAAACAATGCGCGTACCTGGATTGAATGGATTGGGATGATTAGAGGTGAGTAAAAATTGATTCGCTTTCTCGATGACAATTTTTACTTCCGGCGATAAATGCGTGGTACCATCCGTATCGATCTGTTTCAGCCGGTAATAAATACAATCTGCAGAATTGGAAAGCTGTTTCAAATCATCGGTAAAACTGTAAGCGTGTGGTATTGTGGTGGTTCCCTTTCCGGAAACAAATCCCACCGCGATCCATTCGCCTATGGGCAATTTTCTTTCAATTTGAAAACCAAAATTGTTGGTTTCCGTCTGTGTCACCCATTTTAAATGAACGACATTTTGGTGTAATTCGGCACTGAAACTGGAAAGCTCCACCGGAACGGGTTTCCCAATCATCCTTTTAATGGCAAAATGATCCACCCAGACCTGGTCTGAACTGATGCCATTTTCACCACCCTGTGCCAGATAATAAACAACGGCAATATAGATACCTGAGCCACTAAAACCGGATAAATCAAAAGCATAGCGATGCCAGAAACCTGAGGGACCTGAAACCTTGAAGTAGGCCAGTCCGGTGAAACTGTCAGTCAATGTATCGGTTGTTGAAATGCCAACCCAAAGAGAATCTTTTTTAAGTCCGTCTATGGCACCCGCCCAGAAAATCAGCGAATCGCCGTTTTCAATATGATTAATCCGGGGGCTCATCAACCATTCAGAAATTAATTTTTGGCTATTGGCACCACTCCAGTTGGCGCTCCAGAAGCCTTTACCAATTTGAGGTTTGACGGAATCGCCGTTTATTAAATTTATTTTTTCCACAAACGAAAATGTTTGACCATTTCCATCATTGTCAATAACTTTCCAGTCCATTGGTTTTTCGGCGGTATTAAAAATTTCTTCCCAGCGATATTCAGAAATTGCTCCCGAAAAAACCAGAGAAAAATCCTGATAACCTGGATATAAATTTCCTTTGTGTGAAACCACGATTTGATACAGGCCGGGTTCAGGCGTTGCTATCAGAACCTGTTCCACGTTATCAACATCGTTGTCCCCGATAGTGGCAGCAGCAGCCGGATTGGCCGGATTTAGTTTCCAGGGATAAAATTTGATATTGCCATCCAGTCGGATGATTCTTAAATCCAGATCATTGACCAACATTTTATCGGACGGATCTACCGCCGCTTCAGGAGGTACCCCCGGCACGTCAGTCCAGCAAATTGTGACTTTCAATGACTCCTGACCATCCGAATAGACATTTAATTTATATGAATTGTGATTTCTTAAATTGAGCTCGCGGATATATTCTTTTGTCGAATCCTGACGCAATAGCTGGGCAGCCGCATGAACATTTAATAGCCCCCATCCATACTGATAATCCGGTCCATCGGTCACGCCAGCCTCGCGAACTGTATGAATAGCCAGGGCTTTCAATGTTGCGGCTTTCATGTATTCATACTCATGCAGATTATTATATAATTGCTGTAATAGCAGCAGCGAACCAGCCGCACTCGGTGACGCCATCGATGTCCCAGACATGGTGATGTAGCTATCATCATCATCGGCGCCGGCTGAATAGACCGCAATACCATTTGCCACCAGATCTGGTTTGATTCGCCCATCATCTGTTGGTCCCCAGTCGCTAAATGAACTCATTTCCACCTCCGCCGGATTGGAATAGGGCAGAATCAAATCATTTACAGCACCAATCGTTAGCACATTTTTCGCGACGGACGCATGCGAAAGACAATCATAATCGCCATCTGGATTCGGTCTTTTGGTACCGACTTTAAAACTATCACCTTCGGTATCATAATACCAGTATGGTTCACCTGGATTTGGCCCTGAATCTGTCCGATCATTCCCCGCTGCTTTTACAATTAAATAATCCGGTGCATAATAAGCGATTTCATCCCACTGTTGCGCGATGTCCGAATAAAATCCAAACTCGTAATCTTCAACGGAATCGACGGCAACATCCCCCAGCCAGGTCCAGAGCGTATCGCCCAGATAGCCTTCAGACCAGCCGCAAGACACTCCGTAAGAATGATTTGAAATTTGCATTCCCCAGTCGGCCATATTCGTCATTTCGGCTTCATCGTCATTCCAGTCATGGGCATAAAGCGTAGCCTGATAAGCCATGCCTTGCGCCTTGCTGTCAAAGCCCGAGGCGATCATTGTTCCGGCGACATGAGTGGCATGATCGTCAACAACGGTTGCCGTATCCCCCTGGATAACGCGATCATCAAATTCCAGATGTGTCCGCCGAACCGCACCGGCATCCCATTCGCCAATCGTCATAAATTGACCATCCAGATTGAAGCCATCGCCACCGCCTGGCCAGATTTTATCCGTTCCAATTGTCCTAGCAGCATCAATATTTTGCGTGGCATAATATTGGGGCATGCCATTTGGCGCTAGTTGTTTGAGCTGGATAATTTGACCATTCTTCAGCTTTTTTCGAACCGGCCAGCCTTTTTCTGTAGCCTTTTGCCGGGCTTTATCGTACTTTTCCCGTGCTTGTTGATGATATATTTGAGACCGGCTCTTCGCGGACGCGTTTCGACTGTTTTGCGACGCAGCCAAATTCGCTGGTTTGGCGGATTGTTTACTGAATTGCGCATTCAGGTGAGTGAAAAAAAGTGAAATCAATAAAAAATAAATCCATTTGAATTTCATCGGAAAACTCCTTTTTAAATTGTGAAGATTCAGTTGAAAATTTGATACTTAAGTTATTTATATCGCAATTTTAATACCATCCTGTCCAGATTGGGGAAATTCAAAAGAAACAATTGATTATATTAATAGAAAAGTAACCGTTCGCAGGTTCAACGTTCCGGGTTTGTGTGGGGATTATTCTGACGGATTCAGGCGCTATTAGCGATTGCCGTTTGATCAAAAGCAGCATAAAAAACAGCAACCAGCAACGGTGAACGCGGAACCTGTGAACGATTATATTTTTTTTTGCGCAAATAGTCAAGCCTTTTTTCGGGAGAAGGGAATGCCGGGTATAAGATTTAATAATTCTTTCTCATATTCATTAAATTTATTCATCATTATCACCTTTTAAGCGACGAGTGCTGAGCAATACTCTCAATTTTTTCATACTCATGATGATAAGACTGCAAAGTATCCCACCTATCGACATTCAATTGCAAATTCATCCAAAAATCGGGCGTTGTATTAAAATATTTTGCCAGACGAAATGCGGTGTCGGGAGTTATCGCTCGTTTTCCGGTGATTATCTCATTTACTCGCACTTGAGTGATTCCAAGTGCATCCGCCAGTTGTTGCTGCGTCATCTTCAGCGGTTCAAGAAATTCAAATTTTAAGATTTCTCCTGGCAGCGTCGGTTTTCTGGATTGTGGTAACATTTTATTTCTCCTGATGATATTGCACAAGTTCGATATGATATACTTCACCATCTTTAAATTCAAAACAGAGCCGCCACGGGCCATTTACCGATACAGCCTATTGTCCCTCCCGATCACCATGTAGTGGATGAAGATGATTTGATGGAGGTGCGGCAAGATCCTTGATTTCTTTAGCTGAATTGAGCATATCGAGTTTTCTAATCAATCGATCCTTAAGCGCTGGCGGAATGCGTTTATTTTGACCAGCCTGCCAAAACGCTTCAAGCCATTGCTGTCTAAAGTTTTTAATCATATTATAATATAATATATAATGTGACTCGTTGCAAGGGAAATTTGATTTTTAACACTTAATTTGAAGAGTAGCATTAGGAGTGGAGAAAATATGCATTAATTCCGGAAGTCAAAATCGTCATTTCGCGCCATTGTGAGCCTTTTGTTTAAATTTTGTATAATCTAAACAGGCAATGATATATTCTTCCTTCAAATCCGGAAATTCCCGTATTATCTGTGCGAAAGAATATTTAGCCGATAAATATCCCAGGATAAGACTTACAGGAATCCTGGTACCTTTGATGCAAGGTTTCCCGTGAAGTACATCAGATATACTTGCAATATAATCTTTTCAAGTGATTGGCATACTCGACTTTTCTTTTATTATATTTCGCTTGTTTTGATAAAATTAACTATCATTGATAAGATAATCATAATTATTTATTTATTCAAGGCTTTATTTAAACAATAAATTAAATCGGAATAGGGATCGGAATGAGAAAATGGTTCAGGTAGCTTCGATATTTTGCGTGGCATCATATTGCAGCATGCCATTTGGTGCCAATTGTTTGAGCTGGAAAATTTGGCCATCCTTCAATTTTTTTCCAATAAATTCATCAAAAAACTCCTTTTATAAAATGAAAGGAAATAGTTCAAAAATTGGCGCTTAAGTTTTATTTATCAAAATGTTAGTACGACCGTGTATAAATTGTTAAAATTCCAGCGAAAGCCGGGTTTATAATTCTTCTAAAAGAGACAGCTTTTCAACAGAATCGATTATCATCTTTTTATTTGCGGGGTACGTGGCAAACAAATCTTTTTGTTTTTCGTTTAAATCTGAATAATATTTTGATGCTATCAGAATTTTATCTTCGGTAAAGAAATCTAATTCGACTGAATTTTCATAGAGATAATACAAAATCTTTTTATCACGCAATTCGATATAAATGTAATTTTCGAAAAAGCTCCCAATATCCCGATTCCCGTTAAAAAGATATTTGATACCCAAATCTGAAGCATAAATTTTTTTAGCGGACAACAACTTCTGGTTTGTATTGCCCCAGCGCGAAAGCAAATGAATCAGGTAGGTTGATTCAAAATAATTTAAATACCGTTTAGACGTATCGGGTGATAATTGTAAAATCTTGCCAATTTTATTGATGCTAAGCTGATTTCCACTTCGTTCCATCAAAAGCGTGTAATAATCCCGGAGTATTTGATGATTTTTAAGTCCATGAAAAGCGGTGATATCTTTTTGAATGATATCGTCAACCAGGTTCATGAGATATTCCCGACTCGGATTCAATACATTTTCAGGCAAGCCACCGGTTTTTATATAATCAAGAAAGTAAGATTTGTATAATTGGCTATCTCTTTTCTTTATTTCGATTTTTTTAAAAAAAAGATACTCATTCAAATTTAAAGGCTTTATTTCAAGCGTGATTGCACGTCCTGTTAAACTGGCTTTTTTATCGCGAAGCTTGGAAGCCGATGAGGATGCTACAAATATTTTTGCGTTTTGTGCGTCATAAATGTTTTTTAATTGAATATGAAAATCTTCTTTGGATGTCACTTCATCAAAGAACAGATAAATTTTTTCTTCAAATCTTATTTTATGAATTTTTCGAAACTCGTTAACAATCTCAATAATCGAATTTTTTTGAATCAGATAATCGTCAAGGCTGATATAGAAAATATGATTTGCTTTAATCGCGTTGGAAAGTAATTCATGAATGATCAATTTCATCAAACTTGTTTTTCCAACGCGACGCAGCCCCGTGAGAATAATGATATGATTGTTCTCAAGATATTTTTTTAAATCACGCAAATATTTTTCACGAGGCTTCAGTGCACCCGCCGGGCTACCTTTTTCCCACCAGGGATTATATTAATAAAATAAGTCGTTCATGATTGAATATACGATATAAAATGATAAGAAGCAAGTAGATTATACGTTTGAATCGTATACTTATCGCTTAAAAAAATTCCATCGCTCTCAAAGGATTTTAATAGAATAATATACGTATCCGCTCAATAAAAAAGGGTAAACCTGTCATGCCCGAATGGTTTTTTCGGGCATCGATTTAAAAACGTGGATTCCCGCCAAAAGCATGCGGGAATGACGGAGGATAATCATTATGTTCTGTAGACTTACCCTAACATATTGAGAAGATACGAATATACTTTATTTTGTTGTTTTACAAACGATTATATTAAAAGTGTGTTTAGCTTTTGTAAAACTTCATTCATTGTATTGGATGGTACCTGACATATAAATTCCGCCTGCCGGGCTTTCCAATCAAGGTTTTTTACCTGATCAGATAGAATGACGCCACTGATTTTCAATCCATCCGGTATTAAAACTTCAAATGGATAACCTTTAATTTGGCTAGTAATCGGGCACAGAATTGCCAGACCAACTTTGCTGTTATATGCGTTAGGTGAAAGGACTAATGCCGGACGCCTTCCGCTCTGCTCGTGACCAGCCTGTGGATTGAAAGTAATCCAAATTATATCGCCGCGATTTGGAATATAAGTCATCGTTTCACCAAACTTCATTTCCTACCGCAATTCCAGTATCAATTTCATGGTGGATATTATCAATGTTAACACCAGCTAATAATTCCTCAAGCGACCAGTTCGCAGAATTGACTGGCTTGATGACAATTTGACCGTCTATCAATAAAATTTCTACCAGAGAATCCTGTTCCAGGTGTGTATCGCGGGCAAACGCTTTTGGTATTCGTAAAGCCAGGCTATTTCCCCATTTTTGAACCTTTGTGTGCATAAAATGTCTCCATTGTATCTACAATAAAGATACAATTTTTAACTTAAATAGTCAAGCCTTTTTTTCGGGAGAAGGGAATGCCGGGTATAAGATTTAATAATTCTTTCTCATATTCATTAAATTTATTCATCATTATCACCTTTTAAGCGACGAGTGCTGAGCAATACTCTCAATTTTTTCATACTCATGATGATAAGACTGCAAAGTATCCCACCTATCGACATTCAATTGCAAATTCATCCAAAAATCGGGCGTTGTATTAAAATATTTTGCCAGACGAAATGCGGTGTCGGGAGTTATCGCTCGTTTTCCGGTGATTATCTCATTTACTCGCACTTGAGTGATTCCAAGTGCATCCGCCAGTTGTTGCTGCGTCATCTTCAGCGGTTCAAGAAATTCAAATTTTAAGATTTCTCCTGGCAGCGTCGGTTTTCTGGATTGTGGTAACATTTTATTTCTCCTCATGATATTGCACAAGTTCGATATTATATACTTCACCATCTTTAAATTCAAAACATAGTCGCCACGGGCCATTTACAGATATAGCCCATTGTCCCTCCCAATCACCATTTAGTGGATGAAGATGATTTGATGGAGGTGCGGCAGGATCTTTGATCGCTTATTTCATATTTCAATTTTGGGCGCTCCATAAATATCACGACATGCACCGGGTTCCCGCGGAACCGAAATCGGCGAACAACTCTGGTATTTGAGGAAAGATAAAACGATCGAACAAGTCGCCACAGATTATTGGTTGCCTTATGATAATTTTATTCCGTTGAATAGGAGCATATCCGCTCCAGGAAAGATACCTTCACTGGAAAGGATTATAACAGTATTCTTTGTCATTTTTTAGTTCGGCTTCGACGAAAAACAAAAGGTTATTCTCATAGCATTGAAAAGTTGAAATAATCTATTTTACCATTGATGGCAAAACGAAACAATAAATTTACTATATTTAATGAACAATCCCAAAAAATAAAATAGGATTCATTTTCCCCTTGCATTTTTCCTGATTTTCATTTAATATATATTTATACCATCCAGAATAAAAGTCAAAAAATTTTGTGGAACATATTATTCAGTCCTGATCAATATTGTTGATTCTATATCTTACACAGACCACTTGATAAAAAAAAGGATTTTAATATGAAGACCCTAAAACAGCTCTGCACGCCTCGATCCAGTGTATTCGACAAAACGAAACGGGATATTGTTTTAGACCTGACCGATCTGGCGCAGGAAAAAATCAAACCCGTGGAATTTTTTGAAGAGAACTATCTGACCGATGGCATGAAACGTCTGTTTCGGGAAACATTCCGGCGATTTGCCGGGAAGTCGGAACAAGGAGTGTTTAAATTAACGCAGGCAATGGGCGGCGGGAAGACCCACAATTTAATAGCGCTCGGTCTGCTGGCGAAACATCCGGAAATTCGCGCTCAGGTTATGTCGGACATCCCTGAAGTTGATAACCTGGCTGCGGTACGGGTGGTGGTCTTTTCCGGTCGGGAGAGTGATGCACCGTTTGGAATTTGGGGCGTGATTGCCGACCAGTTGGGAAAAAAGGATTTTTTTAAAGATTATTATGCCCCCTTATCCGCACCCGGTCAAACGGCCTGGGTCAATTTGCTGCACGGGGAGCCGCTGCTCATTCTTCTTGATGAACTGCCGCCTTATTTTCAAGCCGCCCGCGCGAAACAGATTGGAAATTCGGATCTCTCTGAGGTAACCACGACTGCGCTTGCCAATCTCTTGGTCGCCGTTGGTAAAGGTGAATTGGGGAATGTCTGCGTGGTGATTTCTGATCTGCGGGCAAGCTATGCCGAGGGAACCGAACAGGTTCAGCGCGCCTTGCTCAACCTGGAACATGAACTTGGCCGCACCGCGCTCAATCTCGAACCAGTGGGTCTGAATACCGACGAAATTTACCATATTTTACGAAAACGAATTTTTAAAAATTTGCCCGATGAGAATGAGGTAAAAGCGGTTGCGATGGGCTATGCCCAGGCGGTCCGGGAAGCCAATCAGATGGAAATTACCACCGCTTCACCAGAAAAATTTAGCCAGCAGATCATGCTTTCCTACCCTTTTCATCCCGCGATTAAAGACCTCTATGCCCGATTTCGCGAGAATCAGAATTTTCAGCAAACCCGTGGCTTGATTCGGTTAATGCGCACGATTGCCGCCAATCTTTTTTCGACCAATGGTAAGGCGGATCAGATTCATCTCATTGCTGCGCATGATCTGGATTTAAATGATCGCGACACCCTGGTTGAAATCACCCAGATTAATCCGACACTGGAAAATGCCATCAGTCATGATATTGCCGCCCAGGGCAAAGCGGTTGCCGAAACCATGGATGCCAATCTGAAGGGCACCGATACCCGGGACGTCTGCAAATTATTATTAGTCTCTTCGCTGGCGAATGTCCCGAACGCGCTACAAGGCTTATCCTATCCCGAAATTATCTCATTTTTATGCGCCCCCGGCCGAAATCTGGCCCGGTTGAATCAGGAAATTTTGCGACCTTTAAGCACCAGCGCCTGGTACCTGCATGTAAATACTGAAGGTAAACTCTACTTTAAAAATGTACAGAACATTGTGGCCAAACTGAAAACCACCGCGGAATCTTACGCCTACAATCCGGAAATCCCGCGTAAAGAGCTGCGCAAACAGTTGCAACAGATGTTTGAGCCGCAAGTGAAGGATTGTTATCAGGAGGTGCAGCTTTTACCGTCCTTGGATGAAGTGGAAATCAATCGGGATCACGTGACGCTGATTATTTATGAACCAAATCCTGGCGGCGGTCTGCATCGGGACCTGCAAAAATTTTATGACGATCAGGTTTATAAAAACCGGATTCTTTTTCTTTCCGGACAACGCGGCACCATGCAAACGCTGTTAACCCGTGCGGCCGAGTTAAAAGCCATTCATTTTATCATCGGCGAAATGGAGAGCGAAAAAATTCCCTCCAAAGATCCCCAATTTGTCAATGCGCTGGACATTCGGGATAAATTGCATCTACAATTTTACAGCGCCGTGCGGGAAACGTTTACCACCCTCACCTATCCGCATGGGGAACATCTCATGTCGGCGGACTTTCTTATGAATTTTAAAGGGAATGAGTATCATGGGGAGCAGCAGGTTCGGGAGACATTAAAAAATAAAATGAAATTTACTGAAGATATCAGTAGTCCTATCTTTCGGCAAAAATGTGAAGAACGCCTGTTCACCCAAAAAACCATGCCCTGGAACGAAATCAAACGCCGCGCCGCGATGACTACCAAATGGCAATGGCATAAACCCGATGCGCTCGATACTTTAAAAAATGATCTGATTTTTAAAGATTTATGGCGGGAAAATGGTGGTTTTGTGGAAAAGCCGCCTTTTCCAAAACCAGCCACCAGTATCCGGATTCAGGAAAGTTTTATCAATAATGATACCGGTTCGGTTATTCTAAAATTAACGCCCGTCTTTGGCGATACCATTTTTTATGAGATTGGACGCAATAAAGTTACCACCGCTTCTGCCCGGGTTCCCGATCCCAAAAGTTTTGAAACGAACGAATTGATCATCACTTTTCTGTGTGTGGATAGCGCCGGTGAACACGAGACCGGGGAACCCCTTGAATGGCACAATCGGATTCAGATTAAATCCCGAATTTTCGGCAGCGGTAAAAATAAAATGGCAGAATTGCGCGCCGCACCCAATGCTCCCATTCGCTATACCACCGATGGCTCGGATCCAAAAAATATTGGCGGTATATACAACGAACCTTTTGCCATTCCCCCGCAAACTCAGGTGATTCTTGCCGTGGCGGAAAAAGATGGGATTCTTTCGGAAGTACATCGATTGCCTATCGATTGGTCCAAAGATGACGGTTTTAAGATCGATCCGGCACGACCGGCGACCCTTAAGCGGCATTATGCGCTGAATAGCACGCAGGAAGTCTATGATGCGCTGATCCGCTTTAAAAAATATGAAATTGTCCTGCCGGCGCCCAGAATTATTGTGGAAGAGAAATCCAAATTTCTGGAATTATCCAGCGGCAATATTGAATTTGATGCGGAAAAGCTGGAACAATCCCTGCAATTTTTACGTGGATTATTTACCGAAGGACAGGTCGCGCTCGAAGTCGAGGCGTTAAAATTTGCCAGTGGCGAGAAGTTGTTGGATTGGATTGAAGCAATGCGCCTCCAGGTATCCCAGGCGGAGGTGATCCAGTAATGGCGGATTCACCCAAAGCGCTGGGATTTGGATTTGTGCCCGCCGAATCCGAACACCATTTTCTGGTGAGCATTCCGGCCGGGAAAAAGGAGGAGATCGTCATTCTCGAAAATTTCCAATATGACGAAAATCCCGCCCGGCTGGCCATGAACCTGTCACTGGGCAAGGAAAATCTGAATGTGCGCATCATTCTGTCACATCCGAAATGGGAGGCCATTGCGGGGGAAGTTCAGGCTGAATTTAATCGCCGCTTGAAAAAGATTGGCCTGAAACCCGGCCAGTGGAAAGCCGGTCATATTCCGATCTCACGACTCCTGGGCAAAGAGTTGGTACTCCTCGCCTGGGCCATTGAAGATGCGGATCCGGCCCTGATTCCCATGGCTATCCGGAATTGGCTGGGATTAAAACCGGAAGAGCGTTGGTGGCTCTACACCATGACCAACGCCGCGACGGGCCACGCGATTTATGGCCGGAATAAAGGCTGGCGCAAAGCCATTCGTTATGCCCTGACCGAAAATCCGATTTCGGAAAGTTATAAATTGCCGACCATGGAGTTTTTTAAAGTGGCGGATGAGGATAAGGCGTGGTTGGAAGGTTAATAAAATAATAATCTTTTTTATTGTTAATTAATCGAGATTTTGATGTCTGGAGTGGTGGCAAAGAATAGCATATTCAGAGTCGTGCTGGACACAAATATATTTTTACGTGCCCTGATTGGAAGCGGAAATATCCCCGGCCAGGTGTCCGACTCGTGGAAAGAAGAAAAATTTATTCTAGTCACAGCATTAAGTTGAAGGAGAGAGCCAAATGTCAATCGTAAGCAATAAAATAAAAGGGCGGCAAAACATGTCACTCAATGAAATGATAAAATATGAAATCGATAAGCTGCCGGAATCCATTCTGGCTGAGGTTTTTGAGTTTATTCAGTTTTTAGAATTCAAAAAAGAAAAAAACATGCAGGCGAAGGCTGCTCAAGAGTTGTCTGGCGCGTCTTTCCAAAAAGTATGGGATAATCCGGAGGATGCGGTTTATGATCGCTTATAAAAAAGGGATGGTCGTGCTGGTCCCGTTCCCCTTCAGTGATCAAACGACCGCGAAAAAAGGCCTGCGGTTGTTATTAGTTCCAATATTTATAACAATATCTCATCAGATATCGTTATCATGGCTATAACCAGCCAAACCAGCAAAATAGATGGCATTGGTGAATGTATGATCGAAGATTGGCATCGTGCCGGCTTGCTAAAGCCATCGGCCATAAAACCAGCGATATCCACGATTGAACAATCTCTGGTTTTGAAAATCCTGGGCCAGTTTTGTCCAGATGACATTATTTCAATGGAAAAGGCGCTCCGACAACTTTTGGAATTAAAATAGTTCGCTTTAAGTAAAGAATATCTGTTTTCTTTTGATTTCTGGAAATCTGATTTTGAAAAGACCAAGGCGCTTCGGTTGACGAAATTTTAAATTTTGTTTATTATTTACTGATTTTTTCTTGTTTTCAGCCAGAGGCCAAAAGCCAGCAGCCAGATGCCATCAGCCTTTTGCTGGAAAAACATTGTTTATTTTTTCTAAATTTAGTATTATCTTATCGGAAACTTAACGTGATGTAAACCACAAAATTATGCAATCTTATCTCAAAAAACATGAACAGCAGGCGGTCACTGGATTTATCAAAAAAATTCGCCTGCAACTGGGCGATAATTTGCGGGTCGCCCGCTTATTTGGTTCAAAGGTGCGCGGCAATTTTACGGACGAATCTGATATTGATATTCTGTTAATTTTACAGGAACTCAATTC
This sequence comes from Caldithrix sp., assembly GCA_020722815.1. GTDB lineage: Bacteria > Zhuqueibacterota > Zhuqueibacteria > Thermofontimicrobiales > Sulfurfontimicrobiaceae > DYKB01. The sequence goes on along the minus strand of DYKB01000096.1, from coordinate 2,679 downwards.
GGCGGTTGTAGATGAAATTGTCGATACCCTGCTCGACTTCCAGCTCGAATATAATGCCAATATTTCACCGGTTATTTATTCTGAGTATGAATATCAAATAAACACTGAATTGGGTTCGCCATTTATTAAAAATATTGAACAGGAAAGTATTGCGCTATGAGTCGAATTGATCTGGCTAAATATCGATTTGAAGTCGCAAAAGAAAAATTAGAAGCCGCGATATTATTAAAAAATGGAGGTTTTTTTAAAGATTCCATCTCGCGATCTTATTATGCCATTTTTTCTGGCGCCCGTTCATTATTGGCGCTATTAGAAATGGATAGCGCAAAACATTCAGGTATTATCGCATTATTTAACCAACATTTTGTTAAAACAGGTTTAGTTGATCATACCTGTGGGAAAATTATCAGTCGCGCTCAAATTTTTCGGCAACGAAGTGATTATGGTGATTATTCAATTGCCACTGTCCAGGAGGCAAGCGAACAAATTGAAAAAGCTGAATATTTTTTGAAAGAAGTGGAAAAGTATTTAGAAAAAGAAATCCAATAAAGAAGATTTGTGTTTTGATTGTCAACAAGCCGCCGGGAAAGCACTTAAAGCATTGTTGATTTGTCTGGACATTGAATTTGAAAACTTAATCATCAAAAAGCTTCTGCTTTTCAATTAAGTGTGTTTCGGTGGCAACTGGAAATCACAAATCCGGCGCTTCTGGAATGGCAAAATTACGAATTTGAACTTGTGCTTTGCATCGAAAAATAAACAAAATAAACAAAAATCTATTTGAAATATAAAAAGTAATCAAAAATATGAAACACACCCCCAAATCCTTCATCGAAACCCAATTCCCCATCTCCAAACTCTCCAAAGAGAGTTACAAGGAGCGTAAAGCCAATTACAGCCAAACCCTTACCGGGCTGGGTAAATGGTGGGGGCGGAAACCGCTGATTCTGGTGCGGGCGACGTTGCTGGGACTGTTGATGCCGGCTTCGGATGATCCCAAAAAGGATCGGGAAATTTTTCTGAAAATTTTGACGATGGATGCGGCCGGGCTCTGGCAGCGTAAAACCAAAGCTATTCCGTTGAAAGAGATTTATCTTCATCTGACACCCGCCGAACGGCTGAAATGGTTCGCTGCCGATACCGATCCGGCGGCGCCTAAAATTGCCAGTGGTGTTTCCGCGGCCGAAAAAAAGGATCTCCAGCAGCTTGTTTTTAAAAGACTTAATTATGATACAAAATTGACCTATTGTGACCGTCCGGAGCAGATGGATGGCCCGGCTGAAGATGCCTGGCACGAAATTAACGCCCATTTGGGTACCACCGCCCGCAATTTAACCGAACTTTTTCAGCAGTTGGGGATCAAACGTTTTGGCCATATTCCCCGCGTCGGCGATGCGTTTTGTGGCGGCGGCAGCATTCCGTTTGAGGTCGCCCGGCTGGGGTGCGATGCTTTTGGCTCCGATTTAAATCCGGTGGCGGCTTTATTGACCTGGGCGGGTCTGAATATCATTGGCGGTGGGCCGGAAGTGGTCAAACAGGTGCAGGCGGCGCAACAAGCGGTTTATGACGCGGTGGATCGCCAGATAACGGCGTGGGGGATTGAACACCATGAACAGGGCTGGCGCGCCGATGCCTATCTCTATTGCACCGAAACCCGCTGTCCCGAATGCGGCTACCAGGTTCCGTTGGCGCCTGCCTGGGTGATTGGCGAAAAAACCCGGACGATTGCCCGGTTGGAAGTGGATCATCAAAAACAGCGATTTGACATTCTCATCGAATCCGCCGTTTCGGCAGCCGCTCTGGAAACCAGTAAAAACGCAGGCACGATTCAAAATTCCTATCTGATCTGCCCGAATCCGCACTGTGGCAAATCCACGCCGGTGAGTATGCTACGGGGGGAGCGCAATACCGCCGATGGCCGGGCATCCGGTTTACGGCTCTGGGAGAATGCTGATCTGGCGCCCCGGCCGGATGATGTGTTTCAGGAACGGTTGTATTGCATTCGCTGGGTGGAAACGACGACGGCCGGGGATGCACCGACTGAAACCGTGCGTCATTATCGTGCGCCGGATGAAAATGATTGGAAACGGGAAACCCGGGTTCTTGAATTATTGCAGGAACGATTCAGTTTGTGGCAGGAAAAAGGCTACATTCCCGCCCGGAAAATTGAACCTGGCGATGAGACTTCAAGATTATTGCGAGAAAGAGGTTGGACATATTGGCATCATTTGTTTAATCCGCGAGCGCTTTTAATTATTGGACAGTTAGCTAAAATCATGTCTGAATTTGATTTTTCACCTAAAATTATCGCAGCCTTATTATTAGGACTTGGTAAATGTAACGATTGGAATAGTAAACTATGTCGATGGGATTCCAGTTCTGCTAACGAGAAAGCGGCCCAAACTTTTTACAATCAGGCGCTAAATACCCTATCGACATACGCTTCGAGAGGATTTACAGGATTATCGACCCCCTGGTTTTATAATATTGAAATTGAAACAATTGAAACCGACAAATTAACGCATGCCAATGATGCCCGATTAATCAATGCGATTAACGATATTTGGATTACCGATCCCCCTTATGCTGATGCCGTAAATTATCATGAACTTTCCGAATTTTTTCTCGCCTGGTATGAAAAACACTTAACAAAACTATTTCCGGAATGGTACACGGATA
>DYKB01000181.1 GCA_020722815.1 Caldithrix sp. | reverse complement strand
CAAACCAGCCTTTATCCAGCAGTTCGGACATATCAGCCTGAAAAGTGACTGTCGCTTTCACTAAAATGACAGTTTGATCATTAAAATAAACGACATCCAGGACCATGTCTTTATCGGCCAAAGTGAATTTTCGGTTGTTGGCAATACTTTCCCATACATCACTCCCACCAGATGGCAATATTACATACTTATATTCAATCGTTTGTCCAATCAACTCGGTTCCTAATTCAGTCTTCAGGGTATAGATTTTATCACCATCCAAATCGTTGAGTTCATGCACGTTACCAGCCCATCCATTGAACGAGCCGCGAACAACCAGTTTATCCCTGGTGGGATCAAAAGTTCCGGACTTAATTTGAACATCCATATTACACTGGAATGTCACATGAATTGCGGTAACCACCCGATAGGCTGCATTGGGTGTCGGTGCGGCAATGACCCAGGTCTCATCCAGATTTTCACTGGTTTCATTGTGCATGACCATGCCATTCCCATTGGCTTTCACTTCGGTACCTTCGAAAAAGTCAATTCGATGGGCGCCTTCATTTACTTTCGGTGGAAATACGAATTTCTGATTCGCAATAGGAGTATCCGACTTGTAAGTAGCGGTTTCCGTGTCAGCATCCGGGCCATCTTTCTTGACATCCGTTTTATCAACAGCTTCAATTGGGGGAGCACCTTTATCTGAATAAATGAAATAATCGACATCCTGAACGAGATCGGAAAGACCATCCCAGTAATAAAGAATAACGACTTCACCGGTATTGGTCAAGCCACCGCCAAGTTTATTTATTGAGCCTGGCATGGCATCGCGCATGTCGGGTACATCCGGCCCTGTTGCCCCATCATCGGCAATTTCATACGTCGGGAGAACATTAAATTTGGCAAAAAAATTAGCATCACCTTCAAGTGCAATTGTTTGATACTCCCCAGGCATTATTTTCGCTCCTTCAGGGAAACGCGCATGAAAATCACTAAACGAACCACCGCCATATTTTGCACCAGTGACGATATTATAATAGTATGTACCACTCCCGGCATGGGTCGCATCCGTAACATAATAGTTCGACAAATCAATCGTCTGCGCGGTTGGATTAAAAATTTCAATAAATTCTGCTTCGGTCGACGTTACCACAATTTCGCTTAACAGAAGGTGCATCTCTTGCGGTGAAACTTTAATTTTAGCCTTTTTGATGGAATAATAGGTTGGGTCGGTAAAATCAAGAGCAGAATTACTTACAAAATAACCCAATTCATAATCACCCTCAGTGGTACCAGCGGTCATCTCGACATGAACATTTACATTCCCCAATTCAATCGCAGAAGGATAGGCCGTATTTGCCTGAAAAACAACCCATTTCAAGCCATCCCCACTGGGATATTTTACTTCGAGGGTATCCGTCCAATAATCCTGTAAACCCGGTTCTTTATCCGGCGTGCCAGGTGGAAGCAAGGTACAATCATCCGGTCCAAAATCACCATCATATTTGACAGTGTTAACAGTCCAGTCGTTCGGAATTAAAACGCCAACAATACCATAATGGGGATTGGCATCGGTTTTATCGGTTTTCACTTTCAGCGTCACAGAAAAATTCCCGCCAGGAATGACCGATAGTCCTTGAAAAATTTGTGCAATTTCAAAACAACCACTAATTCGCGGCAGCAAGCCAATAATAAGCGTTACGATTAGCCATTGTCTCGCTTTCATTTCCACATTAACCCTCCTAAATTGTCAATCAAATGATTTAAATAGTGAATTAAAAACCATTTTTTAAATTTTCTTACCTCCTTTCGACATATGGTTCAGAAAACATTTGAAAATGTTTTTATTATCAATCTGTTCAATTAATAATTTTTAACATCGAAGCGAAAATGACCGGGTGTTTAGAAATAGCGAAATTTGTGTTAATTAGTGTCTGTCCGCAAATGCCTCGATTCTGTCATTGCGAGGAGCGTTTTTGGCGACGCAGCAATCTCCGCTGTTTAACGATGGGATTGCGAGCCTGAAAAACAGGCTTCGGCAAAAAACGCCGCGCAATGACAGGCCGTGGTATTTTCGGACAGACTCTAATTAGTGTCTGTCTGCAAAAGCCTCCGGTACTGTCATTGCGAGGAGCGTTTTTGGCAACGCAGCAATCTCCGCTGTTTAACGATGGGATTGCGAGCCTGAAAAACAGGCTTCGGCAAAAAACGCCGCGCAATGACAGGCCGTGGTATTTTCGGACCGACTCTAATTAAGCATTTTATAGATGACCATCACTAATTTACAGGCTAAAAAATCTTCCTGAAGGTGAAGTTTATATAATGAAAGTATAATCAAAGGAAATTAAAATCTCAATGTTTTTTTTAAAAATTTGTAAAAAAAAGAGAGGGCAGGAAAAAATCCTGCCCCTTTTTAAAGGAATTTCTAATTTGATTTGATGATAAAAGAAATTCTTTTGGTCAATTGCCACTATTTAACCAATAACATCTTCATGGTTGTTGAAAAATCACCAGCCTGGAGATGGTAGAAATAAATTCCAGTGGCCATGTTCTTGCCAAATTCGTCGCGACCATCCCACATTGTCCGATAAGTACCAGCCGCTTGTTTTTCATTGACCAAAGTCGCAATTTTATGTCCCAGGGTGTTGTAAATCGTCA
>DYKB01000095.1 GCA_020722815.1 Caldithrix sp. | reverse complement strand
AACTGGTGACCTCATCCTTACCAAGGATGTGCTCTACCAACTGAGCTACGTGGGCTTAAAGCAAACCTGAACCAACTAAAATCTACCTGTCTGTCAATCTCTTTTTAAACACAAAACATCCTTTAGCATAATTATTCAATATAAAACTCGAATCCAGATTTTGAATACAAAAGAGGCTACACCAAGACAGGGTTACACGAATTGAGCGGGAAACGGGGTTCGAACCCGCGACCCTCAGCTTGGAAGGCTGATGCTCTAGCCGTCTGAGCTATTCCCGCATTTCGGAAGGGGATGTGTTGTAATCCTTATCTTTACTCCCACTTACCTACTTTATTTTTGTGGGGAGAGAAGGACTTGAACCTTCGAAGGCATCGCCAACAGATTTACAGTCTGCCCCCTTTGACCACTCGGGCATCTCCCCAATCTTTATATCTTTGAGCCACCAGCAGGAATTGAACCCGCGACATCCTCATTACAAGTGAGGTGCTCTACCTACTGAGCTATGGTGGCCCGTCAATATTCGATTTTTTATCTAAAATTACTGATTAGAAAACAAACAATTAATATATAGTTTTTTATGAAAAAGTCAAGCTTTTTTTTTGGTTTTTTCAATTTAAATGCTAAAATATCTCTTCATTATGTCCTAATGTCTCACCAGTAACCACCAATTATCGCATTAACCCGCTTAATACATAATTCCTTGCCTAATAATTCGGCAACTGATGCCAGATCGAAATTATTATCCCTTCCGGTGAGTACAATCCGAATCGGCATCCATAAATCACGCCCCATAATACCTGTTTCACGCTGAACGTGATTCATGGTCTGAAAAAAAACGGTCGCGTTCATCTGTTCTACCGATTTTAATTTTCGCAAAAAGGACCAGAGTACTTTTTGAGAACTCTCCTTGCGCAGGATAGTTCTGGCGTCACTTGAGTACATCAGCGGCGTTCGATTTAAAAAAATGGTGGAATCTTCAACCAGATTACTGATATTGCTGACATGGTCTTTTAGAATGCCAATCACTTTTAAATATTTTTCATAATTTTCAACAGGCACTTTCGCTTTGCGAAAGTACGGCAAAGCCAGATCAGCTAAAAATTCAATTTTCAAAAATTGCAGATAAGAACTATTCAGTTGATTCAAAAATGTGATATTCAGTTTATGCTCATTGGTGATCAATTGCCGAAGATCAAATTTATTAACCAATTTTTGAATTAACGTTGAGCTATCTTCAATCTCGACTGAATTATCCGCACAACAGAAAAATTTTAAAATTGCATACGGCAAATACCCCTGAAGTCGTAAGGATTCAATCGTCATGGGAGTTTCTGTTTCCCTGGATTCGTGAGTAACGCCATTTCCACCAGTTGACAGAAAAGTAACTTCGGGATAATTTCCATTTAATGCGCGACAAATTAAATTTTCTTCAAGCGTCCGCCTGAGCTCGCGTTTACTTCGAACAAGGTGCGTTATCTTTAAATTTATGAGATCAACAGCCATGGCAAAGACATCGGTCGGTGTTCCGTCGGCAGACATCAGTAAAACTGGCTTATTTTTCAACTCTTCAGATTGAATCTTTTCACCGAATTGCGCTGTCGCCCATGTTAAATCATCTTCAGGTTTTAAATATACGCCCGCTGTCAGCTCTTTTAATTCACACCCTTCAGCCGGGGCTTGTAACAAAAATGGGTCAGACTTAAATGCATTAATGATAGAATTTGTTCCCCAAATTTTTTCATTTTTTTGTGGAAAAGGGTATAAAAAAATTTTCTGAAGCTGAAGTAATTTCGTCAACGCGGAATAATAAAGTTCAAACCGTTGAGATTGCCGATAACTGCCCAATTTACTGACTAAATTTGGCCCTTCGGTTACGTCCAGTCCCAGCCACTCAAGATTTTGAAAAATTTTTTTTTCCTGCTTGTGGGAATAATTTTCCACTGCTAAATCGTGTATATTTGAAACCAGAGTGGCATTTAATTTTTTGGCGAGCAGCCAACTAATCACTGCAATTCTGGCATCTTCCAGCTGAAAGGATTCACTCACTTGAATCCGCAGATAGATCCGAGGTTCCATTTAAAAAAAAATCCTCCTTGATGTCATAAAAATATTCATCATTTTTGCTGCAAAGAAACCACCGCGTACGATGCAATGCCAGCACCGGTACCGGTAAATCCCAATCCTTCAGTTGTTGTCGCCTTAACTGAAACCGAATCCAGTTGGATATTGAGTGTTTGCGCAATGTTTTTTCGCATCTGTTCGATATAGGGGGCTAACTTTGGTCGTTCGGCGACAACCACCGCATCAAGATTGACAATAGCATAATTTTTATTTTCTACCAATCGGGAAATTTTTTCTAATAATACAAGGCTTGATATGCCGGCATATTGCTTATCCGAATCCGGAAAATGTTTCCCCAAATCGCCTAAAGCGGCGGCGCCCAACAAGGCATCACCAATCGCATGACATAAGACATCCGCATCAGAATGTCCCAGCAGGCCACGTTCAAACGGGATATCGACGCCTCCCAAAATGAGTTTTCGGCCGGGAACTAATTGATGAACATCGTATCCTAATCCAACCCGCATGATTGCTACAAAAATGATTGATATTTAAATTAATTTATCGATTAAATTTTGCTAAATGATATTCAAACCAATCCAAATCTTCCGGGGATGTTATTTTCAGGTTAATCGGATCCCCTTCAATTATTTTTACTGGTAAACCGGCGGCCTCCACCAGCATCGCATCATCTGTTATTGGTATTTTTAAATTTGCAATTTTCTGGTACGCTGTCTGGAGTAATTTAAAATTAAAAGCCTGAGGCGTCTGAATTGACCATAGCAAAGAACGATCCACAGTATTTTTTACAAATCCATTCTCAACACTTTTTACGGTATCCTTCATGGGCAAACCTGGCACCACGGCCTGAAATTCTTTACAGGCGATGATTGTTTTGTCAATCAGGCGCGTTCGTATCAATGGTCGGACTGCATCATGAATGAGGACAATTTCTGTTTGTGGATTAGTAGCCTGGAGTCCTTTTTGGACGGATTGATAGCGTTCGCTTCCACCGGCCAGAATTTGATAATTTTTCTTTAACTGATATTTGTGTAAAACAGTTTTCGAAATAATTTCAATCCAATCTTGCGGAACGACCAGGATAATCTCGTTGATTAAATCTGAAGCTTCGAAAGCCTGTAGAGTATAAAAAAGAATCGGATGACCCTGAACTTCAAAAAACTGTTTATTTATTTTTCCACCAAATCGAAGGCCTTTCCCTGCCGCTGGAATAATTGCTGTTACAAACAAAATCAGTACCTATAAAATTAACATGGCATCGCCGTAGCTGGCAAAGCGGTAATTTTCCTGCTTTGCTACTTCATAAGCTTCTCGTATAAAATCGCGGCCAGCAAAGGCAGAAACCAGCATCAAAAGCGTTGTACATGACAGATGAAAGTTGGTAATAAGATTATCGATCACATGAAATTCGTACGGGGGATAAATGAACTTATCCGTCCAGCCCGAAACTGCTTTTGCCCAACCCTCAGAAGTGATGGCGGATTCGAGTCCCCGGACCGTGCTCGTCCCCACAGCAATAATTTTATTTTTATTTCGGCGGGTTTCATTGATAATGTCAACTGCCTGTTGCGAGACATCAAAATATTCCGAATCCATCTTATGACGGCTTAAATCTTCAACCAAAACCGGTCGAAACCCACCAAGCCCCAGATGAAGTAAAATCGGAACAATTTTAATCCCTTTTTGTTTCACTTTTTCTAACAATTCCGGCGTAAAATGAAGCCCGGAAGTTGGTGCGGCCACTGAACCGCGTTTCGTTGCATAAACCGTTTGATAGCGTTCTTTATCCTGAAGCTCGGATTCGCGATTAATATAGGGTGGTAGTGGTGCCTTCCCAATCTTTTCTACGATGTCATAAAATTCGCCATCATAGGTACAACGAACCACACGACCACCGGAAATGGTATTATCGATCACATCGCAAAATAGAAGATTATTGATGGATAAACGATTTCCAACTCGCACTTTTCTTGCTGGTCTTACCAGTACTTCCCACAAATCCGTCTCAAGTTCCCGGAGCAAAAAAATTTCTACTTTGGCATCGGTTTTATCTTTTGTCCCTAAAAGTCGCGCTGGAAATACCTTGGTTTCATTGACAACCAGACAATCCCCTTCTGAAAAATAATTAACAACATTATAGAAATAGTCATGTGAAATAGACTTTTTTTCCCGATCCAAAACCATCAAACGTGAGTGATCACGTTTTTCAAGCGGATATTGAGCAATATAACGATCCTGTAGTTCATATTTAAAATCAGAGAGTTTCATTCGACCTATCCCTCCGCATTTGAATGATAGGAATTGATTGACTCACCTTACTTAAGGGATTAAGATAAAATAGTACGTTTATTTCAATTAAACGTTTTATGTTCAATAAATGTTCATCGTCCGCTGAGCAAGCGATAATTGCCTTGTATCAAATTAATCCTAAAATAATTTTTCTTGTGAAAAGAATTTTTTCGTAATTCCAAAATGTTGATAGGCAGCCTCTGTTGCCACCCGTCCCCGAGGGGTTCGTTTTATTAAGCCTTTTTGAATTAAAAATGGCTCATATATTTCTTCAATGGTATCAGCCTCTTCCCCGACAGCAATTGCCAGGGTGGTTATTCCGACCGGGCCCCCGCTAAATTTATCGATGATGACATTTAATAATCGTTTATCCATCTCATCCAGTCCCATATCATCGACATTAAGCTGTTTCAGGGAGTACTGCGTGATTTCAAAATTTATCAGTCCATTATTCGTTACTTCAGCAAAATCACGGACCCGACGTAATAAACGATTCGCAATTCGCGGCGTTCCTCGCGATCGACGGGCAATCTCCAACGCCGATTCTTCCTCAATTTTGACGTTCAGGATGCGCGCGGATCGAATTAATATTTGATAAAGTTCATGAACCTCGTAATAATCCAGATGATTCAGCACGCCAAATCGCGAACGAAAAGGTGCGGTAAGCAAACCCGCCCGCGTCGTTGCCCCAATAAGTGTAAAATGTGGCAGCTTTAATTGAATCGCCCGGGCATTGGCACCTTTATCAATAATAATCTCAAGCCGAAAATCTTCCATTGCCGGATAGAGATACTCTTCAATTATCCGATTCAATCGATGGATTTCATCGATGAAGAGCACATCCCCTTCATTGAGGCCGGTTAAAATCCCCGCAAGATCGCCAGGCCGCTCAAGTGCCGGTCCCGATGTTTCTTTCAGATTCACCCCCATTTCATTGGCGATAATATAGGCCAGGGTCGTTTTACCACATCCAGGCGGTCCATAAAAAAGAACATGATCGAGGGCTTCACCCCGCATCTTTGCCGCTTTGATAAAAACGTTCAAATTTTCCTTTAATTGAACCTGCCCCGGAAAATCTTCAAACCGCTCCGGACGTAAGGTGCGGTCAAAATCGGCTTCCTCAACCAATTGATTTGGAGTTGTTGGACTTTCTCGATTCAAATTAATTGTCGTTTTTTAGCTCTTTAAGAATATTAAAAATCAATACTTACGGATTATATTTCCATCAACGCCAGCCGCACCAGTTCTTCCACTTTCAAACCCGGACCATGCTTTTTCATCACTTTTTTAATTGATTCTTCGGCTTTGGGCTTTGAATAACCCAACGAAATTAGCGCCAGGATAGCATCCGCCGGTTCAGTCTGCGCCGTCTCACCAGTTGAAGTCGTTTCCACAACCAATTCGCTGGCCTTTGGCGTTAACTTATCCTTTAGATCAAAGATGAGTCGTTGTGCGGTTTTTTTCCCCACCCCAGGAATTCGAGTCAATTCATTTATTTTTTCATTTAGGATTAAATCCGTAAACTCTTCCACCGTTACGCCAGAAAGGATCGTCTGGGCCGTTCGCGGACCAATACCGGAAACCGACATCAACTTTAAAAACAACTCTTTTTCATCTAATGTTGTAAAACCAAAAAGCTGTAAAATATCCTCACGAACATGTAAGTAGATAAAAAGCTGAATTTCACTCCCAATGACGGATAAATCACGGTAGGAATGAACTGAAATATGAATATCAAATCCAATTCCATTATTTTCTAAAACAACACGCGTCGGCTCTTTATGAGCTAATTTACCAGTAATAAACGCGAACATAGTTTAAAAATCACATTTTTAATCGATGTGAATGACAAATAGCAATTGCCAGGGCATCAGTTTCATCATGTGCAAGCGACTGGCCTTTAAGATTTAATATCTGCAAAATAGAACGATAAACCTGTACTTTTGAAGCCGCACCATTTCCGGTAACAGACTGCTTGACCTCCCTCGGAGAATATTCTACTAATGGTAATTGATTATTTGCAGCCGCTAATAGTACCACCCCACGCGCCTGACCCAATTTTAAAAGTGATTGTACATTTTGTGCATAAAAAACGCTTTCAATCACCACTATATCCGGTTGATGTTCCGCCAGCACTTGCTGCACGCCATCATAGATTTTCTTTAAGCGGTAGGCTAATTCCTCCCGTGAGTCTGCAGCAATGATACCTGAAGTAATATATTCAAAATCAGATTTGACAGTTCTGATAACACCAAATCCCGTAACTAACGAACCTGGATCAACGCCTAATATTTTCATTTTTGCAATTACATTATAAATAGCAAAAAAATATTCAATTGCTATTCCTGCTCAAGTTTCTCGAAATCGATATCGAAATTTGCATAGACATTCTGGACATCATCATGCTCTTCCAGGATTTCCATCAGTTTGAGCAGACGTTCGGCCTGGCTACCTTCAACTTTTACTGTATTTTTTGGAATCATGGTAATTTCACCGGATTCAATGGGGATTTTATTATCCTCAATCATTTTTTTAACCGCTTCAAAATTTTCCGGCTGCGTCGTTATTTCATAAGTGCTATCCTCAACCCGCATATCATCTGCACCAGCATCCAGAACCAGCATCATGAGATCATCTTCATTTGCATTTTGTGAATTTACCACAATCAAACCTTTTTTTTCAAACATCCAGGAAACACAACCACTTTCTCCCAGATTTCCGCCGTACTTACTCAAAAAGTGTCGCATGTCAGCAACGGTTCGATTCTTGTTGTCAGTAACCGCTTCAATCATAATCGCGACGCCGCCAGGGCCATAGCCTTCATAGGTAACTTCTTCATAACTAACACCATCAAGCTCACCGGTTCCCCGCTTAATGGCACGGTCGATATTTGCAGCAGGCATATTTGCCGCTTTTGCCGTAGCCACAGCAGTTCGAAGTCTGGCATTTGAACTTTCATCGCCACCACCCTCTCGAGCAGCGACAATAAGTTCCTTAATTAGCCTGGTAAATACTTTACCACGCTGTGCATCTATTTTAGCTTTTTTCCGCTTAATTGTTGCCCATTTTGAATGGCCGGACATATTCCCTCCATCACCAAACTTTATTTCGAATGTTATTTTCTCTCTGCTATTTAAAAAAAGATAATTTTAAATTTTATAAATTATTCGGGAACTTCTTCTAATTCCAGTTCCTTTAAAATTTCACTATCGTCAAATTCATCAGACAGCCGCGTTACATTGGTACGAACGACCCAGGCATCGGGAAAGCCTTTTTGAATGGCGATCGTTTTCAATCGATCTGCTTCGGTACGGGATGTAAAATCGCCAATTCTGACTTTGTAATACGGACTGTCATAAGCCAGATAAACTTTAAAAGATTGATATTTTTCAAAAACATCCTCAGCGCGTTGTTGCAGCCGACGCGCGGCGGATTCATCTGCCAAGGCACAAACCTGAACACGCCAACCGGGCACTAATTCTTGCACCCTTGCCGTTTTAAGGGTATCCACTGATGGCGTCTGGGATTGCTTCCAGTTCGTTGAAGTTGATGACTTTGTAACTGGCTGGGAAACCGGTGGCATTTCGGTCTTCTTCTTTTGCTCGTATTTTAATTTATTGGCATCAAGTTCATCATCGCGAAGCGATAAAATATCAAAATCTTCGATTATTGCTCCATCAGCATATTGGGATTCAGGATTTTCAGAGACGGGTTTGGTTTCGGTTGTAGTATCTGGCGGATTTTGATTTAAGAAGGGTCCGCAGCCTGTTATCCAACTAAGGATTACAAAAATCGTTAACATCGAAAAACAATTTCTCATCTCGCTCTCCCATTTTACACGTGTTTTATAGAATATCAAATATAGCGAAAAAAAGGCCAAAAGTCAATAAAAAAACTTGTAATCATTGACAATAATCACTATATTATCAGATGGATTTTTTCATGCGATGGTGATGGAATTGATTTAAAGCGTTTATTCAAAATTTAAAGTATACAAATGTTACTCAGGTTGATTCGTTTTCGTAATAAATAAAATTGGTTTATCAATTATGGGGTCAACTCTAAAAAGGTTATTTTTGTTACGATGAATGGAACAAAGCGGCGTAAAGAATCTATGAATTAACACTAAGAAGCTTAATTCTGTCATTCAGAACGGAGCGAAGTAAAAAATCTTTATTTTTCAATGACTTATGAAATTTTTCGCCTCGTATGGAATCACAGGGTTATATCTTTTTGGAGATGATTGTTGAATCGCGACAAATCGACTTATCCATTTATCTTTGACAAAACATAAATTAAAAACAGATTATGCAACAAATTAAAAAATTATCAATGTTTTTGTTCCTCATTTTATCAATTATCTTTACCGATTTTATTTTCCCCCTTGAAAAAGTCCCGGTAGATACTTGTGGAACTGGTATTCTGACAATATTGAATGCTGATTCCACCATGAATCTTTTTTTAGATGAACAATTATTGGAAAATAATTCAGATCACAAAAAGCACCTTCCTCCTGGCAAACATGTCATTCAATTAACGCCACCCGATAGATCGGTCTGGCGCGTTGGCGACTGGAAAAAAGAATTTGAAATCACCTCCGGAGAATCACTGGCAATTACCATCCCTGAAATTAAATATTTATATATCAATTCGATCCCTTTTGATGCAACCGTCTTCCTGAATGATTCACTGACCGGAAAAACACCGCTTTTTATCACATGGACCAATCCGAAAAACGATATTCTCCGGATTCAAATGGATGGCTATAAAGATTATTTAATACCGTCTCACGACCTGAAAACGGATTATTTGAATATCCGACTCGAAACGGATAAAGCGGTAAATGAAATCCATTTACAAAAAGTCCTTCATTTTAAAAATAAAAGAACTCAAAAAAAACTATTGACCTATTCCATGCTGGGTTTGACATTAATTTCTGGCGTTACAACAATATATCTTCGGCAGGAAGCCGATCAACGTTATGATCGATATCTGGCCGCGGGCCTACCGGCGGATATGAATAAACTATTTGAAGAGACCAAAGATTACGATCGATACGCGGCCATAGCCTATGGTACTTTTCAGCTCAGTTTTATCTCCGCTCTCTATCTATTATTCAAAAAATAAACCGGCTATTTTAAGCATAAATCCATCGTGATATTGATAAATACAACAATTATAATATCTACCCGGCAGCAATTTGCTTAAAATAATGATTAAAATTTTCGGCTTTATTGAAAAATTCTTATTTTTGAAAATCTTTATCTACATAATTCAATCCACTCTAAAAGACTTTTTTTATCATTCTGAACGGAGTAAATCCGAGTAAAAAATCTATATTTTTCATTAAGTTACAAGATTCTTCGCTTCGATCAGAATGATAGCTAAATACCTTTAATGGCAGACTCATTAATGTACTGATTTTCCTCTTTTACCAAATGCCCGGCTTTTAATCTCACCGAAGTGTATCGAAATAATCCATAGGCCAATAATTGATCCAAAAAGGGACACAAAAATCCAACTTAAAACAAATGGATGACCCGGACAAATATATCTGAATTAAATAGCTGGTGTATGACAGAAAGAATCTGTTCACATTTAAGAAATAGTTGTCGTATTTATTACAATCAAAACATTAAAAAAGCAGTGGTATACTCTTTGCGAAAATATCGGGTAAACAATACTTAAGGGGGATTCAATCAAATGCGGGGGAGTCAAAGGTTCCGGGGGAAAGGCGTCAAAATCTTTGAAGGCCTGATTACTTTTGACTCTCCCCACTTGATGGCAAAAGCACGATTATTCTTTCGCGTTGTGGGATAGCTTATATTTAATTATTACCTAAAATTCTAAAATGGAAATTTTTGATGTTCAGAATCAATGTAGTACCCCCTCCTGCCTTCCCCAAATTCCCAAAAGCGGAATTGGGGGGAGATAAAGCGGGATTCTCTCCCCCATTTTCGCTTTTTGAAAATGGGGGCGATACAGCGGGGGTCAAGACTTCAGCGAAAACGATTCATTTTAGAATTTCAGGTATTATTTTTCCCTCTCAGAAAAACCCCTTGTTCGTCAGGATGAGGGGTTTTTGTATAACAAACTTTGCCTTTCTTGATCACCATTTCAGCCAATTGCACACCAAAATGATAGGCCAGATGTTGATAATTTGGAACATCCCAGATAACCAGATCAGCTTGCTTGCCAATAGCTAAACTCCCGATAGTATCCTGACGGTTGATGGCCATGGCCGCGTTTAAAGTGGATGCAATCAACGTTTCTGCCGGCGTCATCCGCATTTTAATGCAGGCCAGCGACATCATGAGGGGAAGGGACTCCGTCATGCAGGTGCCGGGATTATAATCCGTCGCGATGGCAACCGCTAAACCGGCTTCAATCATCTTCCTTGCTGGCGCATAGTGATCCAGATTTAAAAAAAACACCGCCCCGGGTAAAAGTATCGGAATGACCCCGGCGTCTCTTAAAATTTGAATTTCTTCCGGTGTTATCCGATCAAGATGTTCAGCCGAAATGGCACCAATTTCACCCGCCAGTTGGGCCGCGCCATTTGAAGAAAGTTGATTTGCATGAATTTTAGCCGGTAGCCCAAGTTTTTGGGCGGCCATCAAAATTTCACGTGATTCATCAATTGAAAAAACGTGCTCTTCACAAAAAATATCGCAAAACTCCGCCAAATGCTGCTCCCTTACAAGGGGAAGCATTTCATGAATAATCAAATCGATATACGCCCGGCGATTGTGACGAAATTCATCGGGAATTTCATGGGCCCCCAAAAAAGTAGGAACCAGTTCAATGGAATGAAGTTGATTGAGTTGCTTAATCACCTGAAGTGATTTAATTTCATCCTGCAAACTCAATCCATAGCCACTCTTCGCTTCGATGGTGGTTACGCCATTCTCAAGAAAACGGTTTAAGCGCGGCAAAGCCGCTTCAATTAATTCAGCCTGAGAAGCCTGTCTTACGGCTCGCACACTCGATCGAATTCCGCCACCGGCAGCGGCAATCTCCTGATACGTTTTACCTTGAATTCGCATTTCAAATTCATTTTCACGTGTCGTATAAAAAATGGGATGGGTGTGTGGATCAACCAATCCCGGTGTCATCAGGCGCCCATTCGCATTTACCAGTAAGGTATCCGGCGTAATTTTAATTTTTTTGATAACATCCGGAGTTGTCCCGACGGCTATTATTTTATCATGCTGAATCGCAACCGCTCCGTCTGTAATAATTTCCAATTTGCCCATACCCCGTCGCGAAGGTAATTCTTCAAGAGTGCGAACCGGCGTAACTAATTGAGCAGCATTTTTAACAAGTAAGGTGGCTTCCATAGGCTATCAAATTTTCTTTCCGGAAATTTCTGTCATTTATACTCAGTTTGAGTAAAGATCGATTATGCTACATTTAAGCTGATAAAGCGTAATACGTGAGGCGTAAAGCGTAAGAAGCAACATATCCGATAACTCAATTCACGCTTCACGTATCTCGCTCCCTCCTAAATCATTGGCAAATTTATCTGGTTAGCTTTCGCGGTTTTAATTGCCAGCTCATAGCCTGCATCTGCATGGCGCGCCACCCCGGAGCCAGGATCGTTGGTTAATACCCGGAGGAGGCGTTTTTCCATTTCCTTTGTTCCATCAGCCACGCATACCATTCCGGCATGGATCGAAAGACCAATCCCGACACCACCGCCATGATGAACCGAAACCCACGAAGCGCCACTGGCGGTATTCAATAGTGCATTTAAAATCGGCCAGTCCGCAATCGCGTCCGAACCATCACGCATACTTTCAGTTTCGCGATAGGGGGAGGCCACCGAACCTGTATCCAGATGATCACGACCAATCACAATCGGTGCTGAAATTTCACCTGAAGCCACCATGTCATTAAGCGCCTTGCCAAATTTCGCCCGCTCGCCATAGCCAAGCCAGCAAATCCGGGCTGGCAATCCCTGAAAATGTATTTTCGATTGTGCCATCCTAATCCAGCGATTCAATGCTTTATCCTCAGGAAAGAGCTTCAGTACCAACTCATCCGTTTTATAAATATCTTCCGGATTTCCCGACAACGCCGCCCAACGAAATGGCCCTTTCCCCTGACAGAAAAGTGGCCGGATAAATGTTGGTACAAAACCCGGAAAATCAAAAGCATTCACCACGCCGGCTTTTTGGGCCTGACCGCGAATATTGTTACCATAATCAAAAGTAATGGCCCCCATTTTTTGTAAATCGAGCATGCCGCGAACATGTTTTGCCAGTGACTCATAGCTACGACGAATATATTCCGTCGGATTACTTGTTCGGAGAGCGAGTGCATCGGTGTAGGGTAAACCAGCCGGGACATAACCATTCAATTCATCATGCGCCGAAGTTTGATCGGTCAGCAAATCCGGGACGATTTTTCGCACAACCAGTTCAGGGATTATATCCGCCGTATTTCCCACCAACCCCACCGATAGTGCAGTTCCCGATGCTTTCGCGTCCAGAACCCATTTCAGTGCTTCATCCAGATTCCGAGTAATCCGGTCACAATAGCCGGTGGCCACCCGGCGTTGAATTCGTTTTTCGTCCACCTCAATTCCCAGAAAACTCCCGCCATTCATCGTTGCCGCAAGCGGTTGAGCGCCGCCCATCCCGCCTAAGCCACCGGATACAATCAACCGATGCCGCAGATCACCATTAAAATGCTGCTTGGCCGCTGCTGCAAAGGTTTCATACGTTCCCTGTAAAATACCCTGTGTACCGATATAAATCCAACTCCCCGCTGTCATCTGGCCATACATCGTTAAGCCCTGGGCCTCAAACGAACGAAAATTATCCCAATTTGCCCAGGCGGGAACGATCATGGAATTTGAAATCAGCACACGCGGCGAGTAGGGGTGCGTTTTAAAGACACCAACTGGCTTACCCGATTGTACCAGCAAGGTTTCATCATCTTCAAGTGTTTTCAATGTTCGGACAATCGCTTCATAACAATCCCAATTTCGGGCGGCTTTCCCCGATCCCCCATAGACTATTAATTCTGCCGGATTCTCGGCAACTTCAGCATCCAGATTATTCATCAACATCCGCATCGCCGCCTCCTGATGCCATCCCTTACAGGTTAGTTCGCGACCACGCGGTGCGCAAATATGACGCTTTTGTTCCATGATTGCCTCCAGAAATAAATCGTTAAGTACTATTTATTTAAAATCTATTCATAAATAAGAACATCGCACAGTAAAACCGCAACTAAATTCAGGCGATGTTTTCCCGGTGAAGGTTCACGATTCAAGGTGCGATAGGTAGCATAAACCCAGAACCGGGAACTCTGAACTCATTAACGAAACGGATTTTCACCCATTGCATCAATAATTTTACTTTAAAAACAAAGACGGTGGATTTAATAGCCTAAATCCACTTCGAATGAACCTTCACCTTTTAATATAACAAATTATTAACAAGAGTTCAATCCCCGATTCGAAAAATTTTCATTTTTTTGAAGATTGGCTCCAAATAATTTCCAGTAAAAAAATGAACTTACTTCATTAATTATTCTCAGATGCCAATTGACTTTTAATTATTTTTTTTTTATATTTAGTTCTGACTGTAACCAAATGAAAAAAATTACCGATTATTCGAACAGGTGCTCACAAGGAAATATTACATCATAAAAGCTCAAATACGCGATAAACGACAGAGGAAAATTATGTCCGGTACAATTATTGAAAAAATAATTCAATCCCATGCCGACCAAACCGTAAAACCAGGTGATATTGTTGATGTTAAAATCGATGTTCGGCTGGCACGTGATTTTGGCGGCGCCAATGTCGTCAAAAATATACAAAATGCTAAACTATCGATTGAAAATCCAGCTCAGACTTTTTTTACTTTTGATTGTAATCCAGGGGGTTCCGATCAAAAATATGCCGCCAACCAACATTTTTGTCGAATATTTGCACGGCAAAATAATATAAAAATATTTGATTTACCAGAAGGTATCGGTACCCATATCGCTATCGAAAAAGGTCTTGCACGGCCTGGCGCTACTCTGGTTTCGACGGATTCCCACGCGAATATTCTTGGTGCGATTGGTGCATTTGGCCAGGGAATGGGAGATCAGGATATCGCGGCCACCTGGGCTTTTGGAAAAGTCTGGTTTAAAGTACCACCGACAATCAAAGTCATGATAAACGGCACACCTTCGGCCATGGCCACCGCTAAAGATATCACGCTGGCTATTCTAAAATCAACCGGTGCGAATGGACTGCTGGGGTATGCCGCTGAATTTTATGGAAAAATAGTGGATTCTCTGGATTTGGCATCTCGAATTACAATTGCCTCGATGAATACCGAGATGGGGGGAATCATCGGTCTATTTCCGCCGAATGAAACTGTTTTAAAATATTGTGAAGCTGCCAGTCGTCAACAGATTCGGGGAGTTTTTGCTGATTTCGATGCAAAATATGACAGAGAACTCAACATCAATATCGATTCGCTGGAACCCTTAATTTCCCGGCCGGGTCATCCTGAGGATATAACCAGCGTCAAAAGCCTGTTTGGGACAAAGATTGATTCGGCATTTATTGGCTCCTGCACCAATGGTCGATTTGAAGATTTAAAAGCTGCGGCTGAAATTCTGAAAGGCCGAAAAGTCGCGCCGGGAGTTGTTTTAAAAATTGTTCCGACAACAGACAGCGTCTGGCAACAGTGCTTACACGAGGGCTTGTTTGATATTTTCAAAGCAGCCGGTGCGCTGATTGGTAATGCGGGCTGTGCGGGTTGTGCCAATGGTCAAATTGGCCAAAATGGGCCGGGAGAAGTGACTATTAGCACTGGAAATCGAAATTTCACCGGAAAACAAGGTCAAGGCGCGGTTTATCTGGCTTCCCCGGCAACAGTTGCCGCTTCAGCCGTCGCCGGTCAACTTTGCACGGCTGATTCGATTCCATCAAGTCCTGCTATTTTTTTTATTCCAGCAATACAACCCAGGAGAAAAGAAAAAGCATCGATCGTCAGAGAAGTTGTACAAACAGCCAAACCGACCACCTTACAGGGACGGGTCTGGGTCATTTTAAAAGACAATATCGACACGGATATGATTTTCCATAATCGACATCTGGCAATGACGGATATGGCACCGATGGGACAATATACTTTTGGAAATTTGCCTGGTTGGGAAAATTTCAGTCAAAAAGTTCGGTCTGGCGATATTGTTTTGACCGGAAAAAACTTTGGTGCAGGCAGTTCACGACAACAGGCTGTCGATTGTTTTAAAAGTCTGGGGATTGCCTTGATCATCGCGGAATCTTTTGGTTCTATTTATGAAAGAAATGCCATCAATGCCGGGCTCCCGATTATGTCAGCACCCTGGCGCCAGGCAGATTTCCAGGATGGCGAACAGCTTGAGGTCGATTTGAATACCGGCAAAATTTTACGGTTAAAAAACAATGAAATTATCATGGGGGCGCCCTTTTCAGCCGTACAGATGGAAATTTATCAACGCGATGGACTCTTAAAGTAATTTTTCATTTTCAAATAAACCTGATTTAAAATAAAACTCATCAGCAAGTTCTGGATGATTGATAAAAAGCGAGGGAAAAATGGGGTACACTTATGCCGAAAAAATTCTGGCGCTAAAATCCGGTCAATCAAAGGTCGAGGCTGGACAAATTGTAACGGTTCGCCCCGACCATCTATTGATGCATGACAATGCGTCAGCGATCATGGCTAAAGTTGAAAAAGATTTAAATGAATACGGTGTTTATCGAAAAGATTTTCCAATTATTGTACTCGATCATGTTATTCCGGCATCAAATGAAAAAATAGCTGCCGGCCATAAAAAAATACGCGAACTGGTTCATCACTATGAATTGCCCCATTTTTTTGATGTCGGATCGGGGATCTGCCATCAGGTGGTGGTAGAAAAAGGATTTGCAATACCCGGCTCATTAATTGTTGGCAGTGATTCCCACACCTGTGCGTATGGGGCATTAAATGTTTTTGCCACCGGCATCGATAGAACCGAAGCCGCCGCACTGCTCTTAACCGGCGAAACCTGGCTGAAAGTCCCGCAAACAATCAAAATAAGTCTGCGCGGGGCATTAATGCCCCCGGTATCCGCAAAGGATCTGATTCTTCACATTATCGGAGAAATCGGTGCCGATGGCGCGAATTATTGCTCAGTAGAATTTCATGGTGACACGCAATTTCTGACCATTGATGACCGGCTGACAATCGCTAATATGGGAATTGAAATGGGTGCGAAAAATGCAGTTTTTGCATCTGATGATGTCACGCGGCTTTATCTGAAGTCTCAAAATATTCTTCCGTCCAGTTATAAACCAGTCTGGTCGGATGCAAGTGCAAAATTTGTCAAAGAATTAAAATATGATTTATCGGACATCATGCCGGTAGTCGCAAAACCACATAGCGTTGATAATGTCGCACTGGTGACGCAACTTGAAGGGCTTCCAATCGATCAGTGTTTAATTGGAACCTGTACGAATGGCAGAATTTCTGATTTAAGGACAGCCGCCAAAATTTTACAGGATCGGAAAGTTGCCTCAAGTACCCGACTTCTGATCATTCCTGCCTCCCAGCCGATTTATCATCAGGCAGCGAAAGAAGGTTTATTGGAAATCTTTTCCAATGCCGGGGCAATAATTTTACCACCAGGCTGTGGTCCCTGCCTTGGGGCACACATGGGTGTGCTTGCCCCGGGTGAACGTTGTTTAAGTACTTCAAATCGAAATTTTAAAGGACGAATGGGGAGTCCGGATGCGGAAATTTATCTGGCCAGTCCGGCTACCGTTGCCGCCTCTGCCATTCACGGCAAATTAACCGATCCCAGAAAGGAGGCGGTTCGATGAAAATCTGGAAATATGGTGATGACATCAATACCGATATGCTTTTCCCGGGCAAATATACTTATACCTGTAGTACAGCCGCGGAAATTAAACCGCACCTGCTGGAAGATCTCGATCCTTCATTTGCCAGTCAGGTCGAAGCAGGAGATATAATTCTGGCTGGTAAAAATTTTGGCTGTGGCAGCTCGCGCGAACAACCGGCACTGGGCCTTAAATCAGTTGGTGTACAAGCAGTTATTGCCGAAAGTTTCGCCCGTATATTTTTCCGCGCCGCAATTAATCAGGGATTATTACTCATCGAATGTCCCGAGGCCGTCCGCTCATATCAAGCAGAGCAAACCTTTGAATTAAATCTTGAAAAAAGCGAGATACAAATCGGCGCAAAATCCTACAAATTTCCAACCCTTCCAAAAGAAATTCTGGCAATTCGTACCGCTGGGGGATTAATGGAATTTACCCGGGAAAAACTGAAACAGAAAAAGACAAGTTAAAATTTAGCGTTTAGCTTTTGGCCATTTGCTATTAATCTTTATTATCGTCAGTGCGATTTCGTTTTCAACGTTCGGGTATTTCGAAAAACGGAATTCGCCCGCGCCAATAACAATTTGTTCGATATAAGCCGATGCATAAAATTTCAAAACGGATATAGAATCGCTCAGTTAAAAAGTAACCGATCACCGGGTGAAAGCAAACAATTTTCATTTTTTGTGTCCAGGGCAGC
>DYKB01000004.1:56332-173368 GCA_020722815.1 Caldithrix sp. | reverse complement strand
CCGTGAAGGTGGCCGGACGGTAGGCGCTGGTGTGGTGACAAAAATAATTGAATAAAGTGTAATATCGCCGTGGATGTTTAAATTTTTATTTCAGGAATATTAGAAAATGAGAGAGCAATTGGTTCTGGCATGTACTGTTTGTAAGCGTCGGAACTATTCTATTGAGAAGAATAAGCAAAAACATCCAGGAAGGATTGAATATAAAAAATTTTGTCCGGAGTGTAATAAACGGACGATACATAAAGAAACGCGGTAAAATGTTAAGAAGACAGGCCTGTAGCTCTAACGGCTAGAGCGCCGGACTCCAAATCCGGATGCTGGGGGTTCGAATCCCTCCAGGCCTGCCATTTTTTTGTACCTAAATCACAAAATAGAACAATTAACCTAATAGAAATATTGCGCTTATGTTTCAAAAGATATCAACCTTCTTTAAAGAAGTTCGACAGGAAATGGCAAAAGTAAGCTGGCCAACCCGTGATGAACTAAAAGGCTCGACGATCATTGTTATTATTCTCACACTGGCTTTTTCTATATTCATTTATGGTGTTGATAAAATTTTAGGTGAATTGATAAAAATACTTTATCCGTATGAATAAAAAATGTAAAATTGAGTAACTAAATAAAAGTGATATTGGTAACGTTGGAAAATAATGAAAAAAGATGGTATGCTATTCATGTGCTATCCGGGCATGAAAACAAGGTAAAGGCCTACCTGGAAAATGAGATCAAGCGATTAGGAATAGAAGAAAAATTGACCAATATTCTGATTCCCTCTGAGGAAGTTACTGAAATGAAGGAAGGGAAAAAGAAGGTTAAGACAAAAGTGTTTTTCCCTGGCTATATGTTAGTTGAATTGGTTTTAGATAAAGATACGAAGCATTTGATTTCAAACACCCCTGGTATCACAAATTTTGTCGGCCCGCAAAATAGTCCTCAACCGTTACGTCAATCAGAGGTTGAACGGATACTGGGAAAAGTGCATGAAAGCCAGGAACGTGAGAAGATGAGTATGCCGTTTAAAGTCGGCGATCCGATCAAAGTCATTGATGGGCCATTTACTGATTTTACTGGATTTGTTGAAGATATAAATGAAGAAAAGAATAAATTAAAAGTGATGGTGAGTATTTTTGGTCGCTCAACACCGGTTGAACTGGATTTTCTTCAAGTTGAATTAGAGAAGTAGCTTAGGTATTAAGGAGCGTAAATGGCAAAGAAAGTTGTTGCATACGTAAAGTTACAAATTCCGGCAGGAAGTGCAAATCCATCGCCACCTGTTGGTCCCGCCCTCGGTCAGCAGGGGGTGAATATCATGGAGTTTTGTAAAGCATTCAATGCGCGTACGCAGGATAAACAGGGATTAATTATCCCGGTCGTTATCACTGTATATGCTGATAAATCTTTTACTTTTGTTACGAAAACTCCGCCAGCGGCTGTATTGTTGAAAAAAGCTGCCAAAGTTGAAAAAGGATCTGGCGAGCCGAATCGAAACAAGGTTGGTACGGTCACGAAAGCACAGGTTCGTGAAATAGCCCAGCTAAAATTGCCCGATCTGAACGCCAAAGATCTGGAGGGTGCCATGAGCATGGTTGAAGGCACTGCCCGAAGTATGGGATTAATTGTTGAAGGCTAATTCTATTTTTCGACTTTTGTATTGGATTGAGTCAACTGTATCAAAATAGTTATTATTTTCCTTTCGATTGCATCTAATAAATTCATGGCGAGTACTGTATTGATTTTTGCGTATGCAATAATGCATACAAATTCAGTACCAGAAAAATAGAAATTCCAAATCGAAGATTTGGAATTTTTGCATAAAGACGATTTTAATATTGGGTATGTCCTTATGAAAAGAAGTAGAAGATACAAAACTGCCATTGGTAGTTTTACTAAGTCCAAAGCGTATGACGTTAATGAAGGTCTGGCTTTGGTAAAGCAAGTGGCAACTGCAAAGTTTGATGAATCAGTTGAAGTCGCCATTCGATTGGGCGTCGATCCACGTCATGCAGATCAGCAGGTTCGTGGGCGGGTTGCCCTCCCCGGTGGTACTGGAAAAACCGTTAAGGTGATGGTATTTACAAAAGGTGCTGGTGAAACAGCGGCTAAAGAGGCCGGAGCTGACTACGTCGGGCTGGATGATTACATCGAAAAAATTAAAGGTGGCTGGATTGATTTTGATGTTGCCATTGCCACCCCTGATGTAATGGGACTCCTGGGTAAGCATATCGGAAAAGTTTTGGGTACCAAAGGATTAATGCCGAACCCAAAGAGTGGTACTGTTACAACAGATATTGCGACTGCTGTTAAAGAAATTAAAGCTGGTAAAATCGAGTTTCGTGTTGACAAAAATGGAATTATCCATGTCGTGATTGGTAAGGCCTCTTTTGAATTAGATCGGTTAGTCGCTAATTTTAAAGCGTTGATCGATATGATCGTTCGATTAAAGCCATCCTCAGTGAAGGGTCAATATATAAAAAGTATTTCGCTGAGTAGTACAATGGGGCCGGGAATTCATCTGGACCGGTCGTTGGTACTGGATGCCCTTAAAGCCTAAAGGCGATTCAGGTTTTGATGATTGAAAAGTGTACGTATCCGTACGACATAAAATTTAGTTTAAAGAGTAAGGACTGAAGACAATGGAAAAAGCAGTTAAGGAACAGTTGGTTACCGACTTACAGGAGAAATTTTCCGCCGCGAAAGGCTTTTTCGTCACCGATTACTCGGGATTGAATGTGGCTCAGGTAACTGAGTTGCGTCGAAAGTTGCGCGAAAATTCAATTGAATATAAAGTCGTGAAGAATACCCTGGCGCGTTTGGCTCTCAATAATTTGGGTTATCAAGGGCTGGATGCGCATTTTATTGGACCAACGGCTATCGCCTATGCCTTTAAAGATCCTGCAGCCCCAGCCAAGATAATTGAAGAGTTTTTAAAATCACACCGGGAATTGCAAAAACCAGAAATTAAAATGGGTGTGGTTGAAAATCAGGTACTTTCAGCTGCAGACATGAAAGACATCGTTAATCTCCCATCCCGGGAAACCCTGATAGCGATGTTGATGGGCGGATTAAATGCGCCAATTTCGGGATTTGTTGGCGTCTTAAATGGCTTATTAACCAAGTTAGCCCTGGTTTTAAAAGCAATCGAAGAGAAAAAATCTCAGGAATAAAAGTTAAATTAGAAAAGTAAATTTATCAAAATTTTTTGATTATTCATTAAAAATATGTTATCGGAGGTTTTACAATGGCCGCAAATATTGCTGAAGATGTCGCAGTGGAAACAAAAGGAGCAAATTCCGGAGATGCAAAATTAGATGCAATTATTCAATCTATTGAAACGTTAACCGTGCTGGAACTTGCCAAATTAGTCAAGGCTCTCGAAAATAAATTTGGCGTGACTGCACAAGCTCAGGTTGTTGCTGCTGGTCCAGCCGTCGGTGGGGCTGGCGCTGCTGAAGCTCCCAAGGCTGAAGAAAAGACTGAATTTGATGTGATTCTGGCTGAAGCTGGCGCTAAAAAAATTAACGTTATTAAAGTTGTTCGCGAACTGACCAGTCTTGGTTTAAAAGAAGCCAAAGACCTGGTTGATTCCGCTCCTAAACCCGTAAAAGAAGGTATTTCCAAGGCTGAAGCCGATAGTATTAAAGCTAAATTAGAAGAAGTCGGAGCGACTGTTCAGATCAAATAGTTTTCACGATGATGGGTTTGTCGTGTTTGGGATATTTAATTTGATCAATTTTTAGGATTATTAATTATAGGGAAGGACATTTCTTTAAATGGGTGACAATAAAAGAAAGCGCGTGTCATTTTCAAAAATCGCGGAAGTTATTGAACTCCCCGATCTATTGGATGTTCAATTAAAATCTTTCCATGAATTTATGCAAAGTGATACCGCACCTGAAAAAAGAAAAAATATCGGACTCCAGGCGGTTTTTAATACCGTTTTCCCGATCATGGATACGCGGGAAAATTATTTGCTGGAGTTTGTCGCCTACTTCCTGGAACAGCCTAAGTATAGTGTTGATGAATGTCAAGAACGGGGTGTTACTTTTTCCGTTCCGTTGAAAGCCAAGTTACGGCTTTCAATGCGGAATGAAATGAGTGAAAGTAAGGAGTATACCGATACCATCGAACAGGTTGTCTATCTGGGCAATATGCCGATGATGACCGAACGCGGGACATTCGTCATTAATGGGGCCGAGCGTACGATTGTGAGTCAGCTTCACCGTTCGCCAGGTGCCTTTTTTAGTGACGCCGTCCATCCCAATGGAACAAAAATTTACTCGGCTCGGATTATTCCTTTACGGGGTTCCTGGGTTGAATTTACGACCGATATCAATGAAATCATGTATGTTTACATTGATCGGCGTAAGAAATTCCCTGTTACCACCCTGTTACGGGCGCTGGGATATTCTTCTGATAAGGAGATTTTATCCCTGTTTTCACTCATCGAAACTGTCCAGCTTGATGAAACGAATCTGGATTCATTGCTCGGCCGGATGTGTTTGGATGATGTCATTGATAAAGAAACCGGAGAATTAATCGTTGAGCGCGAAGCTGTTCTTGAAAAACAGGATGTTGAACGCCTGATTCAGGCGAATATTGAACAAATTAATGTTGTTAATGCCAATGCGCCGTATGATGTTCAAATTATCATCAATACAATAAAACGAGATCCGGCAAAATCCGAAGCGGCAGCGCTGGAAGTTATTTATCGACAATTGCGTTCCGGTGATGCCCCGGATCTGGAAACCGCCCGGAGTCTGGTTGATCGCTTGTTCTTTAATCCCAAACGCTACGACCTCGGTAATGTTGGACGCTATCGTCTTAACAAAAAATTACTGCTGAGTGTTGATGAAGCTATCACCGTACTGACAAAAGATGATATCATCGCCATTATTAAGTTCCTGATGGAGATGCGGGCTGGTAAACGGACAGCGGACGACATCGATCATCTGGGTAATCGACGGATTCGAACTGTCGGGGAACAACTTTCCGCCCAAATGAGCGTGGGACTCTCCCGCATGGCACGAACTATCAAAGAACGGATGAATCTGCGGGAGAACGAAAATTTGACACCGCAGGATCTGGTGAATGCCAGAACTATTCTGTCGGTTATCAATACGTTCTTTGGGACCAGTCAGTTGTCACAATTTATGGATCAGACCAATCCTTTGGCTGAATTAACGCATAAACGACGGCTTTCTGCTTTAGGTCCCGGGGGATTGACACGTGATCGTGCCGGTTTCGAAGTACGAGATGTGCATTATACCCACTATGGACGATTATGTCCCATCGAAACCCCTGAAGGCCCCAATATTGGTTTGATATCATCATTAACGACCTATGCTAAGGTAAATGAGTTTGGATTTATTGAAACACCTTATCGTAAAGTTAAAGATGGGGTAGCTTCCTCTCATATTGAATATATGTCAGCAGATGATGAAGAAGATTTAATTGTTGCTCAGGCCAATGCCCTGCTTGATGAAAAAGGTAAATTTGTAAATCCTCGCATTAAGTCACGTGTGCGTGGTGATTTCCCGGTTGTACCGCCGGAACAAATCAATTATATGGATGTGTCTCCGAATCAGCTTGTCTCGGCTGCGGCAGCACTGATTCCGTTTTTGGAACATGATGATGCTAACCGCGCTTTGATGGGTTCGAATATGCAGCGTCAGGCGGTTCCACTTTTACGACCAAAGGCGCCTTATGTTGGTACCGGCATTGAAGGCAAAGTCGCTCGGGATTCACGTGCGATGATTGTGACCAAGCATGAAGGTACGGTTGTTGAAGTTGATGCCAAGCATGTTGTCGTTAAGAAAGATTTACCAGAACTAACGAACGATGTTAATGACGAATCTTTACTTAATTTCGACGAAGTTGAGTACGATTTCTATCGATTGACAAAATTTCATCGAACAAATCAGGATACCTGTATCAATCAGGTTCCTATCGTTAATTATGGGCAAAAAGTTAAGCCCGGTGATGTCCTGGCTGATGGCTGTGCAACCGAAAATGGCGAATTGGCGCTGGGTCGGAATGTTCTGGTTGCCTTTATGCCCTGGCGTGGTTATAACTTTGAAGATGCGATTGTCATCTCTGAACGCGTCATCAAAGAAGATATTTACACTTCAATTCATATTGAAGAATTCGAACTTCAGGTTCGGGATACCAAACGTGGAGAGGAAGAGCTCACCTGTGAAATTCCCAATGTGAGTGAAGACGCAACGAAAGATCTGGATGAAAATGGTATTATTCGTATCGGTGCGGAGGTTAAGCCCGGCGACATCCTGGTTGGAAAAGTAACCCCGAAAGGTGAAACGGATCCAACTCCCGAGGAAAAACTGTTAAAAGCCATTTTTGGTGAAAAAGCAGGCGATGTTAAAGATGCTTCTTTAAAAGCGCCGCCGGGATTAAAAGGAACAGTAATCGATACCAAGCTTTTTTCGCGAAAGAAAAAAGACACACGCACCAAAAAAGAAGATAAAAAGGCGCTGGACACTTTAAATAGCTGGTTGGAACGTGAAAAGGTTCGGATACATCATGCATTAAATCAAAAATGCGCCTTTGTTTTAACCGGTAAAACCAGTGCTGAAATTCGCGAAAAAGTAAATTCAGAATTAATTGTTAGTCCAGGTATCGAATTAACTGCAGATATCTTAAACAAGATTGATTTTGAACAGGTTGATGTTGATATTGCCTTGACTGGTGACAGCCATATCGATGAATTAATTATAAAAATTTATGACGCCTATCAGAAAAAACTGGTCGCCCTGGAAGATGAATTTGAGCGTGAAAAGTTTAAGATTATGGTAGGAGATGATCTGCCGCCTGGAATCGTCCAACTTGCAAAAGTTTATGTTGCCAAGAAACGTAAATTGATGGTGGGTGATAAAATGGCAGGCCGCCATGGAAACAAAGGTGTGGTGTCAAAGATTGTACCCGTTGAAGACATGCCTTATCTGGCGGATGGAACACCGGTTGATATCGTGTTAAATCCGTTGGGCGTACCATCCCGAATGAACCTGGGACAAATTTTTGAAACGAATTTAGGTTGGGCCGCACATGTGTTGGGTTTGAATTATGCGACGCCTGTTTTTGATGGGGCTACCCATCAAGAAGTGCTTAAAGAAATGGAAAAAGCGAATTTGCCCAAGACTGGCAAAACAGTTTTATATGATGGCCGAACAGGCGAGGCTTTTGACTCCCCGGTGACGGTTGGATACATTTATATGCTGAAATTATCACATTTGGTCGAAGATAAAATCCATGCCCGATCGATTGGGCCTTATTCATTGATCACCCAGCAACCGCTTGGTGGTAAGGCTCAATTTGGTGGTCAGCGGTTTGGAGAAATGGAAGTCTGGGCTTTAGAAGCCTATGGGGCGGCGCATACGCTTCAGGAAATATTAACAGTGAAATCGGATGATGTTCGTGGCCGTTCGAAAGTGTATGAAGCAATCGTAAAAGGCGAAAATCTACCAGAACCAGGACTTCCTGAATCTTTTAATGTTTTAATACGTGAATTGCAAGGTTTGGGATTAGATATTGGATTGCTTGAAGTATAGATATATGTAATTATTACCTGATTTTATTATTGTTGTAAATGGTGTAGTTTGGAGAATTTATTCCCATTGTCTTTAATTATGAGGTGTTCCTTTGTCTTATTTAACTAAGCAAAGTGCTGGTGGTAAAGGTGAATTTACTGCCATTTCAATTAATCTGGCGTCTCCAGATAAAATTCTTGAGAATTCTCATGGAGAGGTAACCAAGCCGGAAACAATTAACTATCGTTCATTTAAGCCGGAAAAAGATGGTCTCTTTTGTGAGAAAATCTTTGGTCCAGTTAAAGATTGGGAATGTCATTGTGGCAAGTACAAAAGAATTCGCTATAAAGGTATTGTTTGTGATCGATGCGGTGTTGAAGTAACCCTAAAAAGTGTACGACGTGAACGGATGGGACATATTACCCTGGCGGTGCCGGTTGTTCATATTTGGTACTGGAAATCTTTACCTTCGAAAATTGGTTATATTCTGGGGATGAGTGTAAAGGACCTGGAAAAGATTATATATTACGAATCTTATGTTGTAATCGAACCCGGCCAGACTGGTTTGCAGTCGAAAGATTTGATCACCGAAGAAGAATATTTTAAGATTATTACTGAATTTGGTGAAGAAATTGAACACGAAACAACCGAAGAAGGCAAACGCTTCATTGTAAAAATTGGCGGTGAAGCTATTCTTGAGTTGTTAAAACGGACGAATATTCTACATCAGTCCCAGGAGTTACGAAATCAGGTGAAGAATGAGACTTCGTTACAGCGGAAACAGGATGCTCTAAAGCGATTAAAAGTAATTGAAGCCTTTAAGCGGAGTGAAGAAAAAAATCGACCCGAATGGATGGTAATGACCGTGATTCCGGTTATTCCCCCTGAATTGCGGCCGTTAGTTCCGCTGGAAGGTGGCCGTTTTGCGACTTCTGATTTAAACGATCTTTATCGTCGGGTGATCATCCGAAATAACCGGCTGAAAAAATTGCTGGAGATTAAAGCGCCGGAAGTCATTTTAAGAAATGAAAAACGGATGCTTCAGGAAGCCGTGGATAGTTTATTTGATAATGGACGAAAAACGGCTGCTGTTCGTGGCGATGGGAATCGTGCTTTAAAATCTCTTTCGGATATGCTTCGCGGAAAACAGGGTCGATTTCGTCAGAATCTTTTAGGAAAACGAATTGACTATTCAGGCCGTTCGGTTATTGTCGTAGGGCCGGAATTAAAACTCCACGAATGTGGTTTACCGAAAGAAATGGCGTTGGAATTATTTAAACCCTTTGTTATTCGTAAGCTGGTTGAACGCGGATTGGTTAAAACCGTAAAAAGTGCCAAAAAATTGGTGGAACGTCGTGGTTCTGAAGTCTGGGATATTCTGGAAGAGATTATTGAAGATCATCCCGTGATGCTAAACCGCGCCCCAACGTTGCACCGTCTGGGAATTCAGGCATTTCAGCCTATTCTGGTGGAAGGCAAGGCGCTTCAAATTCACCCCCTGGTCTGCGCTGCGTTTAACGCCGACTTTGATGGTGATCAGATGGCGGTTCATATTCCGCTTTCTTATTATGCCCAGGTTGAAACACGAATTTTAATGTTGGCCAGTCACAATATTCTTTCACCAGCCAATGGGCGACCACTGGCTATCCCCAGTCAGGATATCGTACTTGGTTGTTATTATTTAACAAAAGGCCGAAAAAATGCCAATGGTGAAGGTAAAATGTTTGCCTCAACGACTGAGGTGAAATTGGCTTATGATAATGGTAAAATTGATCTCCATGCCAATATTAAGTTAAAATTACGATCCGGACAGCTTATTGAGACAACTGTTGGACGGGCTATTTTTAATGAAATCGTTCCGGCTGAATTGCCTTATGTGAACGAAGTTTTGACCAAAAAACGAATTGAAGAAATTGTTGCCTTATCATACAAAAGGTTAGGAAATTATAAAACCGTTATTTTTCTGGATCGGTTAAAAGAAACTGGCTTTCATTATGCCATGCGATCCGGTACAACGGTTGGAATTGAAGATGTTATTGTTCCCGAAGAAAAAGTAACTCTTTTAAAACGGGCTTATCATCAGGCAGAAGAGATTCAACGCCAATATGAAAAACGATTAATTACTGACGGTGAACGTTACAATAAAATTATTGATATCTGGACACATACAACAACAGCGGTTGCGGACCGTCTTTTCAATAATTTACGGAATTCGCAAAGCGGGTTCAATCCAATCTTCATGATGGCGGATTCGGGTGCGCGCGGTTCACGCGAACAGATTCGCCAGCTTGCTGGGATGCGTGGTTTGATGGCAAAACCGCAAAAGAAGATGACTGGTTCAATGGGTGAAATTATTGAAAACCCGATTACTGCTAATTTCCGTGAAGGTTTATCTGTGTTGGAATACTTCATTTCCACCCACGGAGCCCGAAAAGGTCTTGCAGACACGGCTTTGAAAACAGCCGATGCTGGTTATCTAACACGGCGACTGGTTGATGTTTCCCAGGATGTTATTATTACCACGTTTGATTGTGGAACCATCCTGGGCTTACGAATTGGGGATTTAAAAGAAGGGGAAGATGTTATCGAACCCTTACGCGACCGAATTCTAGGTCGGTATGCGGCTGAAGATGTGTTCGATCCGGAAACCTCCGAAATTATCATCGAGGCCGGGAATCTTATCACAGAAGATATCGCCGATAAAATTTCCAATGCTGGTATTGAAACAGTCTATATCCGTTCAGTATTGACCTGTGAAGCAGAACGTGGTGTTTGTAGTTTGTGTTACGGTATTAACCTGGCGACTGGAAATCCGGTTGGAATGGGTGAAGCGGTAGGCGTTATGGCCGCGCAATCGATTGGTGAACCTGGTACACAGTTGACCTTGCGAACTTTCCATATCGGTGGGACAGCATCACGAATTGCTGCCCAATCCCAGGTGCCAACCAAATTTACTGGTCGCGTTGAATATGAGAATATTCGTTTCATCTATCGCGAAAGTGATCAAACGAATATCGTTGTTGGTCGTAACGGTCAGATAAAAATTTTAGATCCTGATAATCGAACAGTCGCCCGATATAATGTTCCTTATGGGGCACACATCCTTTTGATGGATGGTGCCCCCGTAGAAGCGGGCCAGATTCTTTTTAACTGGGATCCATATAATGCCAGCAT
This sequence comes from Caldithrix sp., assembly GCA_020722815.1. Taxonomy (GTDB): domain Bacteria; phylum Zhuqueibacterota; class Zhuqueibacteria; order Thermofontimicrobiales; family Sulfurfontimicrobiaceae; genus DYKB01. The sequence goes on along the minus strand of DYKB01000004.1, from coordinate 162,653 downwards.
TATTACTACCTATTCTGGAGTTGTTGCGTTTCAGGATATGGAAGAAAATGTTACCTATCGTGAGGAACTGGACGAAACGACTGGATTACGACAACGGGTTACTATAGAAACCAGAAGTCGAAATTTGAGTCCACAAGTGCGGATATTGAGTGAGACCAATAATGTAGAGTTGGGATCTTATATTATTCCGACACATGCCTATCTTCAGATTCATGATGGCGACAAAGTCACTGCGGGTGATGTTTTGGTCAAGATCCCGCGTGAAATTGCAAAAACACGTGATATCACGGGGGGGTTGCCACGGGTGGCGGAACTTTTTGAAGCGCGTCGACCGAAAGAACCTGCTATCGTCAGTGAAATTGATGGTGTGGTGAAATTTGGAGAAATTAAACGTGGTGTTCGCCGAATTAGTGTATTGTCAAAAGATGGCCAGGAAGAAAAAGTATACATGATTCCTTATGGAAAGCATGTGCTTGTTCATGATAATGATGAGGTACAGGCCGGCGAAAAGCTTTCTGAAGGTTCTATTGCGCCGCATGATATTTTGAATATCATGGGGGCTAACCGGGTTCAGGAATACCTTGTTAATGAAATTCAGGAAGTGTACCGACTGCAGGGCGTGCGGATTAATGATAAGCATATTGAGGTCATTGTACGTCAGATGCTTCAGAAAGTGAAAGTCGAAGATCCAGGTGATACCGAATATCTGGAAGGTGATCAGATTGACCGCTTACACTTCCTGGCGCGTAACACCGAGATTCGGAAGATGGTTGTTGTCACTGATTCTGGCGATTCAAAATGGATGGAAAATGACATGGTCTCGCGTGAGGAGTTCGAGAGGGAAAGTGACCGTTTAACTCGGGAGAATAAAGCACTTCCGAAAATGCGGCCAGCGCAACCAGCAACTTTTCAACCATTGCTATTAGGAATCACCAAAGCCTCATTGACTACGGATAGTTTCATTTCCGCGGCGTCGTTCCAGGAAACGACCCGGGTATTGACCGATGCTTCGATTGAAGGAAAAATTGATCAACTTGCGGGATTAAAAGAGAATGTCGTTATGGGGAATTTAATTCCTGCTGGAACCGGACTAACGAAATATCGCGGGATTGTTGTTCACAGTGAAGATGAAATACCCGAAGCGGATTCTCAGGAAAATCCAGTCGTGGCTGACGAAATTGAATGATCAGAAACCTGAAAAGCTGTCAATGCCAAAAAAAGTTGATATAATTCTCTAAAAAATAAAAAAAAAGATTGATATTTTCAAAAAGATTTGTTATATTTCGGTTTCAAAAATTAGAGGAGGCATCATTGCCGACAATTAATCAGTTAATTCATCATGGCCGACAGAAGGTTAGTTCGAAGACGAAGACGCCGGCACTAACGGGTTCTCCTCAACGCCGAGGCGTATGTACCCGTGTCTATACGACAACTCCCAAGAAGCCGAATTCAGCTTTACGGAAAGTAGCTCGAGTTCGATTGTCAAATGGTTTTGAAGTGACAGCGTATATCCCCGGAGAAGGGCACAATTTACAGGAACACTCGATTGTAATGATTCGGGGTGGTCGTGTTAAAGATTTACCGGGTGTTCGTTATCATATTATTCGAGGCGTCCTGGATACCAGCGGCGTGACCGATCGTAAACGCGGTCGTTCTAAATATGGTACAAAACGTAAAAAGTAAGCCTGAATCAACGATTAACTTAAATTTGTAGAAACGAGAATGCCGAGAAGAAAGAAAGTTATTGCGCGAGAAGTTTTACCAGATCCAAAGCATAAAAGCATTTTGGTGTATAAGTTTATCACTAATCTGATGAAGCATGGTAAAAAAAGCACTGCTGAACGTATCTTCTATAAAGCCCTTGATATAATGGAAAAAAAGACGGGTCAGAACGGTCTTGAGTTGTTTGTGAAAGCTCTTAACAATATTAAGCCATTAATCGAAGTGAAGTCACGACGTGTTGGCGGTGCTACATATCAGGTGCCAGTTGAAGTTCGCCCCGAACGACAACAGTCATTAGCGATTCGATGGGTGATAAATTACTCGAAAGATAGACCCGAAAAGACCATGTCTGAAGCTCTGGCTGCCGAACTTCTGGCCGCTTCCAAGAATGAAGGTGCTTCAATTAAAAAACGTGAAGATACTCATAAAATGGCTGAAGCCAACCGCGCTTTTGCTCATTTTAGATGGTAATATAAAAAAATAGTATTTCAATTCTCCCGATAAGTCTATTCTTTTAAGGATGATTTTGTTGTATTCGTGAAATCGTTCGTGCCTTTCTCCACATATCGGGGAGAAACGCCGGTCTTGGTTTCTCCTGAAATGAGATAGTGGAGTTTTTATGCAACAAAAAAAGAGTTCACTAGAAAGGACTCGAAATATTGGCATCATGGCACATATTGATGCTGGTAAAACAACAACAACCGAACGAATTCTTTATTATACTGGAAAGGTCCATCGAATTGGTGAAGTTGATGATGGTGCTGCCACGATGGACTGGATGCAGCAAGAAAAAGAACGTGGTATTACCATTACTTCGGCAGCTATCACGACTTATTGGAAGGATTATCGGATCAACATTATCGATACACCCGGTCATGTTGATTTTACAGTTGAAGTTGAACGTAGCTTGAGAGTGCTTGATGGTGCTATTGCGTTATTTTGTGCTGTTGGTGGGGTGGAACCTCAATCCGAAACAGTCTGGAAGCAAGCCGATCGCTATCATATCCCACGAATTGCCTATATAAATAAAATGGATCGTGTAGGCGCGAACTTCTTTCGCGCTGTGGATATGATCCGTGAACGTCTGAATGCAAATCCAGTGCCAGTTCAAATCCCGATAGGGAGCGAAGATTCATTCTTTGGCGTGATTGACCTGGTTAAAATGAAGGCTATCACGTACGAAAATGAATCGCTGGGCGCCGTTTTTTATGAAGAAGACGTCCCCACGGAGTTTCTTGAACAAGCAGAACATTATCGAAATATACTGCTGGAAAAAATTTCCGAATTTGATGATCAAATTATGGAATTATATCTGGAGGGACATGCGGTCTCTTCGGAAATATTAAACGCTGCTGTGCGACGCGCGACCTTGAATTCAAAGATGATTCCGATTTTATGTGGCGCTTCTTTTCGCAATAAAGGGGTGCAGCAACTTCTGGATGCAGTCGTATCTTATTTACCTTCGCCCTTAGATGTACCGCCTATTGAAGGTGTGAATCCAGAAACGGGTAAAACAGAAGTTCGTTTAACTCAAGAAGATGCCCCTTTTGCGGCGTTAGCCTTTAAGGTTGCAACAGACCCATTTGTCGGGCGCCTTGTATTTTTCCGAATCTATTCAGGAAAAATTAGTGTTGGTCAGCAAGCGTATAATGTAAATCTGGAAAAGAAAGAGCGCCTGGGGCGAATTCTGTTAATGGCCGCCAATAAAAAGGAAGATATTTCAGAAGCTGTATGTGGCGATATTGTTGCCGGTGTTGGATTTAAAGAGACAAAAACAGGACACACGCTAACCGACATACGAAAGCCGATTCTGTTAGAAACGATGAAATTTCCTGATCCAGTGATTTATGTTTCAATAGAACCGAGAACGAAAGCCGACCAGGAAAAATTAAACGATTCGTTATCCCGATTGGCGGATGAAGACCCCACTTTTATGGTCCGGATGAATGAAGAAACCGGTCAGACAATCATTTCCGGGATGGGTGAGCTTCATCTGGAAATTTTAATTGACCGATTAGTACGTGAGTTTAAAGTTCAAGCGAATATCGGGAAGCCGCAAGTCGCTTATAAAGAAACGATTCAAAAAAGTTTTCGCTGGGAAGAAAAATTTTATCGGCAAAGTGCCACAGGTAAAGGGCAATTTGCACATGTAGTGATAGAGGTTGAACCTAATCCTCGAAAAGGTTTTGAGTTCGTTAACCTTATCAAAGGCAATAATCTGATTCCAAAGGTATATTACCCGGCAATTGAAACCGGGATTAAAGAAGGCGCTTTCAGCGGGGTGGTGGCCGGTTATCAAGTCATTGATATTAAGGTCTCGCTGGTTGGTGGCTCTTATAGTGAAGATGAATCGAATGAATTAACTTTTAAAATCGCTTCGATAATGGCATTAAAAAATGCACTGGCGAAAGCCGAACCCATACTCCTTGAACCTTTTATGAAGGTCGAAATTATTGTACCAGAATTGTATCTGGGCGATGTGATTGGAAACCTGAACTCAAGGGATGGAAAGATACAAAGTATCGATTCAAGGAATGGTGATCAAATTATTCAGGCGATAGTTCCATTAAAACAGATGTTTGGTTATGCGACGGCCGTACGTTCCATGAGTCAGGGACGGGCACTTTATACAATGCAATTTTCACATTACGAAAAAGTTGCATCCAATATGAATGAATTTTATCTAACATAAAAATAAAAAAAGTAACATTAAGATTATATTACAGTTAAATTTTAAAATATATTTGGAGGTAATCTAAATGGCAAAGGAAAAATTCGAGCGGACCAAACCGCATGTGAATATCGGGACCATTGGTCATGTGGATCATGGTAAAACTACCCTGGTCGCCGCGATTACGCAAGTATTAGCTAAAGAAGGCCTGGCTCAGGCCCGAAGTTATGATGAAATCGACAATGCGCCGGAAGAGAAAGCTCGTGGACTAACGATTAATGTGCATCATACCGAATATCAGACCAAAGAACGGCATTATGCGCACGTTGATTGTCCGGGCCATGCGGATTACGTAAAGAATATGATTACCGGTGCCGCGCAGATGGATGGGGCGGTATTAGTGGTGAGTGCCGCCGATGGTCCCATGCCGCAGACGCGTGAACACGTACTGTTAGCCCACCAGGTAATGGTACCGAGCATCGTGGTTTTTTTAAATAAAGTGGATCAGGTTGATGATCCGGAATTATTAGAATTAGTGGAATTGGAAGTTCGCGAACTGTTAAGCAAGTACCATTTTCCAGGCGATGAGATACCGGTGATTCGCGGCAGTGCGTTAATGGCGCTGGAGAATCTGGATGATCCGAAATGGCGAAAGCCGATTATGGAATTAATGGATGCGGTCGACAGTTACATCCCAACGCCGATGCGCGAGACGGATAAACCCTTCCTGATGCCAGTGGAAGACGTATTCAGTATTACTGGTCGTGGTACGGTGGGCACGGGTCGAATTGAACGTGGCATTATCAAAGTTGGTGATGAAGTTGAGATTATAGGAATGGGCGCCAATCGGAAGAGTGTGGTTACCGGTGTTGAAATGTTTCGGAAATTACTGGATCAGGGTCAGGCCGGTGACAATGTGGGTTTATTGTTGCGTGGCGTGGACAAGACCGAATTAGAGCGAGGAATGGTCATTGCCAAACCCGGCAGTATTACCCCGCATACCAAATTCAAAGGCGAAGTTTACGTCTTAACCAAAGAAGAAGGTGGACGACACACCCCGTTTTTTAATGGTTATCGGCCGCAGTTTTTCTTCCGCACCACCGATGTGACTGGCACATTACAACTACCCGAAGGAATGGAAATGGTAATGCCGGGTGATAATATCACGATGGAGGTGGAACTGTTAACCCCCATCGCGATGGAGGAGAGTTTACGCTTCGCTATCCGTGAAGGTGGCCGGACGGTAGGCGCTGGTGTGGTGACAAAAATAATTGAATAAGCACTTAAATTTCCAATAGATTGTTACTTTGATGGAGTATATGTGAATGCCAGGGCAAAAAATTAGAATAAAATTAAAAGCCTATGATCATCGTTTGATTGATAAATCCACTGATAAAATCATCAAAACGGCAAAATCAACCGGGGCGGCTATTTACGGTCCAATACCACTTCCGACCAAAAGATCGGTTTTTACCGTATTGCGTTCACCCCATGTGGATAAAAAGTCGCGTGAGCAGTTTGAAACGAGAATTCACAAACGATTAATTGACATTTTAAACTCAACTTCGAAGACGGTTGACGCACTGATGAAGCTCGAATTGCCGGCTGGGGTTGATGTTGAAATTAAAGTCTGAGCGAACCCATAATTGTTCTTTCTGCCCGTCATTCAATTTGAATCGACGAAGGGAGGAGGGTTTGCCCTCCGGCTTCAGATGAGCGAAGAAAGTTTTTAATTTATTGATGAACCAAGGAGACTGCTTTTATAATGATAGGCATAATAGGTAGAAAAATCGGCATGACCCGGATATACGATGAGAAGGGTGAAGCAAGCCCCGTGAGTGTTATTGAAGCAGGTCCGTGTTATGTAACCCAGATTAAAACCCAGGCGAGTGATGGGTATAACTCAATTCAGCTTGGTTTTAATGAAACCCGAAAAAAATTACTTACCAAACCATTGATTGGGCATTTGGATAAAGCGAAAGTTAAACCCGTAAAAGTTCTCAAAGAATTCCGGGATTTCGATGGGCTTGACCAATTAGCGTTAGGTGATGAGATTCGGGCTGATAAATTTTCTGTTGGTGACAAGGTTGATGTCGTTGGAACCTCTAAAGGTAAAGGTTTTGCAGGCGTTATTAAGCGTCACCATTTTGGTGGTGGACCAATTACTCACGGACAAAGTGACCGCCAACGCGCGCCGGGTTCGTTGGGACAATCGTCCTATCCGTCGCGTGTTTATAAAGGTTTAAGAATGGCTGGTCGGATGGGGGGGCACTCCGTGACAGCCAGAAAATTAAAAATATTGAAAATCGACCTGGTAAATAATCTTATTTTAATCAAAGGTGCGATTCCAGGACCGATTAATGGCATCATATTTATCAAAAAATAATTATAAAGCCTGAAAATATTGCCTTAAACTTCTAAAATTTGGAATTGAACAATGGAATTGCAGTTACATAAAATTGATGGTACCCAGACCGAAACGCCGGTTGAGCTTCCTGAAAGAGTGTTCAATATCGAACCGAATGATCATGTGATTTATCAGGCTGTTCGAACCCAATTGAGTAATCGTCGTCAAGGAACCTTTGGGACGAAGACACGCAGTGAGGTAAGTGGTGGTGGTAAAAAACCATGGCGGCAAAAAGGACGAGGAACTGCCCGTGCTGGGAGTACCCGTTCATCTGTCTGGGTTGGTGGGGCACGAATTTTTGGGCCAAAGGCGCATAAATTCAATCTTAAAATTACGAAGAAAATGAAAACATTGGCTCGTCGTTCGGCTTTCACCTATAAAGCACGTAAAAATGAAATTGTTATTGTCGAGGATTTTAACCTTGAAAATCCCAAAACCAAAGAAATGTATGCAATCTTAAAGAATTTAAAGATTGCCAAGCAGAAGGTGCTGTTGTTAGTTCCGGAAGTGGTTGCCAATAGAGACAACAAAATATTACGTGCTGGACGAAATATTCCGAATTTTCAAATCCGTACCGTGATGGACGTTTCGACGTACGACATCATGAATTGTAATGTTTTATTAATTCAAAAAAGTTCGATAGAAAAAATAGAAGCGGTGTTATAAATGAAAAGAGCCTTTCAAATCATTTTAAAGCCGATTTTGACTGAAAAAATGCTAAAGCAGCAAGAAGCGTTATCAAAATATGCTTTTATGGTCGAAAAAACGGCAACCAAAATCGATATTAAGCGAGCCATTCAGGAACGCTTCAATGATGTTACGGTGAAACATGTTCAAACAGTGAATGTTCATGGTAAATCTAAACAAATGAATACGCGAAGAGGAATTACACGTGGACGTCGTTCGAATTGGAAAAAGGCGATCGTGACTCTTCGTAAAGGTGATTCGATTAATTTCTTTGAAAATCAGTAATACCCCTGAGATAATGGAGTAACGAATGTCTATTAAAACTTTTAAACCGATTACACCTGGATTACGATATAAAACGGTTTCTGGATTTGAGGAAATTACGAAATCATCTCCGGAAAGATCGCTGATCGCTCCGAAGAAGAGTAAGGGTGGCCGAAATAATCTGGGTCGACTTACCGCACGACATCGTGGCGGCGGACATAAGCGGATGTACCGGATAATTGATTTCAAGCGTGATAAAGATAATATTGAAGCAAGAGTGGCCGCTATTGAATATGATCCGAATCGCACGGCCCGAATTGCGTTATTACATTATGCTGATGGTGAAAAACGCTATATCATCGCTCCTGATGGGCTCAAAGTGGATGATCGCGTCCAGTCGGGTGAGAATCCAGGAATTAAAGTTGGCAATAGTATGCCGATTAAAAATATTCCGTTAGGTTTGATGTTGCATAATGTTGAACTTAAAGCTGGTAAGGGGGGGCAATTAGCCCGTACGGCGGGTTCGTATGTTCAACTGATGGCCAAAGAAAAAGATTATGCTCAGCTCCGACTGCCTTCCGGTGAAACCCGAATGGTACGTCTGGAATGCCGGGCGACGATTGGTCAGGTTGGAAATACGGATTATTTAAATATCAGCATTGGAAAAGCTGGCCGAAATCGGTGGTTGGGTTGGCGACCGTATGTCCGTGGCGTGGTGATGAACCCGGTTGACCATCCGATGGGGGGGGGTGAAGGAAAAAGTTCTGGTGGCCGACATCCATGTTCACCGTGGGGATTAAAGTCAAAAGGTAAAAAGACACGAAAACGAAAACCGTCAGATTCATTAATCATTAAACGAAGAAAATAGGTGGTTTTTATGGCGCGTTCCGTTAAAAAGGGACCTTATATAGATTCCAAATTGGTGCAAAAAATTGCAGCTTTAAACGAAGAGAAAAAGAAAAAAGTTATCAAAACGTGGTCTCGTCGTTCAGTTATCTCTCCTGATTTTGTTGGCCATACGCTGGCTGTTCATAATGGCAATAAATTCATCCCTGTGTTTATTACTGAAAATATGGTGGGACATAAACTGGGTGAATTTGCTATTACGAGAACATTTCGGGGCCATGCCGGTAAAAGTGAAAAGACAACGAAAGTTAAATAAGGAATGTGGAGAGTTATTCTATGAAGGCAAAAGTGGTGGCCAAATGGGTCCGAATGTCGCCGCGAAAAATTCGACGTGTGGTTGAGTTGATTCGTGGTAAGGAAGTCGAAGCGGCCTTAAATATTTTACATTTTACCCCCAAAGTTGCTGCAGAACCGGTGGAAAAAGCACTCCATTCCGCAGTGGCCAATGTTCGTAACAATGTGGAAGGTAAATTAAAAATAGAACCGGAACAGTTTATTGTTTCCGAGGCGTATGTGGATGGTGGACTCACGCTTAAACGTTTCCGGGCCGCGTCAATGGGGCGGGCATCGCGAATTCGAAAGCGGACCAGCCATATAACGATTGTCATTTCGGATGAGTTTTAATTAACTTTATAAATACAGATAACAATATTAAATTTTAAGATGATCGCTTAATTTTTAATAGGAGGCGTGTTTGGGACAGAAAACGAATCCTATTGGATTACGGCTTGGAATTATCAGAAGCTGGGATTCTAATTGGTATGATGAACGGGATTTTGCCGGGAAATTAAAAGAAGATTTAAAATTACGAGAATATATTCGGACACGATTAAAAAAGGCCAGTGTCTCCAAGATCGAAATTGAACGGACACCAAAACAGATTACATTAACTGTTCATACGGCTCGTCCAGGTATTGTTATTGGTCGAAAAGGGGCTGAAGTTGACAAACTGAAACTGGAATTACAAAAAATTACCCAGAAAGATGTCCAACTCAATATTGATGAAATCAAACGACCTGAATTGGATGCCTATCTAGTGGCCGAAAATGTCGCCCATCAACTCGAAGCAAAAGTTTCTTTTCGTCGTGCGATGAAAAAGGCGATTACTTCATCGATGCGGATGGGAGCGGAAGGTGTCAAAATTGCCTGTGCCGGTCGGTTAGGGGGGGCAGAAATGGCGCGAACTGAACAGTATAAAGAGGGTCGTATCCCGTTGCATACCTTACGTGCTGATATTGATTTTGCGATAGCCGTTGCCCGAACAACCTACGGAGCGATTGGGGTGAAGGTATGGATTTGCCGGGGTGAAGTGATTGGGTATTAGGTGTCAGCGAATAGCATCCGACCCGAATTGTAACTGTAGTTATTTGATGAATTACCAAAGGGAGTAAGATACTCATGTTAATGCCAAAGCGGACAAAGTATAGAAAGCAAATGCGTGGTCGCATGAAGGGCAAAAGTACCCGCGGCGCAGCAATTAGTTTTGGACAGTTTGGTCTGAAGGCAATGGAACCGGCCTGGATCAATAGTCGACAGATTGAAGCGGCTCGAATCGCCATGTCGCGTTCGATTAAGCGTGGTGGGCAGATCTGGATTCGAATTTTTCCGGATAAACCAGTTACCAAAAAACCGGCCGAAACGCGTATGGGAAAAGGGAAAGGCGCTCCTGAATTCTGGGTAGCCGTAGTGAAACCAGGTCGAATTCTGTTTGAAATCGATGGGGTACCAGAGGATGTTGCCCGTCAGGCGCTTCGTTTGGCTTCACACAAGCTGCCGATTAAAACCAAATTTGTAACGCGTCTAGAGCTTGGAGAATAGAATAATGCGAATCGAAGAAATCAGGCAAATGTCAATAGTCGAAATGGAGCAAGTATTAGAGGATAAACTTGAAGCCATGCAAAATTTGAAGTTTCAGCATGCTACGCATCAGTTGGATAATCCTCTGTCCATTCGTTTAATCCGTCGCGATATCGCACGGCTAAAAACGGTTCTGAATGAATTAACTAAAAAACAAACGACTGACGAATTAGTCGAAACGAATAAATAATCCTTGCCAGGTTGATGAAGGAGAACTTATAATGAATGAACGACCGGACATAGGGCGAAAGAAAGTACGAATTGGTCTGGTTTCGAGTGATAAAATGGATAAAAGTCGGGTCATTACAGTTGAACGCCGAATTACACACCCGATTTACAAAAAAGTTATGAAAAGAACCTCGAAATTTATGGCACATGACCAGAGTAATGAAAGCCATGTGGGTGATCTGGTAAAAATCGTTGAAACCCGACCATTAAGCCGAAGAAAACGATGGCGAATCATTGAGATTGTAGAAAGAGCAAAGTAATTTTTTGTTTTGTGGAACTATATTTTAAAATTTGAATTTAAATAATGCTTTTTCTTTATATATTTAAAGAATAAGTTTTTGTGATTAGCTAATGTTTTCCGGGAGCGAATAGAGAACAATGATTCAAGAATATACCGATTTAAATGTGGCTGACAATACTGGTGCGAAGCGAGTTCGCTGCATCCGCATTATGGGCGGTTCGCGAAAAAGATATGGTGAAATCGGGGACATTATTGTAGTTTCCGTGCGCGCTGCTATTCCCGGTGGGACTGTTAAAAAAGGGGATATTAGTAAAGCCGTTATCGTTCGCACCAAAAAAGAATTCCGTCGTAAAGATGGTTCTTATATTCGGTTTGATGAAAATGCAGCCGTTTTAATTAATGAAGCCAAAGAACCAAAAGGAACGCGTATCTTCGGCCCAGTCGCCCGCGAGTTACGTGAAAAACAGTATATGAAAATTATTTCATTGGCCCCCGAGGTTCTTTGAAACATAGTATATTTATTATATCGAGAGCTGAACCATGCATATTAGAAAAGAAGATACTGTTGTTGTATTATCGGGAAATTTTCGCGGAAAACAGGGTCGTGTCCTGAAGGTTTTTCCGGATGAGAAAAAAGCCATCGTGGAAGGACTGCGTATGATTAAACGGCACACCCGTGCCACTGCGAAAAATTCACAAGGTGGAATCGTCGAAAAAGAAGCTCCGATTCATATCTCGAATTTGATGTTAGTTTGTCCGAAATGTAATAAACCCACCCGTATTAAACGAAATGTGGTGCGCAATGAGGCTCAAAATAAAAATATTCGCGTTCGGGTGTGTAAAAAATGTAATGAAATGTTGATTAAAACAACCTAATCAGAAAAATTGAATTAATCGAAAAGGTTCAAGGCGAAAATGAGTTACGTTCCAAGACTAAGCGAGGACTATCGTAAAAACGTCATCCCGCATTTAATGAAAAAATTTTCATATAAAAACGTCAATCAGGTCCCAAAGCTGGTGAAAATTGTCGTCAATATGGGGGTTGGTGAAGCCAATGAAAATCCGAAACTGCTTGAATCAGCTATTGAAGATTTAAAATTGATTGTTGGTCAGCAACCGATTACCACCCGGGCCCGCAAAGCGATTTCGAATTTTAAACTCCGGGCAGGAACGGCAATTGGCTGTGCTGTTACCTTGCGTCGCGATCGTATGTATGAATTTCTGGATCGACTGATCAGTATCGCTATTCCACGGGTGCGTGATTTTCGTGGCCTATCGCCAACTTCTTTTGATGGTCGTGGAAATTATAATCTGGGGTTAAAAGAACAAATCATTTTCCCCGAGATTGATTATGATAAAGTCGATAAAGTCCGTGGCTTGAATATTACCATTGTTACGACTGCTAAAAGCGATGAAGAAGCTTATGAATTACTGGCTTCCATTGGATTACCTTTTAGAAAGAAAAGCTAGGCCGCTTTCATTAATAAATTGAAGGAGATTGATTTTCTTGGCTAAGAAATGCATGATTGAAAAGGCAAAAAAAACGCCAAAATTTCAGGTACGAAAGTATAATCGTTGTTCTCGCTGTGGCAGACCGCGCGCCTATATTCGCAAATTTGGCATCTGTCGTATCTGTTTCCGAGAACTGGCCCTGAATGGTATGATTCCAGGCGTTATTAAATCAAGTTGGTGAAAATATTCTGTTGTGGGGATATTCCTTTTTAAGCAAAAAAGACCTTGTTGTCTGCAATAAACAGAATGGAGACAATGTTTTATGTCAATGACGGATCCGATAGCCGATTTTCTTACTCGAATTCGAAATGCATCCCAAGCGAAGCATCGGAAAGTAGATATACCGGCGTCAAAATTGAAAATGGAAATCACCAAAATTTTGCATGATTATAAATTTATTCAAAATTTTGTGTTGATCGATGATAGTAAACAGGGGATAATTCGAGTTTATTTAAAATATGATACAAATGATCACAGCGTGATTTCTGGCTTACAACGAATTAGCAAGCCAGGTTTACGACAATATGTGGGCGTCGATAAAATTCCCCGTGTTTTCAATAATATGGGCTTAGCCATTTTGTCAACACCTAAGGGTGTAATAAGTGACCGAAAAGCGCGGGAACTGCATATCGGTGGTGAAGTCCTTTGTTATGTTTGGTAAAATAAATCAGGTTAATGTGAGGAGTCAAAATTGTCACGAATAGGTAAACTCCCGGTTAATGTTCCAGCAGGGGTCGATGTTCAGTTTAAAAATAATACTCTTACTGTCTCTCAGGGGAAGAGAAAATTTGAACAACCAATTGATCCGTTGATCACGGTGGATTATGATAAAGCTGCTGGTGTGATACAATTTACGCGGGCAAATGATACAAAACAATGTAAAATGTTGCATGGATTGTATCGGAGTTTGGTCCATAATATGATGGTTGGACTATCTACTGGCTATTCCAGAGAATTGGAAATAGTTGGGGTTGGTCTTCGTGCTGAGATGAAAGAGAATCAATTGAATCTTCAATTGGGATATTCTCATGCAATCGTGTTTATTCCCCCGGAAAATATTCAGATAGTGGTTGAAAAACCGACCAGTATCGTGATAAAAGGGCATGATAAACAACTCGTTGGCCAGGTTGCGGCGAAAATTCGTTCCTTCCGACCACCTGAACCTTATAAAGGTAAAGGGATTAAATATATTGAAGAAGTCGTTCGCCGAAAAGCTGGAAAAGCGGCTGGTAAATAAATTGAGCATTTAAGATTATAAATTGTAAGAAGGTAAGAATCTCCATGCGTGATAAAACAGTTGTAAAGCGGAAAATTCGCGAGCGAAGAAAAAAGCATATTCGGAAAAATTTGAACGGGACTGCCGAAAAACCACGACTGGTTGTATTCCGAAGTTTAAAACATATCTATGCGCAACTGGTTGATGATCAAACTCATCGCACTTTATTAACAACCTCGAGTTTGGCGAAAACTGTTCGTGAACTATTGAAGCCAAAAACACCGAAGAAAGAAGTTGCCAAAATGGTCGGCAAAGATATGGCGACGAAAGCAATTGATATGAAAATTGAAAATGTGGTTTTTGATCGCGGTGGTTACCTATATCACGGTCGGGTCAAGTCCCTTGCCGAGGGCGCTCGTGAAGGCGGATTGAAATTTTAATTTAGAAATTTAAATTACCAGATAATTTTTAATAAATAATCATATTATACGGAGAATAGGGATTTGGGTAAAGATCGAATCAGTTCTTCCGAATTGGAACTCAAAGAACGTGTTGTTCATATAAATCGGGTGGCCAAAGTCGTAAAAGGTGGACGGCGTTTTAGTTTTAACGCAATCGTAGTGGTCGGCGACGGTAAAGGACATGTGGGTATCGGTTTAGGTAAAGCGAATGAAGTAACCGATGCAATTTCCAAGGGCGCTGAAATGGCGAAAAAGAACTTGGAACTTATTCCGGTTATTAAAGGAACGATTCCACATGAAATCGTTGGCAAAAGTGGTGCCGGTAGAGTCTTCCTAAAACCAGCTTCGCCGGGTACAGGTGTGATTGCTGGTGGCCCCATTCGTGCTATCATGGAAGCAGTTGGGATTCAGGATGTGCTGAGCAAATCGCTAGGTTCTTCTAATCCCCATAATATTGTAAAAGCGACCATGGATGCTTTACGTAATTTAATGGATATGTATTCGGTTGCCAAACGTCGCGGTATCGCTTCTAAAGAGGTGTTTACAACGCCTGGTACCCTGTAATATCAAAATGAGATGATTCGAAAGACACGCCAATAAAAATTTGGTGTTAAACTGAAAAAAAGCATTTGGAACAATATCATGGCTGAAGAAACAAAAAAATTACAACTAAAGCTTATTCGGAGCACAATCGGTCGGCATTTTAAACAAAAACAGACGGTTGAAGCGCTCGGTTTTAAAAGACTAAATCAGGTCGTGATTAAAAACGACTGCCCTCAAATTCGAGGGATGATTAATAAGGTCAGTCATTTATTAGAAGTTGTTGAATTGAACTAGCTGAACCTCGAATTATTTATTTACCATTGAGGAAAAGATGGATTTAAGTACATTAAAATACGCTGAAGGATCCCGTAAAAAACCGAAACGCGTCGGACGAGGTGATGGTTCGGGGCATGGGGGCACCTCCTGCCGTGGGCATAAAGGTTACCACTCACGAACCGGTTCAAAATCAAAAATCCGATTTGAGGGTGGACAAACACCGTTACAGCGGCGAGTTCCTAAACGTGGATTTAGAAATATTTTTAAGAAAGAATTTCAGTTATTAAATTTAGCTGATTTGGTAAGTTTGCAAGGAGAAAGTGTTATTACGCCGGCCCTCCTGTTTGAACGTGGATTAATTCGAAAAGCAGATATTCCTGTTAAAATTTTGGGTGATGGCGAGATAACCTGGGCGGTTGAAGTTCAAGCGAATGCATTCAGCAGTACCGCCAAACAAAAAATTGAGGCAGCAAACGGGAGGGCTCATATCCTATGCTAAAAACTTTTCAGAGCATTTTTAAAGTTCCTGAACTGCGAAAGCGCATTCTCTTTACGGTTTTTATTCTGCTCATCTACCGACTGGGTGGACATGTGCCCGTACCAGGAATTTATGGGCCAGATTTGATTAAATACTTCAGCTCGTTAGCGGGTGGCGGTTTAATTGATTTGTATGATATGTTTGCTGGTGGCGCTTTTAAAAATGCGACAGTTTTTGCATTGGGTATTATGCCGTATATTTCTGCTTCCATCATTATTCAGCTTCTCGGCGCGGTTGTTCCCTATTTCCAGAAGTTACAAAAAGAGGGTGAAGAGGGGCGGAAAAAGATTAATCAGCTCACGCGCTATGGAACGGTGTTGATTTCTGCATTGCAAGCGTTTGGTATCGCGAAATTGCTCATAAATTTGGACTCAGCCCGGGCTGATTTAAATGTTGTAACCATCGGTGGATTACAATTCTATTTTATGGTAATCATCACCCTGGCCAGTGGTACGGTTTTTATCATGTGGCTGGGAGAGCAGATTACTGAAAGAGGATTGGGGAATGGTATCTCATTGATTATCTTCATCGGTATCATCGCCCGACTACCAAATGCATTACTCAATGAAGCGCGGCAGGTGATAATTGGAATGCGTCCCTATATCGTCGAGTTTTTTCTGATAGCAGTGATGGTCGTGACGGTTGCGGCTGTAATTCTGTTAACCCAGGGAATGCGAAAAATTCCGGTACAGTATGCAAAACGAGTTATCGGTCGTAAAATTTATGGTGGACAATCCACCCACATTCCATTACGAGTAAATACGGCTGGAGTTATGCCCATTATCTTTGCGCAATCGATTATGTTTTTACCCCAGACAGTTACACAGCTTTTTCCTAACAGCGATATCATGCAATCCTTCGCTCGTTATTTTGATGTAACATCGGTGGTGTACTGGATTGTTTACGGGGCCATGATTGTGTTCTTTACCTACTTCTATACGGCGATTGCTTTCAATCCGGTAGATGTTGCGGATAATATGCGGAAATCAGGTGGATTTATTCCAGGTGTCCGACCAGGTAAAAAAACATCTGAGTACATTGATCATATTTTGACCAGAATTACGCTACCCGGTTCAATCTTCCTGGCGATTGTTGCTATCTTTCCATATATTGTCAGCAAGGTTACAGAAGTTGGTTATGATTTTTCCTCTTTCTTTGGCGGAACATCGCTTCTTATTATGGTGGGCGTGGCACTGGATACGCTGCAACAGATTGAATCGCATTTACTAATGCGCCATTATGATGGTTTTATGAAAAAAGGTAAACTTAAAGGACGTCGTGGCTAGTTGTCACCAGTAAATTTATAAGAGTTATCGATAATGAAGTTAATTTTTTTGGGCGCACCAGGAACCGGAAAAGGGACACAAGGCAAGATATTGGCTGAACCGAAAAAGTGGCCACATATCTCTACGGGTGATATTTTACGAAATGCAGTTAAAAATGGAACTGAACTGGGCTTAAAAGCAAAAGTTTTTATGGATACCGGTAAACTTGTCCCGGATGAATTAATGAATGATCTGGTTGCCGAGCGTCTTTCGCAACCTGACTGCAAAGATGGTTTCATTTTAGACGGCTTTCCCCGGACAATTAACCAGGCTAAAACGCTGGATGATTATTTAAAACGAAACGGATTAACGTTGGATGCAGTGATTTTATTAGATGTTGATCCGAAGGTTTTAGTTGCCCGCTTAACAAGTCGCCGCTTGTGTCGTGGTTGTGGTAAAGATTATAATGTGATAACCAATCCACCACCGGCAAATGGCAAATGCGTCGTTTGTGGTGGGGAAATTTATCAGCGTGATGATGATAATGAAGTTACTGTTACACGTCGTTTACAGGTTTATCAGGAACAGACAAATCCGTTAGTTGAATACTATCAAAAAACTGGCAAACTGGTCGTAATTGATGGAAATCAGGATGTTCAAAAAGTCCAGCAACAAATTGAACAATCAATCAATTAAATTATAGAATTAATAATGATAATTTTGCGAAGTGCAAGAGAAATTGAATTAATTCGAAAGAGTTGCCGACTCTTGGCACGGACATTTAAGATTGTTCAGGATATGATTCGGGCGAATATCACAACGTTTGAAATTGACCAGGAGATCGAAAAATTTATTAAGAGTCAAAAAGGGTATCCGGCTTTTAAAGGTTTTCATGATTATCCCGCCAATAGCTGTATTTCGGTTGATGATGAAGTTGTTCATGGGATCCCTGGAGAACGGGTACTCAAATCTGGTGAAATTGTGGGGGTGGATATTGGGGTGGAATTAAATGGTTATTATGGGGATGCCGCCCGTACTTATGCCATTGATTATATTTCACTGGAGAAAAAAAGATTGATGGACGTCACTTCCGCCGCGCTTTATGCGGGAATTGATCAGGCACGTCCAGGCAATCGACTCTATGATATATCTCATGCGATTCAGACGACTGTTGAAGAGGCCGGTTTCTCAGTGGTGCGAGAGCTGGTGGGACATGGGATTGGCAGAAGTTTGCATGAAGAACCGCAGATTCCAAATTATGGTAAACCACATGGTGGGCCGAGATTAAAAGCCGGGATGGTTTTTGCTATTGAACCGATGGTAAACATGGGAAAACCAAATGTGATTACAGCTGATGATGGATGGACGGTCAAAACACAGGATGGTTTACCATCAGCTCATTTCGAGCATACCATTGTGATTACCGATTCGGGACCTGAGATTCTGACGTATGATGAGATAGTATAACTAATTCGGAGTGTTTTTTATATGTCGAAAGAACAGTCGATAAAAGTCGACGGGACAATTATAGAAACTTTGCCGAATGCATCGTTCAAGGTTGAGCTGGAAAGTGGGCATCAAATACTGGCTCATATTTCTGGCAAGATGCGGATGCATTTTATCAAAATTTTACCAGGGGATAAAGTAACGGTGGAATTATCACCCTATGATTTGACCCGCGGACGCATTACTTATCGCTACAAATAAAAAATTGGAAATAATAGATTCTTGATTTTTAATATTCAAACAGGGGAAAGAAAATGAAAGTTCGTTCATCTGTTAAAAAAATTTGTGAACATTGCAAAATCATCCGTCGCCATGGTGTGATTCGCGTGATTTGTAAAAAGAACACTCGTCACAAACAACGACAGGGTTAGGTTTATATTAAAGGCATTTAAAGTAGGAGGTTGTTTTGGCTCGTATTGCAGGTGTTGACCTTCCCAGAGAAAAAAGAATAGAAGCTGCCCTCACCTATATTTATGGAATTGGTGATGCCTCGTCCAGAGAAATTATTAAAGCTGCCGGCGTTAATCCGGATACTCGGGTAAAAGATTTGACGAACGAAGATATTGCAAAGATCCGTCAGGTAGTGGCAACTGACTATAAGGTCGAAGGAGCTTTAAGAACTGAAATAACGATGAGTATCAAACGCCTGATGGATATTGGGTGTTATCGTGGTTTACGTCACCGACGAGGACTTCCTGTACGTGGGCAGCGTACCCATACCAATGCCCGGACACGTAGAGGGGGTAAGCGTCGTACACTGGGCGCCAGTAAGAAAAAATAAATTTATTTTTGATTAAAATTTTTTGATTTCAATGGAGGTTTGTGTTGGCTAATCCAGGTAAGAAAAAAGGTAAAAAGAGAGAAAAAGTCGATGCGAATGGTGTTGCGCATGTTCAGGCAACCTTTAATAATACAATCATATCGTTGACTGATATATATGGTAATGTGATTTCCTGGGCTTCTGCTGGAAGAATCGGATTTAAAGGCTCACGAAAAAGTACTCCCTTTGCCGCGCAATTAGCCGCTGAAACTGCTGTTAAAGAAGCAATGGAACTCGGTCTGCGGAAGGTTGAGGTTCTGGTTAAAGGCCCTGGTTCTGGTCGCGAAGCTGCGGTTCGGGCACTTCAGGCGGCTGGTCTTATTATCACTGCAATTAAAGATGTGACTCCAATTCCACATAATGGATGCCGACCTCCGAAAAGACGAAGGGTCTAATCTAAGAGTCGCTATTTTAAAAGATACTAATGGAGGTTATACCGAATGGCAAGATATACAGACGCAAATTGTAAATTATGCCGTCGTGAAAATCAAAAATTATTTTTAAAGGGAGCCAAGTGCTTCTCAACCAAATGTCCTTTTGAAAAGAAGGGATTTGCACCGGGTCAGCATGGTCGCTCAAAACGGTTTAAACAATCTGAATACGGTGTTCAGTTAAGAGAGAAACAGAAATTACGTCGTATCTATGGAATCTTGGAACGCCAGTTTCAACGATATTTTGAAATTGCCGCGCGTCGCAAGGGTATCACTGGTGAAACTTTGATCTATTTGCTGGAACAACGACTGGATAATATCGTGTTTCGGTTAGGATTTGCCCCATCCCGGAAAGCTGCTCGTCAG
This sequence comes from Caldithrix sp., assembly GCA_020722815.1. Classification (GTDB taxonomy): domain Bacteria; phylum Zhuqueibacterota; class Zhuqueibacteria; order Thermofontimicrobiales; family Sulfurfontimicrobiaceae; genus DYKB01. The sequence goes on along the minus strand of DYKB01000004.1, from coordinate 142,736 downwards.
TTGGTTCGTCATCGTCATATTATGGTAAATGGCATCACGGTTGATATCCCTTCATTTCAGGTAAATCCGGGTGATGAAGTTGAAGTCCGTGAAAAGAGCAAAAAAATGGATATTTTCCATAGCTCATTACGTCGGGTAAAAGAGGGACGAATGTTGCCCTGGCTGAATTTAAATAAGGCCAATTTAAGTGGAACCCTCGTGGAGATCCCGAACCGGGCCGATATACCTGTTACGATCAATGAAAGTTTAATTGTCGAACTTTACTCAAAATAAATAATAAGTAATTTTCATCAGGATGAGGTTTAAAAGGAAGTTATTACTTGCTCGAAGAATTATTTATTTTGAATGGAAAAATAGAATTTATGTGAATAACAATTTTGATTGGAGCAAGTCTAATTTCAAAATATGGAGTAACGCATGAATTGGCAGTCATTACAAATGCCTGAAAGTATAGAGTTAGATGAAGCGACTTACTCTAGCACCTATGGTAAATTTAGCGTCCAGCCACTTGAACGTGGTTTTGGCGTAACAATTGGAAATGCGCTCCGGCGGGTTTTATTATCTTCTTTGCCGGGTTCCGCTATTACTTTAATTCGAATTGATAATATTTACCATGAATTTTCCAGCATCCCCGGTGTTAAGGAAGATGTTGCTGAGATCATTTTGAATTTAAAAGAAGTTCGAATTAAATTATTAAACAAACGTCCTGAAAAGGTAACTCTTTCGCTGCAAGGACCATTGGTTTTAAAAGCTCGTGATATTGGTCAGAGCAATACGGATTTTGAAATTCTTAATCCTGATCATCATATTGCGACTTTAAATGAAGATGCAAATTTTAAAATGGAATTGCGAATTGGTCGGGGACGCGGTTATGTTCCGGCCGAAGAAAATAAAGTTCCCGATCAACCCATTGGAACCATTCCAATTGATGCATTATTCAGTCCAATTTTAAATGTGTCCTATCGGGTTGAAAATACTCGGGTTGGCCAGCGTACTGATTATGAAAAGTTAATTCTGGAAATCACGACTGATGGTAGTATCACTCCGGACGATGCTTTAACGTATGCTGGAAAAATTCTGAAGGATCATATCCAGTTGTTTATTAACTTTGATATTGAACCTGAAGAAGAAGAAGTTTCTGAGGTTGACGAGGAAGTGTTACGAATTCGCCGTTTGTTGAAGATGAGTGTCGATGAATTGGAATTATCTGTTCGGTCACATAATTGTTTAATGGCCGCCAATATCAAAACCATCGGTGATCTCGTCCGCCGGGATGAACAGGAAATGTTGAAATTTAGAAACTTTGGTCGAAAATCGCTGACAGAATTATCGAAAATCCTGGAAGAAAAGGGTTTGTATTTTGGGATGGATGTCGAAAAATATCTGAAGGGTGAAATCGATTAATTTAAACAGTTATCACCCTGAAATTGTTGACTCAATTGCGACGGAATAAAGGAAATTAGTTATGAGGCATAGAAAATCAGGTCGAAAATTAGGTCGTACCAGCAGTCATTATCGTGCTACGATGAATAATTTGGCAACGGCTCTTTTTCGATATAAAAAGATACGGACAACGCTGGCGAAAGCAAAAGAACTTCGTTCGGTGGCTGAAAAGCTTATTACCAAAGCCAAACGTGGTGATGTTAGTTCCCGACGTCTTGTTTATGAACGAGTTCGTGATAGAAAAGTGCTGGTTGAACTTTTTAATGAAATAGCACCACAATTTGCTGAACGAAATGGTGGCTATACGCGAGTCATCAAACTGGGTCAACGCGGTGGCGATGCTGCTGAAGTGGCTATCATTGAACTGGTTGGTTTTGAGAGTGTAAAGCCCAAAAAAGCTGAAAAACCAAAGAAAGTAACCAAAGAGACAACCGCTGCTGCCCCTGCGGAAATTGTCGAAACGAAACCAGAAACTGCACCAGAAAAAGTTGAAGAAACTGCGAAGGAATAAAAAGTAGCAGTCACCAAAAAACTTTCTTGTTTTAAAAATAATAAACCATTCCGAATAATACCGCACCACCTTCAAGATCGATCTCCTGCTCACGTATTTTATATCGATAATTCCATAAACGAGCAGGAGGTGCGTTCTTATTTTCCCCCGAAAATTCACTATCAATAAACCATAATCTCCTGAAACGATAGTGCGTGGCCAGACTTACTCCCCAAGATTTGGAAACAGGTAACTCTAATCCGACAAATGCCTGTTCTGTTATCCGCATACAATAATAATCACCCGTTGAATTAATATTTTGCAAAGGTTTTACCTGATCCATCAAAATAATTTCGGAGTTCATTGTCGCATAGGATATGCCCACTCCGGCGCCGGCATATAATTTATACCGTTGGAAAAAACTTTCGTAGCCAAGAATTAGATTCACCATTAAATTTAAATTATGTACTGATTTTTGGAGTGCCAGACTTCGCATACGATAGTCTTCAGAAAGGGACAATCGGGTAGTGAGATAATCCAGTGAAATAGAGCCTTTTAAATATTTTTTAAAGGTTCGCCCATATTCAATTGCTGCTGTAAGTGATCCCTCAGGAAATTTTTGACCTTCCAATGGCATTCCATTCGTGTTAAAATATTTAAAAGCGGGAATCATATATTTATTGATTTGGGTCATGGAAATCGCGGCATGACCTCCTTTAAATTTTAAAAAATTTTTTGGAAGTGTAAAAGATTGAATAAATGATGAATAATCTTCAATCTGGGAGGTTACCCAATCACCTCGTTTTACCGGAAATTCCGGCGTCTTATTCATAATTTGAATAAAAGTGGTTGTATTATTGGCTTCATATACTTTTCCGGTGGCGATTTTTTTGTGCTGGCCAGAAATTGTACGCATAATAATCACATCCTGCCCATTGGAGAATTCCCACCCCATTGAATTGGTAACAATTATCGTATCTCCCTTAACTCTTTTAATTTGTCCTTCGTTTAACTGGGGGAGAACTTCTTTAAAGGACAGACTTAATATAAATAACGTAAGAATGCCTGACTTAACCGAAAATGTCATTCGTTAATCCTCAACAATCTACCACAAGAGAATTGAATTAAATCATTATTATGACCTGGAGTTCGAAAATTTGTTTGAAACGGTTTGATTTAAGTCATAATAAATTAAGTTTTGAAATGTCAATGTGTTAGAAAAACTTGCTCTTTTGCAATAACTATTCCACAAGCGAATTGAAAATCAAAAATTATCGTGATTTGATTAAAACATTGGTCATACGTGAAATTTTGTCATTTGGAAACTCGATAATTAAAAATTTATTTCTTGTAATTGAATAAAATTATTGATAAATTAAATTGGTTTACTATTGAATTTATAGTTAGTTATAAAGAATATGGCCGGAACATCAAAAGTTTCGGATGTACTTTTTACCACCCAGTCTATCGACCGAATTCATCACCTTCGAACTGCGATGCTAAAAAGTGGCGGAATGATAAAACAGGTGGAAATTCCCGTATTTTGAATTTACGAACAGCAATGGTAAGATTGAAAGTGTCTTGAAAATTTGGTCTGCCTATTAATCATTTTAAATCAGATCTTTCTGATAGAACCAAGCAGTTGGAAATTTTTGAACAGGAGCGTGTGAATAGGGGCACGAATATGAATTTAAAACCGACTTCTCAGGCGGATTATTTCAATTTGATATTAAATGCTGCCAATGAGATGAAGCATTATTATGATGTCGAATTGGAAAAATGGCGCCAACGATTTGATCCCACCACGCTGTTAGGGCGTGATTTTCCTCATTTCATCTTTAGAAGTGCGACTTTTGAAGCTTTTCTGTTCCATCAAACCGGCGAGAAACAACATGCTGAACAGGCAAAAAAAGCATTGCTGGAATTACAAAATCTGGAAAAGTGGTTCCCGACAGCTTTTGGACCAAACTGAAAAAAAGATGATTATGGTTTTTGGAAGCGTGTTCCTTCTGTACCGCCAGAAGCCTACTATTATTTAAAAGGAAAAGGAATTTTGACTTCAGATGAGGAAAAATTGGTTGAAAGATGGTTAGCAGAATATGCAGCGTATTATTTTGACCAGCATGAATGGGGCGCCCACAATCGGGCACTCTGGGCAACCCGAAATTTAGCCCGCATCATCACTTTGCTCCCTGATCATCCTGAAAACACAAAGTGGAAAAAACTTTGTTTGCATTTATTGAAAACCAGTTGGGGAAACTGGTCAATTGAAGATGCCCAGATTTATCTCCCCTTGTGGTTGTCGAAAATGATGCACATCGCTGATATTTTAAACATTCCTGACCTTTTTCGAGAATATAATATGCTGTATTATCTTAATTATTTTCTCAATTTATTGGCACCACATGGAATGGTCACGGATTATGGTGATGCGCGCTGGCAGGAATGCTGGCACTGGTATTTGACCTGTTTTGAAAGAGGCGCACAGGAATATAACAATGAAGAATTTAAATGGGCCGCCGCTCGTATCTTTGAAACCAAAGCAAAAAATGCAGCTCCTGCGGAAATTGATATTGATTTTCCATTTCTTTATGAATGCACCAACGATTCCATCGGTTTAAAGCAACCAACTACTGGTAGTCGAATGGTTATGGATGAACTGGTTGGTAAAAAAATCGTTTTTCGAAATGGCTGGAATCCGGAAAGCACTTTTTTAATGCTGAATTATAAAGGTGATCAGGATTATGGCCGATGTGATCGTGATTATTTGCGGACGACCATCAATGTGCCGGCCGAGAAAATGCATCATGGACATGCGGACGAGAATTCAATCTGTTTGTTAATGAGCAGAAATTCAGTCTTATTAAATGATGCCGGTTATCGTGAGACTTCCACTAATGGGATGTACCGGGCTGATTTTTATCACAATCGATTGGTTTTTCGAAACGAAGCTCCCAATCCAATGGAACCAGTGATGAATTCGCTACATCAACGTTCCTGGTATCAGCCAACTGAAACGGAAAAAATTCATTTTTTTAATTTTGAAAAATGGGATTACTCCCGGACCCGGGTTCAATCGACCGAGGAAGGCTGGCAATGGGATCGTTCCATTATTTACCTGAAATCTCAGGATATTTTTGTCATTTTTGATACCGTAAAAGTGTTAAAGGATTGTTATTTAAACATCAATAACATTTTTCACTGTCAGCAAGTGCTTAATTTTGGTGAAACCTGGTTTGATACCCGGTTTAATCAATTTTATGACTGGAAAAATCCTAGCGATCGGCGTTTGTTAATATGGTTTAAGCCCCAATCCGGGATGAAAATGAATATTGCTGAACTGCTTCGCAATAGAACAGTCAATACTGCCGTTTTTCAATATGTGGCGCGTGAATTTCAAAAAGGGGAGTTTGTTAATTTTACGACAGTTTTAACTCCCCATGACCGTGGCGAAAATTTGACCGATATAATGAAAAGCTTTAAGCCACTCGAAACATCAGTAGATTCGGCAGCTCTGGGATTATCGATTCAAACGCCGGATTCAATTATCCATATCTGCTTAAAGGCGAATCTGGCGCTGGATTTTTTTGAAGAGCAGATTAGACCGCGTTATAATTATGAAACTGGAAAAGTAAAATATGGTGATTTTATCGAGACCGATGCCCGATTTTTGATCATCGAGGAAAAGGGTCGAGAAAATCGATATGGTTTTGTGGAAGGAGTGAAAATAATGTTTAAGAACAAACTTTTGTTTGAAGTCCCTTCGCAACAACCATCTTTACACCATCCCAACGGGGAGTTCTATCATCCTGCACACCCCAAATGGGATTGGTGGGAGGATTAAAATATCAATTCAGAAATCCACTCTAAATAGGACCCTCCTGTCATTCTGAGCGAAGAGAAGAATCTCGTAAGTTATTGAAAAGAGATTCTTCCCCGTCGTTTTGCTACGTCCGAATGACAAGACCGGCCTTTTTAAAGTGGACTCATCGATTTTTTCGCGCCATTTCGAATGAAAAGAAATGCTTTTGAGAGTTGAACTCGTTTATATTCGTCCTATTTAACATTTTTGTTAACAGAGATTTATCGGTAACTTTATTTAAGAGGCTATATCATGCGTTTCACACTATCCTGTTTACTCTTCTGTGGATTATTGATTTTTATGTTCTGTATGGACCAGAAAAAATCCAGATTGTTAGTTTCAGGCCATCGGGGGGCATCGGATATTGCCCCTGAAAATACACTGGTGGCAATCATGAAATGCGTTGAATTTGGTGCTGATTTTACCGAATTGGACGTTCAGGAAACAAAGGATGGCCAAATCATCCTCCTGCATGACGATGATTTAAAACGAACAACCAATGATAGTGGTTTTATCTGGGATAAAACCTGGGCTGATCTCCAGCAGGTGGATGCCGGAGGCTGGAAAAGTCCGGAATATACCGGTGAACCCATCCCCTTGCTGGAGACTGTTATCGATTCGGTTCGTGGCAAAATAAAATTAAATATCGAAATAAAAATTAACGGTCATCAGGAGAAACTTGAAGAGCGAGTGGTTGCGATAATTGAAAAGAAAAATTTTGTCAATGACTGTATCATTACTTCATTTAATCTGGCATCAATCGAGAAAGTAAAAAGATTAAATTCAAAACTCAAAGTCGGCTTGATTTTTGATAAAATGCCAGATTATGATATTTTTTCGACCGATTGGGAACTGGTAAGTGTTCATCACAAGCTGGTTACGCAACATTTTGTCGAACAGGCACATCAAGCGGGTAAAGCTGTTCATGTCTGGATGGTAAATGAACCAGAACTGATGAAAAAAATGATTGCGCATCAGGTTGATTGTATCATAACAAATCGGCCTGAAATCCTACTTGACCTGCTTGGTTCCAATTATTGATAGAGAAAGATTAATTTTTCGTTCGGGATTCTAATTTGAAATGATAATAATATTTTTATAGTGGATAAAGACGCTGCACTTCTAAATTTTTTCAAAATATATTTTTTTTATTTTAAAATTTAAGTTTAATTTATTTAAAAAGTTTTAGTAAATTTATAATTTTTATGTTAATTTTTTTTAAATATTTATTGAATTTATTGTGATTTTATACTAAATATTATCGAAAATTGAAAAGGTTGAACATGTATCCATTTTCAAATTTGAAAAAATATGGTTTAATAATTTGTGGCATAATCGGTTTGCTTTTATTTTATCATTTCTGGTCTGCCATATTTATTTCAGATAATCGTGAGATCAGCTTTAACCGATATAATGCCATTGAAACAGCAAAAGAGTTTTTTCAAGCTAAAAATAAGGATATTGAACGATTTAAAATCGAATATAAATATTTTCTGGATGAAGCAGTGCGCTGGTATTTAAACCAGGTATTGGGAAAAGAAAAATTGGATAAGTTGTCTGCCGGGAATATCACGATGAACGATGGGTGGCTATTACGTTTTACGCAGGATTTACCCCGTGATACCCCGCAAGAGATTTTAGAAGCACGGGTTTCCCCGGGAGGAGAAATTGTTGGCTGGAATTACCAGATACCAGATGATAGTCCTGGTGCTTCGCTTTCCGAGTCAGCCGCGCTTCAGGTGGGGTTGGGATTTATTCAGGAACATAATTATTTCGATCTGGCCCGGTTTAAACAGATAGTCAGTAGCACCCCCAGAAAAAATCGTATCGATTATACAATGACCTGGACGCGCAACGATACGTTGTTAAAAGGGGACTGGGAGTATGTCTTAACTCTTCAGGGAGAAAACATCGGCGGCTTTTCCCGAAGATTTGTCGTTCCTGCAGAAAAAAAGAGTGATTTTCAGACTCAGGTAAATTTCAAGGCGCGATTTAATGAGCTGGTCGCACCGATTTTTATCATTTTTTTCCTATTATTCATTGTTGAATTTATTAAACTTTATAATGCCGGAGAAGTCGAACAAAAGAATAGCTACTATTTTCTGATATTTGTTTTTTTGGTTATTGTTGGTTCGACCTTTAATGGGCTTGTCTCTCAAGCTTATGGATGGATTATTAATGCCCAAACCCGCTCGCAAGTGCAATTTTCAGTATTCAGTCGTTCCGCGTTCGTCGAAAATATAATTTTAAGTTTAATTGTGTTTTTCGCTTATTGGGTTGGTGATTCTCGCTATCACGCCAGATTTCCACGAAATTCGACCTGGTTATTGAGTTTTGAGGCAATTATGAAAAAAGAATGGCTTAATCGGAACGTTGCCCGCTCAATGAGTAATGGTTTTTGGATGGGAACGGTGTTATTGGGTATCATCACCGTTCTGATGTATGTATTAACAAATTATTTTGGTGCATATATAGAACATTATAATTTTGTTTATGCGGTGGACAGATTTTTCCCCTGGCTCTCCCCGATTTTCATTGGTTTGATTACGATATTTACCATGATTATCGTTAGTCTTTTTGGTTTGAATTTTATGATAACCAAATATTTAAGAAATAAATTTTTTGGTTTCATCCCATTTATTTTTATTTTATGCTTCACCACGTATATCGATGTCAATTTTTATCCACATGCCTATAATTTTCTTTATAATAGTGTGATAGGTTTGTCTTTTATTTTAATTTTCATAAAATTTGATTTTTTGACAACCATTGTTGCCAGTTTTGTTTTATCCGTTTTGATGTTAGCACACCCGTTAATGAATACAAATAATGCCTTTTTGGTTGTTTCGGGATTTTCAGCAACGATAATTGGATTCACGCCGCTTTTTCTGGCATTTTTAGGTTTTCGAACCAATCGATATTTTGAAATAAAGGAACATGAGCTACCAGCCTACATTAAACGGATTACTGAACGGGAACGTATCGCGCGCGAGTTGGAAATTGCGCGAAACATCCAATTAAAGTTATTACCGCAAAATGCACCCCGGTTTGCCAATTTTGATATTAGTGGTCTGTGTTTACCCGCTCAGGAAGTCGGGGGAGATTATTTCGAATTTATTACGCTCAATGATCATCAATTCGGAATTGGAATTGCAGATGTCTCCGGCAAAGGTGTGCCGGCTGCCATTTACATGACACTTACCAAAGGCATTTTTTTATCGTATTGTGAAGAAAATTTTTCGCCGAAAATGGTGCTGAATAAAGTTAATCGAATGCTTTATCGTATCATGGATCGCGGGCATTTTGTGAGCATGTTTTATGGAATTGTTGATACGAAGGAGATGAGTTTAACCTATTCCAGGGCTGGACATAATCCAGGGATCTGGTATCATCGGAACCAGAGCCAGCTAAATCTATTACAGCCGGCTGGTATGGCATTGGGACTCGAACGCGGAGAATTATTCGAAAAGACGCTGGTTGAAGAGAAGATTCGTCTGTTTCCGGGTGACACGTTGGCATTTTATACCGATGGCTTTTCTGAAATGCAGAATGAGCATGGAGATGAATTTGGTGAAGCGAGATTGACGACTTTAATGCAGCAAAATGTATCCTATCCGGCTAAAAAAATTATTCAAAACATCCTGGCGGAAATCACGGCTTTTGCGCATCAAAAATCCCAACTGGATGATATGACAATGGTGGTTATTCAGATAAATCCTCATGAAGCTGCCTGACAAATTTTTTCGTTTCCTGTATGAGATATCAGCTAATTTTATTAATTTCATCGTAAATGACTAAAATTTTTAGTGGCCTGGTTCATTCAGTGCCTTATTAATCATTAATGCTGCATAATTTCCGGTTCCGGCTGCAACAGCAATTTGCCTGGCTACTGGTCGGACATCTCCAGCCGCCCAGATGCCTTTGATATTGGTATTACCTTGCTCGTCGGCAATAATAGCGCCATGTTCGGTTAATTTAATGCCAGCCTCACGCGCCAATTCAGCGCGCGGTCGGCGAATTGATGAGACAAAAAAAGTGTTTGCTGTAATTTTCTCTTGTGCCTGGGTTGTCAAAACCTGTCTGATCCCTGGTGCAATAATCGAAACAGATTGGAGCATACCAATCCGCCATGTAAATCCGGAATTTTCAAGCATCCGTTTATCTTCATCGTTCGGTAGGATAAAACCATCCGTGCATATAAAAATTTCTACGTCAGACACAAAACGACGTAAAGCCAATGCATTTTTTATCGCCTGATTAACTGTTCCTACACTCACAATTTCCACTTTTTTACCCTGCATTAAAGGGGCTTCACAATCAATACAATAGTAACAGGTACCTGCCTTTTGCGTTACCGCCAGCCAATTTTCCCATTGATGATTGACTTTCGGGTGGATAATAGAGACGCCCGTCGCCAAAAGAATTGTCTTTGCTTGAATTATTTCAGTCTTTTGCGAATCGGAAAGCAGTTGGGTGGTAATTGTAAAATTTGGAAAAATCCCCTCAATTTTGATGGCATTGGCATGTTTAATTTCGGCCCCCAATGCCGTAACTTCACCCTTTAATTGTTTAATCAGTGATTGTCCACTAATCGGGCGTGTTATGCCAGGATAATTATGGATAGGATTTAAATTATACCATAATGGCCCTGTTTTTCGATCAATGACCAGTACTTTTCTTTGATAAAAAGCCAGGTGTTTCGCGGCTGCTAATCCAGCCGGACCACCACCGATGATAACCGTTTCATAAGAATTTGTCATTTTGGTTTTTTTGATCTCAAAAAAGTGAACTTTAGGTTCGAATATAAGCAATTTTTAATTCTATAAGCAATTGTTTCAAATTTCTGTTAAATCGAGTTTTATCTGATAAATCCTGTCGGTTTTATAATTAGAGTCGGTCCGAAAATACCACGACCTGTCATTGCGAGGCGTTTTTTGCCGCAGCCTGTTTTTTAGGCTCGCAATCCCATCGTTAAACAGCGGAGATGGCTTCGTCGCACAAAACGCTCCTCGCCATGACAGTACCGGAGGCGTTTGCGGACAAACACTAATTAGGGACACTTAAATTCAGCATCCAATAATAATAAACTTGATCGAAATTAGCAAGTTTATTTTTTGTTTGAATGGCTTACAATCCACAAATTTATTTTTTGGCTTATATTGGAATATCATTCGTCTAATCAAGATGAAAAAAGTTGGTATCAGTTACATTTTTCTCTTGCGAATTATGTTAGATTTGTTAAATTTATCATAATAAAACATTAACAAATCCGGAACAAATTATGCCCTATCGAAATGTAACTGATGAAGAGCTCATCCGTCGTTACCAACAAGGCGAACAGGCCGCGTTTGAAGAGCTGTGCCGTCGTTATTATCAGTATGTATACACGATATTCATTTCCAAAAAGCTCAATGCGGAAGATGCTCGTGATTTAACGCAGGATGTATTTGTGAAATTAATCACGAAATTGATAGGTTTCAAATTTCAGGCTAAATTCAAGACTTATCTCTTTCGTGCAGTTCGAAACCATTTTCTGGATTATCTAAAAGGAAAACGAAAAAATCAGGTTTCCTGGGATGAAGCCATTGAAAATGAAGAAAATCTGGTGACAAAACCTGCTGTCCTGATGGATCCGGTTGAACTGGAGAATAAATTAGACCTGGAAAATCATGAACTTCAGCGTATCATCAGCTTTTGCATTCAAAGTTTTAAGAATCACAAAATTCGGAGCGTTATCTTATTAAAAATAATGGGTCTTAGCTTAATACAAATTGAAAGTCTCACAGGACTTAAACTAACTTATGTTAATAGTATCTGGACCAAAAACAAAACCCGGTTTTGGCTATGTGTAGAACGTCATTACCGGATTGGCTTTGATCCGATTTAACGAGTAACAAATAAAAAAATACCGCCGGGATCGAATTAATTATGGCTGAACATGTTGAATCATGTGATCTGGTTTTGTTTTTAATCAAAGTTGGATTGTCTCAGGAAGAGCATGATATGATTGAACAGCATTTGAAAGATTGCAACTCCTGTCAAACACTTTTGGAAGAAATAAAAAGGAAATTTAATCAAGAACGGAACCAAACGAAATATGATTGTAGTTTTATTCAAAATAATTTAATAGATTATATTGACCAGAAGGTCCCTGCATCAAAACGACAACAGATAGCGGAACATCTGGAAAGTTGTCCAGAATGTTACCGGATCCATTATCTGTTAACCAATATACCGGCTGTTGACGAGGTCGATTTAACACGGTATCCAATACCTGATGAATTATTTGGCCAGATTATCAACAAAACACGTCAGCAATTCCGACAAAAATCACTTTTTCTTAAAGCGATTCGTTTGAAGAATAAATTGCAGGATATTCTGGACGTGGTAACGTATACCAGAAAAGTAATTGGGCTGACTTTATCACCTGTTCCGGCAAGAACAATTTCAACCCCACCATTATTTGGAACCGATAATTCGATCCTCATCGCCCATGAGGGAGGCGAAATTAAGTTTAATGTCCACGACTCCGGACATAAAGTTGTTCTCCTGTCACTTAAGGACGAAGTTTTAAGCGAAAAAATGTCAGATAATTCCGGCTTTGTTAGATTCCCAAAATTTGAAAAAGCGATTTATCGTGTTCGCGTCGAGTATTGTCATATTGTTAAGGTTGATAAATAGTTTTTCAGTATTTTATATTCAGCGTATTGTAATCTTAAATATCACTGTCGCGGTGAATTATTACTTCGTCTTTTCCCTGCATTGTTCAATTTTTTGACCACCTTGTAGATTATATTTGAATATCGACAAATTACTTTTCAAAAATCTGATATCAGTATCAGATTTCTGAAGGTGTAACACTGCAATTTTTGCATTAAATCTGCATTTTTTGCATTTACGAAATGGCTTAAGTTTTTGTTTTTATTGGAAAATTTAAAATTGGCATTAAATTTGAATGTAGATGATATTAACAATGTTATTTTCAATTTATTAAAATTCATTGGGAGGGTTTATGAAGTTTATTAGAATTGCTATCCTGCTTGTTCTGCTTGGCATAATAAACTGGAATATCCAGGCACAATCCAGCTTTTCGACAATTGCTTACGCTGAATTTTTGAAAGCCAATCAGGACTTGAATGCGCGGGATTTATTAACGCGTCATGCCGTGGATAATCGCTATTTTTCGGATTTAAAAAATGCTGGCCCGATTAATGATTTTGCCTATCTTGATTCCATCCAAATGAAACTTGAGTTAACTCCGGATGAACTGGCACTCCTGCTGCGAAATCATTTTATGGTTTCTGAGCGATTGAGTTTTAATTGTCCCGGTCATGCGCTGCATGCTGTCTACCGGCATGATTTGCCGGTGTTTATTTCAACGGATCTGATTTTAAATGCGCTTCATGTTTCTTATGATGAAATTTTGATGTCGTTAGAATGTGTATTGATGGAGCAGAACCTCAAGAGTGCACTTGAAAAGCTGGTCATTTTTTATCCGCAACTGTTAAATAAATATGGCGCAAATCCTGATTTGCAGGTGCCTTTGGCGGATGTTGATCTGTATATTACGCTGGCGTTATCCCTTCTGAAGGAAACGTTGCTAACACCAGTTTATGCGAATCCGGAAGAGGTGAATGCCGTCTGGCAGGCAGTTCAATCCGAAAAAATGGTAAAAATGCCGCTCTTTTCAAATCGTTCACGGGAACTTGATTTCAGTCAATTTACAGTACGCGGACACTATAGTTATGAATTTTATGATCATCAATTGGGAAAATATCGGAATCTGGGAGCCTATTTTAAAACGATGATGTGGCTGGGTCGCATGAATTTTATGTTGACACCCCCGCCTGTAAATCCTTTCGAACTGCCATGGAGTCGGAAAGAGATCCAACGGATGGTTTTAGGGGCTTTTATGCTAAATGAATTGATGGATTTAGCCAATTCCCGTGCCCTTCTTGCGCAAAATGATCAGATAATAGATTATCTGGTAGGCGAAAGTGACAATTTAACGCCGGCAGAATTTTCACAAATTTTATCCCAATTGGGGATTTTGAATGCCACTGATTTACTTGATGATACGGTTTATGATAAATTACAGATAGCCTTGTTGACTTCTCAAAATGCCGGCCAAAAAATACTTTCACATATCTTAATCATGGATCCATTTTCAGCCGAACCAGATACCTTGCCGGTTACTTTTTTACTCATGGGACAACGATTTATTGTGGATTCGTACATATTCTATAATGTGGTTTTCCCGCAGATTGTTTATCAGAACAAGAAAATCTGGCGGCCCCTGCCAAATTCACTGGATGCAATGTTTGTACTGGGTAATAATAATGCCCTCCCGCTTTTGCAGGACGAATTAGATCGTTATCAATATAGCTCACAGCTTGCCTCTCTTCGTTATTTGGTTGAATCCTATGATGAACAATTTTGGGATGCGTCACTTTATAATGTATGGCTGCAATCCATTCGCAAATTAAATCCGGAAGAAGATTTTACAAAATATCCGCTTTTTATGCGAACGGTTGCCTGGCAGCAGGAAAAGTTGAACACGCAATTAGCTTCCTGGGCTCAATTACGACATGATAATTTGCTTTATGCGAAACAATCCTATACGGGGGGAAGTGCATGCTCTTTTCCGCATTCTTTTGTTGAGCCTTATCCAGCGTTTTATCAGCAAATTGCAAGCTACGCCCAGGATGCTGCTCAATTTTTTGGCCAATTACCGGTCGCTTCGAGTAAAAATTTAAAGGACTATTTTACCAATTTTGGGAAGGTCGCTACAAAGTTAGAAGCCATTGCTATAAAAGAACTTGCCAAACTGCCATTGACAGCCGAAGAGCTTACTTTTTTCAAACAGATGCTATTTTTAAATCAACAAAGCGGTGCTCCACCTTATACGGGTTGGTATGCTGATCTTTTTTATTCCATTGAAAAAGCCGCCATGCAGGAACCCGTGATTGTGGATGTCCATACACAACCGCATGATGAATTTGGTAATCCGGTGGGGCGTATTCTACATGCTGGAGTTGGAAATTTTAATTTAGGTGTCTTTCTGGCAAGCACACCAGGCGATAACTATCGTCCCATGGCGTTTGTCGGCCCTGTTATGTCCTATTATGAACTCATCACTGAAAATTTCAATCGATTGACCGATGAAGAATGGGCTTCGATGGTTCAAACAGAGAAAGTCCCGGCGCGGCCTGATTGGACCCCTATCTATCTGGCAGATAAAAAGGGCAATTCCCTGACAGCCGGCAGAGAGTTACCTGGTATAAATTATACAACAGGAATCAATATAAATTCTGTCGTTTCAACTGAATTTCAGATTTCACAAAATTATCCTAATCCGTTTAATCCGAATACAACAATTTCATATTATCTCCCAACACCAGAACAGGTAGTTGTTAAAATTTTTGATATTGCCGGTCGCGAAGTGGATGTTTTGTTGAATTCTCAACAGCCAGCGGGTCCGCATAAACTCGTCTGGTATGCAACAGCGCTTCCCAGCGGGATTTACTTTTGCCAGATTCAGGCTGGATTGAATCAAAAACGCATAAAAATGATTTTAATGAAGTAAAATGATAGTTGAATTTCACCGAACCTGGAATTCACCGAAATTTAACAAGCGATAGATCTGAAATTTTAAGCGTAAATCGTGATGCGTCATACGTATGGGTAACTTTTGTTATAAACGATTTTTTTATTACCTAAAATTCTAAAATGAAATTTTTTTTTCTGGTGAATTCGTTTTCGATGGGAAATTGACCCCTTTTGTATCTCCCCCATTTTCAAAAAGCCAAAATGGGGGAGAAACTCCGGATTCCTCTCCCCTAACTTCTGCTTTTTGGAATTTGGGGGAGGCAGGAGGGGGTCCTTTATTGATTTATAATCTCATAAATTTTCATTTAGAATTTTAGGTATTAATTAAATTTCTGTTCGCGAATATTTTTTTAAGCTAATTTTGAAAAATGAACTCATGTCGGTAAAGGAGAAACTATGAAACTACACCAATTAAAATTTTTGTTGCACCTGAATTTAATCCTGATTTTTTTAAATATAAATTTTCTTTTCGCGGCTCATCAGCCAGTGGATAAAAAAGTATTGAAACATCAACTTGAATTTGTTCGTTCAACAAAATTTTTGCAAAACCATCCGGCTGTAAAAGCTGGCAAAATTCCGCAGGGAATTTTTAAAATAAATGTTTCCAGCACAACCGGGAAAGGTTCAATTTCAGGACGGGTATGGGGATTGGATGAAAAATCCCGTTATAATGCCTATATCGAAGCGTTTACGGCTGATTCGATTGCCACAGAATATAGCAAAGGTCTGGCAATGGTCGATGCCAATTATTCTTATCAGATCGATAGTCTTTCAGCCGGAAACTATTACGTGGTTGCCTGGGCGGAAGGTTTTGAATTTATCTATTTTGAAAATGCGGTTGAGCCTTCCCAGGCGAAACAGGTTACCGTTTATGAAAATGAAGTGACGCAAAATATTGACATTCAAATGATAAAAATTGTACCGGGAACAGGAAGCATTTCCGGGATTGTTTTGAATGAAAAGGATGACTCTCCGATTACTGATGCCTATATCAGCGTTTTTTCGACTGATAATTATCAGGATTACGGATGGGCAACTTCAGATAAAGAAGGGCGTTATCAGGTTTCGTCCCTGAAAAGTGGCAACTACGTGGTTCAGGTCTGGACTGAAGGTTATCTTCATGAATTTTATGACAATGTTCAAACCGTGGAAGAAGCGACCCTTGTTGAGGTTGTCGAACCCAATGAAACGGCCAATATTAATTTCAAATTAAATGCCGGCGGTGTTATCGCAGGAAATGTGACAAACAGCAACGGACAGCCGCTGGCAGGGGTTTATTTGCAGGCCATGATTTTTAGACCCGACTCTATGATAATTGATCCAGACAAATCAATACCGATTGAACTGATTGGTGTTTCCAAAGGGGTGACCGATGAAAATGGTAATTATGCTATCCTGGGATTACCGGACGGGAAATATTTTGTACTGGCCGAATTCTGGTCAGAATGGTTTTCGGAAATGAAATTTTATGATAATGTGATTGATCCAAAAGATGCCACACCTGTTGCTGTCAAAATTGGGGAAACTGTCAAGGGTATCAACTTCCGACTCGATATTAAAATACCGAATGGAACAATAGCCGGCCGCGTTGTCGATTTGAATGAAAAACCGATAGCGAATGCTTATGTTCAGGTTCAATCGGTCTCTGTTTCACCAGATGATAGATCAACTGTCTGGACTTCCACTGTGACTGATTTTGATGGAAATTACCGAATTGAGCACCTTCCGGCCGGGAACTATTGGGTTTCTGTCTGGGCGGAGGTTGGCTGGCAATATATCCAGCGCTGGTGGCCTGATGCTGATACGCCGGAAAATGCAAAAATCATCGTCATATCGGATGAGATGTCGCCGGGTCCAATTAATTTTAAATTACCCGTCACTTCAGGACGCGCCGTGATTACCGGTACGGTCGTCTCAACCGGAGGGGAACCACTGGTTGGGGCCAATATTCAAATTTATCAAATTGTACCTTCTCCACGCAGTGATAAATTAGTGACTGAGATTAGGGCTTATGGGTACACGGATAGCGCTGGTTTTTATGCTGTCAAAGGTTTGCCAGCCGGTTCATATTATGCGCAGGCAATCCATTGGTTGGACACCAAATTTGGGCAACAGTGGTATGAAAATGCTGATTCGGAAGAAACTGCCACCCCGATTGTTCTGATTGATGGGGAAGCACGCGCCAAAATAGATTTTAGGCTTAATATGCGACCGATGTACGGGACGATTTCGGGTACTGTTACGGATACCCTCACTGGCCAACCAATCAGTCGCGCTTATGTGGAAATCCACCCAAACAATAACGATTTTGATCAAATCAGTTACCGCCCCTTCCGTTATTATCGAATGCATGCCATCACGGATGAAAAAGGGCGATATCAATTCGATTGGCTTTGGGAGGGTGATTACCTGGTTTCAGTTTATGCAGATGGTGCCTTTGAATATTATAAAGATGCCGTTGTTGCTGAACAGGCAACGCCGATAAAGGTTATTGGGGGTGAAACGAGTGCTGCTGACTTTATTTTAAATCCACGAAACGAGGGTTCGGGGAGTATTCAGGGAAGAGTCGTTACTGATTGGGAAAGTACGCCCTTTGAGGTGGCAGTGGTTATTGCCCGGCCAGCCATTACCGTCCTTGTCTGGCCACAATCAGAGATGTTTTATACCACAGTGGCCGATTCGAATGGTTATTATGATTTGAAAGGTTTACCACCCGGTGAATATTATGTCATGAGTTTTGCTCCCTGGACGATTGGAAAATATTATGACGATGTTTATGATCCGGCTGAAGCCACGTTGGTGAAAGTGGATGGCATTTCACCCACCAAAGGGATTGATTTTAAACTGCCTGTTTTGCGATTCCTGAAATATGATAATGGTTTCCGGGAGCTGATTGGCGGGGGGGCGGTTACTGGTATCGTCAACAATGCAGATGGAAAACCTGTTGCTGCCGCTACGGTATATATTTTCAATGAATCAAATGAACCTGTATCTTTCACGCGAACCGGGGCCGATGGCCAATATCAAATAATCGGTCTTCCGCCGGGAAATTATATCCTGCAGGCCAGTAAAATTGGCTATCAGAGCCAATTTAATGGGAATGCTGCTAACTTTTCGGAATCGATTCCGCTTCAATTGAATAATGGTAATGCTGAAGTCAATTTTACGCTTTCACCGGCGAATTCAACAGGTTTACCTGCTGCGAATGCATCATCTGTTCCAAAAACAGTGGAATTAGTTGGAAATTACCCAAATCCATTCAATCCCGAAACGCGAATTATCTTTGCCCTTCCCCAAACGATGGCGGTTAAGTTAAGGATTTATAATGTTTTCGGTGAGGAAGTGGTACAACTCAAGGATGGTGTTTTATCAGCGGGACAACATACGGTAGTTTGGGATAGCCGAAATCGAAATGGTCAGCCTGTCGCCAGTGGGCTTTATTTTTATCTGTTACAGACAGAAAAAATTTCACTCACCGGTAAAATGCTTTTAATGAGATAAAATTTAGAATTTTTTGGTTTCCTGATATAACTCCACCTGGGCCCCCTTGCTGAATTTTTGAAGAAAGGGGGCGTTTTATTTGAATAAATTCAATTTAATGATTGAAATAGCAGTCTTTTAGAATACGATAACAAATTTCCAGTAATTCCGGATGCAGGGGTGAATTTGCCGCAACAACATTGCCGGATTCAAGATAGTTGTTTTCACCTCGAAAATCGGTAACGACACCTCCAGCTTCCTGTATAATCAAAATTCCGGCCGCAATATCCCAGGCATGCAAACCGATCTCCCAGAAGCCATCGACGCGACCACAGGCTGTGTATGCGAGATCCAGCGCCGCCGAACCAGCCCGGCGAACACCGGCCGCTTTACCAAAGATTTCAGCAAACGACTGGAGATAAATCGGGATTTTCGATTTATCCCGGAAAGGAAAACCAGTGGCGAAAAGTGCTTTCTGAAAAAGTGGCTGGGAACTGGTATGAATGGGTTGTTCATTCATAAAAGCCCCTTTATTTTTGAAAGCGTGGAAAATTTCCTGTCGCTGCGGGTCATAAATCAGGCCAAAAGTAATTTCGTTAGCCTGCTTCAGGGCAATTGAGATTGAAAACGCGGGATATTTATGGATATAATTCGTTGTGCCATCCAACGGGTCGATAATCCATAAAAATTCGCTACGCCGCTGATCGCTCCCCTGTTCTTCAGCGAAAATATCGTGGTCTGGAAAATCTTGTTTAATCTGTTCGATTATTGTCTTCTCTGAGGCTAAATCGACCTCGGTAACGAAATCAAATTGGGCTTTTGAAGAGATTTGACGCTGAGAAGATGTTTGTAAATTTTCAATTAATATTTTTCCGGCCTCCAGGGCAGCCCGGGTTGCCGTCGTTTTAACCTGTTGTTCAAATTTTGTCATTTTTATTAATTTTGTTCCTGATGATAAGAAATAATTGTCGCTTTTCAATATTAAACATTATAAATCACGTATCACAGCTCATTTGTAACTGTGATTTCATTGACTCTTTTGGTTAATTAAGGATAATTGAACGGGAAGTTAATTATGGATGATCAAATATCATTTGTTGCACTTCAATTCCGTCTAGTTGTTGGAGTTGGGAAATCATTTCTTTTACCGCGGCTTGATGATCGAGAAGTTCTAACAAGATTAATCCGTTTGGTGAACAAAAATCATCTGTAACATCATGCAATCCAATTCGGGTTTTAATATGACAGCCATATTCTGAAAAAAAATTTTGTAATTTCGTCCCATTTGTCATTCGATCAGTGACATGAATGCCTAAAATGAGATGTCGCTTTTGCTGTTTCATTATGACCTCGCTTTTTATTGTTCTGTAATTTGTATAAGTGAATAAACTCAAAGATAAAAAAAAATTGAGAAAAATGCAAGGTTTTTGAATTGCCAATCATTCTTATTGAGAAGTCCCATTTGTAAAAAAAAATTCATTTTTACAACAGGATGATAAAATTTGCTTGCATCATGATGAGAATTTAATTATCTTTTAGTTTTACAATTCTTATGAACCCGCCCAGAAATGACTGTTCGATTAAAGGGATTTATATTAATTTATTGATATAGAAAGTATACTATGGGGCAATTAGAAGAATTTACGCAATTTCGCCAACGTTTAAATGAAAAGATTTTAAAAGAAAGTACGCTGGAAATCAAACGATTTTTTGCGCTGGACAATCAGACTTATCAACCCGGTGCGCTGGATAAAAAGACAAAAGAATTAATGGGATTGGTGGCTTCCATGGTTTTGCGATGTGATGATTGTATCCGTTATCATATCATCGAATCGAAAAATGCAGGTGCCACGTTAGCTGAATTTTATGAAACTTTTACCATTGCGCTGATTGTTGGGGGATCGATTATCATTCCACACTTGCGGCGTGCCGTGGATTTTCTCGACGAGTTGGAACAAGAGAAATCATTATCAAAATAAATTAGAGGAGAATGCAATATGGACTATTCAACCAAATATTTGGGTTTCACTTTACAAAATCCAATTGTTGTTGCCAGTTCTGGTTTAACTCAGAATGCGGATAAAATTAAAGCGTGTGAAGATGCCGGGGCCGGTGCGGTTGTTATGAAATCGCTCTTTGAGGAACAGATTCGACAGCAGGATTTGGGTTTGCAGGAAAGCGCAATGATGCATACTGAAGCGATGGAATATTTACAGGCCGATTTGGAGATGCTTTATGGCTCTCGCGATTATTTGCAAGTAATTGAAAAAGCGAAAAAATCGGTTAAAATTCCCGTAATTGCCAGCATTAATTGTTATACATCCAAATGGTGGCTGGATTATGCGGAACAGATAGCAGCGGCCGGAGCCGATGCACTTGAATTGAATGTTTATATCTTCCCGTTTACAACGGAAAAAAGTGGTGCGGAATTGGAGGATAATTATATTGAAATTTTGAAATCAGTAAAAGACAAGGTTAAATTGCCAGTTACTTTTAAGATTTCACCCTATTTCACTTCTTTTGGTCATTTTGCGACTCGCCTGGCAGCGAATGGCGCGAATGGATTAGTTTTGTTTAATCGTTTTATCCAGCCGGAAATTGATACCAAGAAAATGAAATCACAGGTTAAAGGAATGTTTAATGATCCGGTTGGTTTTTATAATACATTGCGTTGGATCGGGCTGCTGTCTGGCAAATTAAAACTTGATCTGGCAGCCAGTGGCAATATTAAAGAAGCCAATGACGTCGTAAAACAGTTATTAGCAGGTGCCGCTGTGGTTCAATTAGCTTCGGTTCTTTACACGGAAGGCTTGGAAAAAATCAAGAAAATACTAACAGGACTTGAAACCTGGATGAAAGAAAAAAATTTTAATTCAATCCAGGAATTTAAAGGCAAATTAAATCAAATCAATGATACCCAATCAATGGCTTTTATCCGTTCCCAGTATATTAAAACAATTGCTGGCGTGGACTAGCGCGCCGACTTGTATATAAATTTGATAAGACCTTTGAGGTTTTTTAAAAGATATCGTTTGTATTCTGTCGCATCGTTTAAACCTCGAAGTTCTCATTTTATCTTACGATTTAACGGCTTCTTTTTTCAATAAAGGAAAATTTATGGACATCGCACAATTTCTGTCCAAAATATTTCTATTTGAAACCTGTTCCGTCCAGGAACTTCGATTAATTGAAGCTTCGACTTCTTTGAAAAATTTGGTCAAAGGGGATTTACTGTTTTCAGATGGTCAAAAAGCCACTGCTTTTTTTATTATTGTGTCGGGTAGTCTAAAAATTTATAAACTTTCAGAGGAAGGCAACGAGCATATCATTCATGTTCAGAAATCAGGGGAGCTGGTCGCTGAAGCGGCTATTTTTGATAAAGAAACTTATCCTGCATTTGGTCAGGCCCTGGAGCCCACTGCTCTTATTCGGATTTCAAAAGAAAATTTCATCTCTTTGCTTTGTCGAAATCCTGGGATGACCATGAAAATTTTAGCTGCCTATTCGCGTCGTATGCGATTTTTGGTGGAACGACTTGAAGAACTTTCTCTCCATGATATTAAATCCCGGGTTGCGACATATTTGCTCAAAAACTGTCAATTAAAGACGGATCGGTATATTTTTCAATTTGATTTTAGCAAGAAGGATTTTGCAGCGCTGTTAGGAACAATTCCTGAAACATTATCCCGTACGCTTGGTTTATTTAAAAAACAGAAAATTCTCATTGAAAAAGGCGACAGGATAATCATCCAGGACATTGAAAAATTGAAAAGTTTTGTGTGAGATTTTAACACCGGTATAAATCGGATATGAAGAATAAAGTCAGGTAATTTTTATGAAAACACGACAATTTGGCAAAACAGATTTACTGGTCAGTGAAGTTGGATTTGGTGCCTGGGCGATTGGTGGACCATCGATGGCGGGAACGATACCAATCGGATGGGGTCCGGTTGATGATACCGTCTCGATAAAAGCCCTGGAAAAAGCCGCCGATTTGGGAATTAATTTTTATGATACAGCGGACATCTATGGCTTTGGTCATTCGGAAAACCTCCTTGGCCAGGCTTTTGGTAATCGGGATGAAATACTCATCGCCACCAAGGTGGGGCAGAAGCGTGAGGCAGATGGAAATATCAAATGGGATCACACCAAAGCCTACATCCTGGCTGCCTGTGAAGCCAGTCTGCGTCGCTTAAAGCGTGACGCCATTGATTTTTATCAATTTCATGTTGCCCGTTTGACACAATTGGAGCAGGGGGAATGTATTGAAGCCATGGAACTGCTTCAAAAACAGGGGAAAATTCGCTATTGGGGGATTTCACTGAACACGTTTGATCCTGAACCAGAAGCTGAGTTTATGTTTAAACATCAACTGGGCGCTGGTTTTCAACTGGTTTTTAATATTTTCAATCAACACGCCCTGAGTATAATCGAAAAAGCACATCAGGAAAATTATGGAATTATTGCCCGGATGCCTTTGCAGTTTGGGCTTCTGACCGGAAAATTTACGCGTGAGACCAAATTTTCAACAGATGACCATCGTCATATACGCTTGACACCCGAAGTATTACAAATGGCCATACATTTTTTGGAAGAAGATATCTGGCCACTTAAAGATAAATATCATATCCCCGCCACGACTTTCAGTTTGAGCTTTATTTTAAGTTTCCCCGAAATTTCAACGGTTATTCCCGGTATCAAGACACCAGAACAGGCACTGCAAAATACGCATCAGTTAATTCAATTGGATGCAGAAGATATTGAATTGCTTATTCAATTATATCATCAGAAGTTTTATAAGCTTGTTAGTTTGATGGAAAAGGCTGTAAAATAATTTTTTGATGTATTAAAGCCTGTTCAAAAAAATAGAGATTAAAATTTGAACGCATCCGCCTTCGCTTTGAAGAGAGAGTCGGTTCAATTAGGGTATATTACTCAAAATTTTATATACTTCTAATGTATTGATATTATAATTCTTACGCTACCTTTTTTAAACAGGCTTTAGTATTCGAAATCCTGTTTACCGGATAACGCCTCCCAGCCATTCTTTAATTGTTCCGGACAATGTTTTTTGCCGTATTGGACACATTCGCGATATTTTCGGGGGAGTTCCGATTTTTCTATTGCTTTGGGATCGTAATAAATATCTGCTCCAATAATTTCATGGACATATTTTTTAAAACAATTTTCAAGCTCAGCTTGCAATAATCCCTTGATTTCAACCACCCGAACATCATAACCATAACTCCGCAATCTTTCCCGAAGTGGTTGATTTACATATCCGGAACAGATCTCGATTCGATGAGTGGTTGGCGAAGCCTTAAATTCGTTTAGCAGTTCAATGGCCAGATTGGTGTATTTTTTCAAATATTTTTTGGTTGAAAAGCGATTTTGGGTATCTTTTCGAAAATATTCGACTGGTACCGTCGCTGTTTTTACGATCTGTTCGTCCGTAATTCCAACCATAACACCTCCCAAAGGAAATCCCCAACCGGCATCATCAATTCGTAATACCGGTAAATCCGGCGGAACAAACCAGGCATAATCAGCTTTGATTAATTGGTTTAGAACGAGCAAATCAACACAGACAATAGAATGACCATTTTTTTTAAAATTATATTTATAGATTTTAACATTCCATTTTGGAGAAATACCTCTTACTTCGACCCCGCGGTAGGAGGCTAATAAATAGATATTATCTTCAAATCGACGTTTTAAGTACCCATTATTGAATGCCTTTTCCAATTGGGCGATGATATAATCAATTTCATTTGATGTAAAAATTCCGACGTTGAGATTTATTTCCATTTTCCGATGCAATAAGTAATGTGATTTTTTAATGAGTCGTTTTTTGTTGTTATTTTTTCAATTCTATAATTTAAATTCATTACTGTAAATTTTTTTATAAATCTTTTTTAAACTACATTCAATGACCCTCACCAAAATGGAGAGGGCGTAGCTATTCCTGCTCCCCTTTTTGGAAAGGGCTAGGGTGAGGGGCCAGATTTTAGATAATCAAAAAGTGTCAGGTAATAAAAATTTAAACAATATAAGGATAAAGTGCAAGGAGATTAATTTGTATTGATGAAAAATTTCACAGTCATCCTTTTTATCGTTCAAATATTACTGCTTTGGAAGTGAATTTCCAGTCCGGACCTTGCGAAATATTTTGACATTCGATTTGTAATTCGGTTTTCGTCAGCATTTTAAGCAGGATAATTGTATTGGGTATTGAAACACCGTAACATCGATGTGTGATTTCGTAGCGATAAATTTGATCATCGGGTACAACATCCTTAAAAGCTCGATTTAAAATTCCATTCGTTTTGGTTTGAAAAGTATACAGACCAGACTTCAAGCCATCAATCGAAGTACCGACAGAAAAAACAGGAAGGTTGGCTTCCACATTGTCAAAAATCAACGCCACATGCACATCCTCTGGAAAGGTCGATGCGCCCTTTTTAAACCAGAGACCCTGAGCTGTCCCAGCAATATCGTAAGTAACTGTCCCGCCGATTGGGGGCGTGGTGCGGATAAGCCTGGCACCACAGATATAATCACCACAAATTGGTGCTAGTTTTTTGGTAATTTCATCGGTAAAATAATCTAAAGGAGAGACGGTGTAAGGATATTGATAGTCGTTAAAACGATTGGTGGCGAAATTAATTTTTTTTGTGTGATCAAATGTGCCAAAATCTACACCATATTGTCCTGGATTGCCACCGGCAACACCCATTATTTCACCCGCCTTAATCGGAATTTTGACCCGAATTGTACATTTTTGATAATTTTTACCACCTGCCATATAATTTTCACACTGCCCATTTTCCAGCGGCGGTGCTTGCGCTAATATTGCGTCATTAATTCCACTCAAGTGTCCTAAAACGACCTGGAAGGAACCATATTCAGATGATAACGTAAGGGCATAGTCAGTAATTCCGTCGCTGATATGTTTTATAACCGAAATTTCAGTTATTTTCATTGTGCCCGGTGCATAGACATTGACTTTTTTTTGCCAGATCTTCAGATAAAATCCACCATGATCCGACGGAAACGTATGCCCCGGTGGATTCAGGTGCCCTAAATTTACAAACAAGTCAATATCTTTTTCATTCAATGGCAATGCAGTGAGAAATCCAACCGAAATCCCTTCATCCGGCGGATTTAATGCGTTTTTATCGCAGTTCAAATTAAAGGAAATTGAAGCAATTGCAATACAAAACAGTATCAGGCCAGCTTGTAGAAAAGATTTAACGCTCATCTGGATATTCTTTCTAAGGTAAATTTAAATAGATAAAAAATTTGGTTTAAGTAATGATTTGAACTTAATTTTAAGAGAAAGATAAGAAAATTTAGTAGAAATTTCAAGTTAAATCATGCGCGTTTTTGTCACAAAACCTGGCGGTGGAGAGAAAAAATTGAAATTGATGCATTATTTTATAAGCTTTACTCGAAAATTTAAATTATCGCTCACTCTGATAGATGATTTCTGGCGATTTACCGACCTGCAATTGAATACGGGATAATCCTTTGCTTGTTTTAAGTGCAAGCGATTGATTTTGATACTGCAACATCCCGCTGTAAGCTTCATTATAACGTGCCGGTGCAACGCTGATGATTGCTTTTTCTTCCATTTTTATGAGAGAAATCCAGGTTTTTTCAGGGGCTTGAATTGGACGGTTAATTGAAAGATTTGTTAATAATTGTTGTAACTCATTGAAATCTTTAAAATAATTCGTTATTTTTAATTCAATCGGTTGGCCTGTCGAATCCCACCTGGGGGGACAATATCCATAGATTACTTTTTCCGGAACAGTTGTCAACAGCATTAACAAGCTTGATGGGATGACTTGTGGATAAGGATAAATGATGGTATCATACCGGTGCTTCCTTAATTCAAATGAACTGTCATCCCAGAAGCCGGATTTCATCAAAACGGGGGAAACAAGATCAACCATATAGTGGTGATCCAATAACCAGCGTATTAATTTAAAAATGTCCATACTTACTGGATTGGCAGCCGGACTGCCCAATGCATAGAGTGATTCCACAGGAAAAATCACGAGAATATTGGCAAAGGGCAATTGGCCATCCACTTCGTTTTCGGCCGCTAGCAGTCGTTGATTCCAGGCGGGAAAATCTTTCCAAGTGCTGTGATTGGGATAGCCTGGGCAGTAGCCCGAACCGAGGAAACTGCCTTCGTCACCGATTAATCCGACCGGGCCATAAGCATGTGCCAGCCAGCGAAGCGAAAAAACTTGCATGAGATTGACGCAATGATTCATAATGGCGTTTTGATAACCCGAACCATCATCGTGACCGATGGTCCAGAGATTGAGGTAACCTTTTTTTCCGCGACTGAATTTTGCTAAACTCTGGGTGGTGACCAACATGGCTGCGAGATTGGCATAATATGGGTTGTCTGGATTCCGCAGGGCATTAATTCCCCCCAGATCTGTAAAACCTGATTCCAGAAATTCGAGACTTCGCCACAGGTCCATGCTTCCGTGATTCATATCCGCCATATCGGCCGACTCAAAATGCCAGGTGTAGTGAATGCCCCCTTCCAGTTGTTCGCTCCAGAGCTGTTTGCCAATCTGAAGCGCCTCCTGATGGCGTTGAATAACAGATGTTTGTAAAAAGCTGAAATATTTATTCCTGAATTCAATATGGGATTGATCTGCTGTTGGAAGGATTAATTTCCACAAATTTTCGGAAAATTTGAACTGATCGATTTCAAAATGTTTCTGTATCGCATTTGAATAAGGATA
Organism: Caldithrix sp.; assembly: GCA_020722815.1. Taxonomy (GTDB): domain Bacteria; phylum Zhuqueibacterota; class Zhuqueibacteria; order Thermofontimicrobiales; family Sulfurfontimicrobiaceae; genus DYKB01. The sequence goes on along the minus strand of DYKB01000004.1, from coordinate 115,081 downwards.
GGCACCAAAAACACAATAATAACCTGGTTCGTCCCAGGTGAGGGCATCCAGATGAACACCATTATCCGCATAGCGATTTAATAATTTCAGATAATTAAAAAAATGCTGTGAGTCTGAGAAATCATAAGCGGTTGAATTAAATTTAAAAAAAGCGACGGTTAACCAGTTTCGACTATCCGGGGGGTGAAAAGTGCCGAACGCTTCTACGTAATTATCGCGGCCGTTATAAAAAAAACGTGTTTGGCTTGTCAAATCAATAACTTCCGCTGGTGAATATCCCGATAGGTTGGCAGGAAATGCAAATACGCGCTCAATCCCCTGTGGCATGAATGTAATTGCCACATCCTGACTCATGTGCGTCGGACGGGGTTTGATCTGGAAGCGAATATCAAAACGACCCTTTTCCACCGGCTGGAGGTGGGGAATTTGCTGTCCCGAGATTGTTTCACTGCAAAAAAGGGTAGTGAGTCCTTTTTCGAATGTTCGATTATTATAACGCGCTGGCAGCCGCGGATCCAAAGTTAACCAGAATTTTATTTGATGTTCCTGACATAATTCACTGGCTTTTTTTACGGCATGAATTACGATTGGATCTTCCAGACCATAGCGGCTGGCACGAACGAAGGCCATCAGTCCGGCAAAACCAGCCGTACGTAATTCTTCAAATTGTGATTGTAAAATAGACATATTTTCAATGACATTATCGGTAAAAATCCAAAACATGACTGTCCCTGGATTGGCAGGTGGCTGCATCCCAATTCCTTTCAATAATTGGAAACTTGACATTTTTCAGAATTTTGTAAAATAAAAAGTCACAAGTGTACCTGTTTTTATTTGATGCTAGTTAAACTGTAAAGTTAGGTTTTAAATAGAAAACCAATCGGATTTTATCCTTTCCTCCTATTGGTATAGTGTACAGCATTCATATTAACTCAAAAAATGAATAATAATAGCTTGAAAGTTTAAAGTAGAGGCAAAAATTAATATTTCCACTTAGCTGAGTTTGCAAATATTTTACCATATTTTTTGAATCGGATGGGTCGGAATCATAAAAATGAAGTGATTTGAAAGTTATTAAAGTCTATTTAGCTTCAATAAAATTAAATAATAATAACTTATCGTGAATTCATTTTGGTAAAAAAATTCAGAAGACGAAGTGCCAGGATAATCACATTTGTTTTAAAGAAAAGCTTTTTTATGGAGTGAACGAAAATAAACCAGTTTACCACCGAGTCGTAACCCCGACAAAATGATTGGTTGGGCCATGTCCATGACCAATTGGCACATTCTGGCGAATGGCTTCTGAAATAAACTCTTTGGCGCGGGTAATGGCAGCCAATGGTTCATATCCACGCGCCAGTCCTGCTGTAATGGCTGAGGAAAAAGTACAACCGGTGCCATGGGTATTTTTTGTATCGAATCGTTCGGATTTCAGGAAAGAGAAATCCTTGCCATTATAGACAATATCGATAGCCGCTTTGGTGTCGGATAAATGGCCTCCTTTGATAACGACCCATTGGCAACCTGTTTTTTTGAGCGCTATGGCAGCATTTTTCATTTCATCCAGCGTTTGAATTTTCATTCCGATTAAGGCTTCGGCTTCAAACAGATTTGGCGTTACCACGGTTGCCAAAGGAATTAAAACTTCCTTAATCGTCTTTCGGGCAGATTCTGAAAGAAGCGGTTCACCTCCTTTGGCAACCATGACGGGATCGACCACTAAATTAGGAATTTTAAAGTCTTTAACCGCCTGGGCGACGATTTTGACCACTTCAATTTGTGATAGCATACCGGTTTTGGCAGCATCTGTCCCGATGTCCGTCATAATGCTTTTTATTTGTTCATAAATAAAATGCGTTTCGATTTCAAAAACACCCTGAACCCCAATCGTATTTTGGGCCGTTAATGCAGTGATTGCAGAAGTTCCATAAACACCGAATGCACAAAACGTTTTTAAATCTGCCTGAATGCCAGCACCGCCCCCGCTATCGGACCCGGCAATTGTTAATGCTTTTTTCACGCCTTTTTCCTCCGAATTTTTTAATGAAAATGATCCCACCCTTTTTTTTGAGTGAAATCAATTTCATGATCATTGATAATGATTGAAAATTTATTGTCGGGTGGCATAATTTCCCCGATTTCAGTGATTTGTATATTTAAATCTCGCGAAATAGCCTGAATTTTCTCGAAAGGGGTGGCTTTTTTGCAGGTGAATAATAGTTCATAATCTTCTCCCCCATGCAGCGCCAAATTAATCCAGTTTTGTTCGAGGATTTTTTCAATAATTCCTTTTTCGGCTGGACACGAAAAATTTTCAGGATATAATTTTGCACTCACCTGACTCATTCCACAAATATGGTCCAAATCACTGTAGAGACCATCGCTGATATCAATCATGGCGGTTATATATCCGGTTTGTGCCAAAAGTTGTGCAAGTTTAATCCGTGGTATTGGCTGCAGATGTTTTTGAACCAAAGCTGAAAATTGTGCCGGATAATTTTTTCCATATTTTTCAAGACATTGAAAGCCGGCAGCAGAGACGCCCGGCTGGCCGGTTACCCAGATCCGATCGCCAGGCTTTGCATGACTTCGTGTTAGAAGATGCTGCGTTTTCACTTCGCCCAACAGGGTGATATCGATAATTAATTCCTCACGACTTTGACTTAAATTGCCGCCAATAATGAATGCAGAAAATTCAGCCAGTTGATCGCGCATTCCCTGAAAAAGTGCATCAAAATGTGAAACCGGGAATGATTTCGGAAAGGCAAGTGAGACGAGCGCAAAAGTCGGTGTTCCACCCATTGCGGCAATATCACTCAGGTTGACGGCCATGGCGCGCCGGCCTAATTGATAAGGTGTTATATTTTCCAGACGAAAGTGTTGATTTTGTACCTGAATATCACACGTTGCCAGCAGTGCCCGCTCATCATTCTGCCGGATCACAGCGGTATCATCGCCGATTCCGACAAGTAAATCCGGATGAAATGACTGGCCAATGACTTTTTGTAACCGATCAATCAGGCCAAATTCCCCCACACTGGCCACTGTTAGATTATTCATATTCAGTGGATTCTCCCTGGGACATGACCAGCGCTTTTAGGCGACGGGTGGCACTTTGAATATCCGGCGCAGCCACTACAGCCGAGATGATCGCAATGCCGTTTGCACCGGCACTGATGGTTTCCATGGCATTTGCAGCATTAATCCCCCCAATCGCGATGATGGGAAGACTGGTATGCCGGCGAATTTCGGCTAACAATGTTAATCCGATTGGTTGACTAGCATCCGGCTTTGTTGATCGGGCTTCGAAGATAGGACCGACTCCCAGATAATTGGCGCCGTCTTTTTCTGCTTGCAAAGCTTCTTCTAACGTTTCAGCCGAAACGCCTAAAATTTTATCTTCTCCCAGTAATTGTCGTGCGACCGATGCTGGCAGATCAGCCTGCCCCACATGTAAACCATCCGCATTACAGGCGAGGGCAATATCCAGTCGATCATTGACGATAAAGGGGACCCGTGCCTTCCAGGTAAGATGACGAATTTCCATCGCATCTTCGAATAATTTCCGGGAAGATGCGGTTTTATCACGTAATTGAATCACATCGGCACCACCAGCAATTGCGGCACGGGTAATTTCAATATTTGTCCGACCGCCGCTGATGTGTTCATCGGTTATCACATAGATTAACCAATTCCTGAGTGAATCAAAAAAATTCATTCCTGGCTTCCTTATTTTATTAAATTAACAAGAATTTCACCTTAAATTGGGATGTCAATTGGCCAGTATTCCTTCTTCCAACTCATCTCAAAAAATAGATATTCAAATCGTGCACTGGCCAGGTATAATTGATACCAGTGTTCCTTTTGCGTCTCATTGGCAAGTACTGCCTGCTGATTTATCAGTTCAATCAGCCAGTTTGCAAAATCTTCAAATTCTTTTGAAGCATAGGTGTTAATCCAATCCTGATAAAATTTATTCGCTGGTAATCCTTTTACCAGCAGATTTTTACCAATTTCGACATATCCACAAGCACAGGGTAGATGTACTGCCAGAATGTCTTCAAAAGAGCCTTCATAACAGGTATTAATAAGCAGATTGGTATAGGCAGAAGTAATCATGGCTATTTCAGTCTTTTCCAGCAGATCCAGGGAAATACCAAAAGCTATACAAGTTTTACGATGTAATTCCATTTCGCTGTGCAAAGTTGCTTGCAATAACGATGCAAAATAGTTCATGATCTCTAAATCACGTGCTTTTGCCACACCCAGTGCAAGAACCCGGCTGAATTCTATTAGATAGATATAATCCTGTTTCAAAAAAAATTCATACCGATCTTTTGAGAGCGTCCCATTTCCTATGCCCGTTACAAAAGGATGATTCATGGTAGCTGACCAGAGCGTTTCCGTGCGGGAACGGAGTTGCTGATAAAAATTTTCATTTGACATATTATCCGCTCCTGTTTAATTTTAGTAACAAATTTTAGACCTAAACCGGAAAATTTAATAAAAATTCTAAAATTGACAGGATAACAGAACATTCAGGATAGACAGGGTTTTCTCCCGGTGATGATATTCAGAAACATTATAATGAATCGGGTTGACTGGTTCGGGGTTCACTGTTAGAAACCTTTCGTTTTTAATATTTCCGAACCCTGAACCAGGAACCACTAAACTTTGTACCTGAATAGTTACAAAATATTTTACTCAGGAACCGCGGATTCCTTTAAATTCCGAGAATCCTGTTATCCTGTCCACTTATATTTTGAAGATACGATAAATTTATTTACCTTCGGCTGCCTTGCCAAATGCGCCCCAGAATGGATCGACTTTCGGATGAACCAATTGGTATGACTTATTATTTTCAAAATAATGCATCCCCTTTGATTTTTCGACGACCTCCCCAATGATGCCAGCCAGAATCCCTTTATCCCCTAATCGCGCCACAACTTCTTTTGCTTTATGCGGTCGACAGGTCAGAATGAGTGTCCCTTCACTAATTGAGCTGTACGGATCAATTTTAAAGAGTTCACATACTTTTTTAACCGTCTCCGGAAGCATTATTTTATCTTTGTCAATAATCATTCCGACATTTGAAGCTTGCGCTACTTCAAAAAGTCCACCCCAAACGCCACACTCAGTGGCATCATGCATGGCGGTGACACCATTTTCCCGAACACCAACGGCTGCTGCGGTTAAGGCATCCTCTACAACCGACATTTGCCAGAAAATTTGTTCTGCCGCTTTCGCAAATGCGTCACCATACGCTGCGGCGACTTTTTGTGGAAAAGTAACGGCGAATAGTCCGGAAGCCTCAATCGCCGGGCCTTTTGTGATAATTACAGCATCACCAATCTGCGCCATATTGGGGGTCACATATTTATCTGCCGGGCCGATGCAAATAACCGTTGCCCCGCCAATCATGGGATAATTGCAGCCTTCATAGCGTCCCGTATGTCCTGAGATGACGGCCATGCCGATTTTATCGCACTCCCGATGCATGACTTCCCAGAGCAGGGCAAATTCATGGCGATTCATTCCCAGCGGTAGATTCAAATCTATGGTAATATAAGTCGGCGCCAGACCTGAAGTTACGGCATCCGATGCTAAAATATGTATCGCAAACCAGGCAGAACGCTCCCAGCCATAGGGCGGAACCACAAAGACAGGATCCGTGGTTGTCACCATCACCTGATTATGCCCCAGATCGACAACCGCCACGTCCACGCCATGTTGTGGTCCAACCAGAATTTCTGGCCGGCGGCGCCCCAGATGGGGAAGAATGATTTGATCAAAAATTTCAGAAGATACTTTTCCAATTTCCGGCATTTCAGCAGCCATTCAAACCTCCATTCCTTATAAAATAAAAAAACCGCTCCAGCGCACTGGAAACGGTTCAAATTCATCGATTCTCTATTTTTGAATCCGATTCCCTGCGCTGGCATTATCCAGATCAGGTTCAAGGGGTTTATTCTCAGCCCATCTTTTTTACATGATGAGCACTCCCTCGGAATTTTATTACAATTTTAATATATTCAACTTAATAGTGAAACAAAGGTTTCATTTTTCGCGCTGTTCTTTTTGAAAAAAATGAGACTTTTGAGGTCTCCTGGCTGGATTCAGCTCTGATTCAGCTTGTTCAGGTAATCTAAGAATCTGTCTAATTCTTCATAAATTCGTATTTTTAATTGTTCATATTTTTTTTGAACAAATTCCAATTTATCCCAGTCATAATTCAGCGCGAAATAGTAACGCTTAAAGTGTCGAAATTTTAGTAATTCGAGTAACAGATGATAAGTGAAATCTGAAATCACCGATGGACGCAGACCTGGAATATTAAGTGTCATTTTTTGAAGTAAATCCTGATGCCATTTATCTTGCAATAAATTATTTTCAAAAAATTGTGAGATTCTGAAGAAGATTGTTTCCAGACCTGTATAATAATTGCAGATTAAATCGGAAAAGACAATCGCCTGTGATAATTTTCGTTTTTCTTTTTCAAATTCCTCTTGAAAGAATTGATCATAATAGCTTTCAATTTTCTTAAGAACTTCAATCGATTTGCTGATTTCACTTTGAAGTACTGCCGCTTTATCATCAATGTTCATAGATAATTTTCCCTTTGGATTTTATCAATTCAGCAAATTCTGGTTCAATTTTTTCGATTTGTACCAGATCAACTGAGAAATCAGTTAAATTCATAATATCACCATAAAGCTGGAAAAATAGTTCAGCAGAAGTGATACCTTCAATGGCAATATCAATATCGGAAATTTCTGAAAAAACCTTTCGATTCAGCAGGGAACCCCATTGATAAATTCGAATCGGATTGTACTTTTCGACAATGATTTTGATTATTTTATCAAAGTCCTGACAGGCCTGGAAATAGCGTTTGTCCAATTCCCTTTGTCGAATTTTTTCTTTATCCTTTAAAAACTGACGGGCTTTTTGATAATTGAAGTCCATTCTGAAATTTACCTTTAGTAATCACACTTCATATTTTTTAATATCCCTGCTTAATAATACTGCCAATTTATAAAAAAGGCAAGTTTATTTTTAAGCCTGATGAAAAAACTAAGGAAAAGGAACGAGGGAGACCATGACAATCACTATTACATAGAACAAAAAATCTTCAAATTTGAAAAATTGCAGCAATTAAATGAAGTCAAGTCGTCTTTAGGTTTTGTATCCGAGCCTCATATCCCGAGTAAAAGAATCACTTTGTTCTGGCTAAAATCATCTTGCAGGTAAACGATTCAGACAAATTAATAATTAGTTTTGCAATTTCTAACAGACGTGAAAAATGGTTAGCGCATGAATGAAATGCCTCGCCTTTACTCGTTCATATTAAGAGAATACATTCATAGTTGGGGGGATTTGTAATTTATTCGTAAGTGCTATCAGTATAATTCCACTTAATGGATGGAATTCAACTATTAAGTGGATGAATTATAAAACAAACGAATCAGAATTTATTAAATATAAACTTCCATGCTTCTTTTTGCTTTTTTACTTTTCTTGCCGAATTCTCTTGGTTTCATAACGGTTTCGTCATTCGTCAATTCGACAACAACTTTTCTTTTATTGAAGTCCAGATTTTTAAAACCCTTCAGCACGGCCTGAGTGTAGTCCTCATCAACTTCAAAGAAGGAAAAACTTTTCATAATGTCAATTTTTCCAATATCAACATTCTTTTGGCGCGTACTTCTCACCACCAGTCCAATCAACTCCTGGGGTGTCAGGCTGTCCTTTTGGCCCAGATTGATAAAAAAGCGGGTAAATCCTTCTTCGGCCCGGTTTCTTCTCGAGCCACGGGCATCTTTTTTCTTGTTTGAAGTGGATTTTTTATCTCTTCGTTTTTTCCGGCTTTTAAAATCTTCGGTATCAAGCGGTGACGTTAAATCTTCTGCTTTTTGATAATATTCCAATAGATGCTGAAATTCCAGGGCAACAATATGCTTAATCAAATCTTCCCGATCCAGTGAGGCTAATTTTTGATTAATCGCGGGTAAAAAATTGATGATTTCTGAGTGATCAACTTCGGTATTTTCCAATCGTTCAATAAAGTTGAAAAGCTGTTTTTGACAAATTTCTTTTCCATCCGGAATTGACATGGGGGTAAAATTCTTTTTGAGCCGGGCTTCAATTTGTTTGATTTTACTTTTTTCTTTTAAGTTGATAATAGCAATTGATACCCCTTTGTGACCCGCTCGACCGGTTCGCCCGCTGCGATGAATGTAATTAATGGCTTCATCTGGCAGATTATAATTGATGATATGTGTCAGCTCTTTCACATCGATGCCCCGTGCGGCCACGTCGGTGGCGGTGAGGAGCTGCAGATTTTTAACCCGGAATTTGTTCATGATGTGTTCACGTTGCGGCTGCGAAAGATCACCATGCAACGCCTCAACATTGTACCCATCCTGAATTAATTTTTCGGCGACTTCTTTCGTCTCGCCACGGGTTCGGCAAAAAATGATGCCGTAAATTTCCGGATTGAAATCAACAATGCGTTTTAAAGCCAGATAGCGATTTTTTTCATGGACGGCATAATAAATATGCTCAACATTATCCGCCCCGGTATTCAGTTTCCCTGACGAAATTTCAATTGGGTCATCCAGATATTTTTTAGAAAGCTCACGCACATCTCCCGGCATGGTGGCGGAAAATAACAGGCTGTTTTTGGAGTCAGGCGTCCGGTCGAGAATGGCATCCAGTTCTTCCCGAAAGCCCATTGACAACATCTCATCAGCTTCATCAAGTACAACTGTTTGAAGCCGCGATAAATCGATCTCTTTGCGCCGATTTAGCAGATCGTGCATCCGACCCGGTGTCGCTACGATAATATGCGCTCCTTTACGGATGGCCTTGATTTGGCGGTCAATTTCCGCGCCGCCATACACGGTTACGATATTTATATTTTGAACATATTTTGCATAATTGGACAGATCATTCGCTATTTGCAAGCAGAGTTCCCGGGTTGGTGCCAGAATCAATGCTTGCGGTTGTGTTATATCTGAATCAATTGATTGAATTATTGGTAAGCCAAAAGCGGCCGTCTTTCCGGTGCCAGTTTGTGCCAATCCAATAAGATCCCGTTTTTCATTTAATAGAACGGGAATTACTTTTTCCTGAATTGGCATGGGGCTGTCAAATCCTAAATCCTTGATACCATTTACCAGTTCATTACATATACCGAGATCTTCAAAAGTCGTCATTAAAAATCGCCTTAAAAAAGTGAAATAAATAGCTCAGTCTTTTTAAATTGTTGGAAATTAGATAAAACAATTAAAAAAAAGATGCTGAAAATTAATTATAGCTAAAAGTCGAATAGAAGCGAGTCGAAATGTAACACAGGATTCTCGGTGTGCCAGGACGTGGTTGGGAGATTGTATCACATCTAACTGCAAATTATTAATAGAACTCTTTTTATCGACAAGATGAATGGCCTTGAGCATATTATCGATAAAAAACGACAAACAATATAGTGAAAATTATGGTGAATGTCAATAGAAATATTGTAATTACTCGGATTCAAGGTTCAATTGTCCCTGGTTTAGGGTTAAGAAATACTTAAAATGAAAGGTTTCTAATCGTGCAAAATTAAAGTGATCACCTGAATATCGCTTTTCATGTTAAGAAATACTTAAAATGAAAGGTTTCTAATCGTGAAACCTGAACCACCCAATCTGAGTAGTTATGAAATTTTTAAAGATAAGTCATTTATATATAATAAAAAAAGCCCATCCAAACCGGACGGGCTTTAATAAAATTAAATATTTTCAAATTCCGAAATTATCTTATTTATCGCGGAAAAGACCTCTTTTCTCGTCTTCAATTACTGCATGGGCAGCCGCGAGTCGGGCAATCGGAACGCGATAGGGTGAGCAACTCACGTAGTTCATACCAACTTTATGGCAGAATTTAACGGAATTGGGCTCGCCACCATGTTCACCGCAGATACCGACTTTCAGATTCGGGCGGGTAGAACGGCCACGTTCCACACCAATCTGAATTAGTTGGCCAACACCTTCTTCGTCAATACGCTGGAAGACGTCATACGGCAGAATACCGGCTTCAACATAGTGTGGCAGGAAGCTACCGGCGTCATCACGGCTATAGCCAAAAGTCATCTGGGTTAAATCGTTGGTTCCGTAAGAGAAGAATTCGGCTGATTGGGCAATCTTGTCGGCAGTCAATGCCGCACGTGGAATTTCAATCATGGTACCGACCATATATTCCACTTCCATACCCTTTTCAGCAAAGACTTTCTTCGCGGTGTTACGAATTAACGTTTCCTGATCCTGAAATTCTTTCAGGGTTCCGATCAACGGAACCATGATTTCAGGTAAAACCTTCAGGCCTTTTTTCTTCAATTCACAAGCGGCTTCGATGATGGCACGGGCTTGCATTTCCGTTATTTCCGGATAGGTAATGCCTAATCGGCAGCCACGATGACCCAGCATGGGATTGAATTCATGTAAGGCTACGATTTTTGATTTAATTTTCTCAACGGGAACATTCATGATTTTTGCCATTTCGGCAATTTCTTTTTCTTCGTGCGGCAAGAATTCATGCAATGGTGGATCCAGCAGTCGAATGGTGACCGGCAGACCTTGCATCGCTTCAAAAATACCGAGGAAATCACCTTTCTGCATTGGGAGTAATTTTGCCAGGGCTTTACGACGACCAGCTTCATCATCGGCCAGAATCATTTCCCGCATGGACATAATTCGATCACCTTCAAAGAACATGTGTTCAGTCCGGCAGAGGCCGATTCCCTGTGCGCCAAAATCACGAGCAACTTTAGAATCTTTCGGCGTATCAGCATTGGTTCGAACACCGATTTTGCGAATTTCATCCGCCCAGCTCATTAATTTACCAAAATTACCTGAAAGGGTGGGCTGAATAGTCGGTACCTGACCCAGCATGACCTGGCCGGTGCTACCATCGAGAGAAATCCAGTCCCCCTCTTTTACGACTGTTTCGCCAACTTTAAATTCTTTTTTCGCATAATTGATTTCCAATGCACCACAGCCAGCCACGCAGCATTTACCCATACCACGCGCCACAACCGCGGCATGCGAAGTCATCCCACCACGAGCAGTGAGAATACCCTGGGCCGCATCCATACCACCAATGTCTTCGGGTGAAGTTTCCAGCCGAACAAGAATGATTTTTTCGCCAACATCTTTCAGTTCAATGGCTTTTTCGGCCGTAAAAACGACTTTACCAGAAGCAGCACCCGGCGAAGCGGGTAAACCTTTAGCCAGAATTTGTTTTTTCGCTTTTGGATCAAACATGGGATGTAATAGTTGGTCTAATTGTTCCGGTGCAACACGATAAACCGCAGTTTTCTTGTCAATTAAACCTTCACCGACCATTTCCACCGCAATTTTGATCGCCGCGGCGGCCGTACGTTTACCGGTACGGGTTTGAAGCATCCACAATTTACCCTGTTGGATCGTAAATTCGATGTCCTGCATGTCTTTATAATGATTTTCCAGTTTATGATAAATTGTTTCCAATTCTTTGTAAACAGCCGGCATTTCTTCTTCCAAAGAAGTCAATGAAGGATCCGTTTTGCCCGCTTTATTAACAGGATGTGGCGTACGAATACCAGCGACCACGTCTTCACCCTGAGCATTAATCAGGTATTCACCATAAAACTGATTATTACCAGTGGCGGGGTCACGGGTAAAAGCGACGCCAGTGGCAGAGTCATCACCCATATTACCGAAAACCATTGCCTGAACATTGACTGCGGTTCCCCAGTGTTCCGGAATACCATTTAATTTTCGATAGGTAATGGCACGGGCACCATTCCAGGAACCAAACACGGCGCCGATCGAGCCCCAGAGTTGATCCATTGGTTTTTCGGGGAAATTTTTATTGAAACGGGATTTGACCATGGCTTTGAATTCGGAAACCAGTTCCTTTAAATCCTGCGCAGATAAATCGGTATCATTTTTCACCCCGCGGGCTTTTTTCTTGGCATCAATAATTTGTTCGAAAGGATCATGTTCATCTTCACGTTCGGCCTTGCAACCCATGACAACATCCGAATACATCTGAACAAAGCGTCGATAACTATCATAAGCAAAACGCGCATTGCCTGTTTTTTCTATTAAACCCTTGACGGTTTCATCATTTAATCCCAGATTTAGCACAGTATCCATCATGCCGGGCATGGAAACACGGGCCCCTGAACGAACGGAGAAAAGAAGGGGATCTTTGGGATCACCAAACTTTTGGCCGATTATTTTCTCGACCGCTTGCAGGGCAGCCATTACCTGGCCTTCCAGTTCTTTGGGATATTGTTTATTGTTTTCATAAAAAGCAGTACAAACTTCGGTGGTAATCGTGAAACCAGGGGGGACGGGAACACCAATATTCGCCATCTCAGCCAGATTTGCACCTTTTCCACCTAATAGATTCCGCATATCAGCGCCGCCTTCAGCTTTACCAGCGCCAAATTGGTATACGTATTTTTTTTCGGCCATAAAGGTCCTCCTGAATATAAATCTTATTAAATCAATTAACAATTAACAGTTATTATTTAAAGTTACGGATTAGTGTAATAATATGGAAAAAACTTGGTAGGCCCACAGCACAAGACCCATCCCCAGGACGATCCAGGAGAGTAAAATATGTTTTGTTATACTACCTGTAGTAATATCTATCGGGAATTAATTCCCACACCTGGTTTGCTACTTTTTGCTTAAACACTCGTCCAACTTACTTTTACGTCGTGTTCTTCTGGACATGCTGTATCATTTTCATCGGGAGAAAGCTGCTTTTGTAAAACAACCACCTTTGTTGATTGTGATTGTTTTATTATAGACCTCCCGATTGTAAAACAAGCCTGAAAATCTAGGTATAGTATTAAATGTTCAGGGAAATTCAGCATCACCTTTAATTTTTTGACCCTTTGCCGGTTCAAAAAATTTAAAACACTATACCCTGATTTATTCCGAAAAGTTCCAATAAAATTGAAATTTTACGGTTTAGTTCGATAATTTCATGGGGATTTATCTGTCACTTTTGTTTCACCTGGGAAATTGGAATTTATTTTCGAGCCTCATTAATTTTACTTCCTGATAATGTTTCTGAATATTGCGCCGGGCTCTTTAGAATTTCGATAGCTTTAATTAAAACCGGATCAGATTGAACCGCGGTCTCGACTTTCGCCTTATAACCACCAATTTTTGCCGCTAGTTCAATTTTTAAATTTCTCCGGATATAATCGATGTTTTGATCGAAAGCATTCTTTTTATTCTCAGTAATAAGCTGACGAATTGCCTGAAGATGCGTATTTACCTCCTCAAGATTGCCCTCTTCCTTAATTGCTTTTTCGAATCGATCCAGATAACCAAAGCCAGCGGGATTATAGTCGAACTTTTTCTCCTGCAAATAAGCACGAAATTCATTCAGCATGGTATCCGTGACTTCAAAATCTGGTTTTAATTCCGAATGTTTGGAAAAATAAGCCACCGCAAAGCCAAATATCATGCTCTTTCGTTCCAGCGCAATTTGATAACTATTATATTCATGCCCGTTAACGGTAATATCAGGAGTAATTCCTCCCCCTTCATAAACGGTTCGACCATTTTTGGTCTTAAAAGCCTTTATTGACTTTTTCTTTTCATCCCGATCAGCCTTTTTTATAGAATCAATTTCGGTTGAATCCTCTTCGGAAGTAAAAATTCCATTTTTTTGCTCAGAAAAATAGTCCTTTTTTTGAATGAGACGACCACTCGGAATATAATATTTGGCGGTGGTAATCTTCAAATCGGCATTTTCACTCACTCGCGGGAGCAAAGTCTGGACAAGTCCTTTTCCATAAGTTTGGGTACCAAGAATTAGTCCCCGGTCTAGGTCCTGAATGGCACCGCTGGCGATTTCGGAAGCAGAGGCACTGGCACCATCAACCAGTACAACCAATGGTCCTTCCCAGATAGGGGGCATTTGTGAAATATAACTCTTATTCGACGACTTTATACGCCCTTTCGTGGTGACAATTACCTGATCTTTTGCCACAAAATTTTCGGTGACTTCGATAGCGGCTTCTAAAAGTCCACCGGGATTTCCGCGTAAATCAAGCACAAGGCCTTTCATCCCCCGGTTTTTCAATTCACGTAACGCCTGCTGCATTTCCTTGCCGGCATCTTTTGAAAAATTGGATAACTGGATATAGCCGATTTCATCCTTGATTAAGTCCTTGTAAGTAATATCTTTAACAGAAATAATGGCACGAATCAGATGAAATTCAATTGGTTCAGGTTCACTGCCGCGACGGACCTTTATGGTAATTTTGGTGCCCGGTTCCCCACGCAATTGTTTGGCGACTTCTGAAACAGATATGTTTTTCATGGATTTGCCATCGACAGCAATAATTTGGTCGCCTTCGATGATTCCCGCGCGTTCGGCTGGCGTATCGCTCATGGGTGGTTCGATGACTGTCGGATAGTTTTCTCGTTGGATGATTCGTAAGCCAATTCCACCATATTTGCCCTTGGTTCGAATATGTAATTCGTCGCTATCTTCCTGTTCAATAAAAACAGTATAGGGATCCAGTTCACGTAACATGCCATTGATACCGGCCCGAATAAATTTATTGGGGTCGACTTCTTCGACATAGTTCAGGACGATTTCTTCATAAATTCGACCAAATAAGTCCTGATTTTTCTGAATGTTAAAATAATAATCCCGGTTTGGTGCATTTGCAAAAATGACCCAGCGAAAGGCTAAACTGGTTAACATGAGAACCAACAAGGTCACCAGTATCAGACGATACTTTTTATCCATTAAAACCTCCTGAAATCTATTTTATTCCTCAATCAAATGATTCAATCTTTTCATTTCCTGCTTACTGATAAATATAATTTCTTCAAAAAACAGCTTAATTCTGCGCTGAACAGGTTAATTAAAATTAAATGTATCAAAGGAAAAGAAGTTTCATTTAATTCGGGATGTGCGGGCAACTTTAAATAAAAAATGTATTTAAGGTTTGCTGAATTTAATCTGACCGGCTACTTCGGTCAATCAAGTTTAGTAAATTTATCCGCCGGCTGATTAAAAACCTTATTCACCTTAATAACACTCGATCCCCCATCAGCATCAACCTTATTACCCTATTGGGGGCTTTCACGAAATAGGCGAACAAGGTTACTGCCTGGGCTGAATACGATTCGTTACGAAGGTCAATAAGGTTTTTGGAATTTGATTTAACCGGTTACGACAGGCAATCAAATTTGTTTAATTCATTTGCAGTTGAGGATAAACCGTATTCACCACAAATATTTTACTACCTCATCGTCAGGCTTTTTAATAAAATTCAGGTAAAATATATTGATTTTTTTCCAAATTTGCAAATGTTATCTGACTATTTTTATTAATAGTTAACTATTTTTTCAGCAAACCCTGTTTAAATAAATGACTTAATTTTTGATTCTGTCAATTGCCAGACCTCATCTGCAATTATATCGACTGATTTTTCACCATCAATCACCTGCACCCGGTGGGGATGAGCCTGTGCGATTTTTAAAAAACCATTGCGAACCCGCGTAATAAAATCCAGATCAACTGTTTCCATTCGATCTTTTTCTCTCCGGGACGTTTCGTGTCGCTTACTGGCTGTCTCAAGCGTAATATCAAATAAAAACGTGAGATCCGGAGTCCGTCCATGCGAGGCGAATTGGTTGAGCAGATTGATGACGCCTAAATCGAGCGATCGACCATACCCCTGATAAGCGGTCGTCGAATCATAGAAACGATCACAAAGAACTATTTTTCCTTCATTGAGCGCTGGCAGAATGGTTTCGTGCATCATTTGGGCGCGTGCCGCAGTAAAAAGCAGCAATTCTGTCTCAAAACACATGCCCTGATTTTTAACACTCAATAATATCGTCCGAATATTTTCTGATATTATTGTTGTCCCCGGGTCACGGATTAATAAAACAGGTGTCCCCCTGGCCTTTAATTTTTCGGCTAATTTTCGGGCCTGTAACGACTTCCCACACGCGTCAATTCCTTCAAAGGTAATAAAGAATCCAGCCATGATCCCTTAAAAATTATCAATAAATTTCCATTTTCCACCCTTAAATCGCCAGTAATTCAGAAAATAGCGGAGCGTTTCATCTGCGCCCTGAATAGCCCAGAGTGCAAATAAAAGCGTCACTTTTCCGGCGCGAGAGATGAGAAAAATCCAATTAAGTCCGATTTCAAAAAGAATAACACCACCGATAGTCGTCCACATGAGCCATTTTAAATCGCCACATCCCCGTAAATTACCGATGACAATGCCATTCATCGCTTTTGGTATCTGGGTAATGGCGAACATGATCATACAAATTGAACCCATACGCAGAATCAGCCGATCCCGGGCGAAAATCGATACCAAAGATTCGGCAAAAGCGATTAAGAAAATTGTAACCAGAATTACAAATACAAAAACCACCCGGCTGGCAGTTTGCGCGGTTTTTTCAACCAGATAATGTTGCTCGGCACCGATATTTTTGCCCATCAAAGTCATGGCGCCCATGCCGAAGCCGAGATACATCATTGACAGGATCGCCTGAATTTTAACAAAAACCTGATGCGTGGCTAAAACCGTGATGCCGGCATAAGCCGCAAAACTGGTAACGACCAACATCCCGGTTGCCCAAACCATTTGCTCGATGGTGGTCGGGATACCGAGTTTGAATAATTTTTTAAAAGTCTGTAAGTTCGGATTTACCAGTTCTTTAAATGATAAATAAAGTGTGGACTTGCCAGACCTTAAAATTAATAAAGTAATTAAAAAGCCTGTCGAATGCGCAATGCCCACCGCTAATGCTGCCCCGTGCACTTCAAGGCGGGGAAAACCAAAAAGGCCAAAAATAAGTACCACCGCCAGAATAAAGTTCAATAAATTGATAGTCACATTGATGAGCATGGAAAGATGCGTATCACCAGCGCCGCGAATAATACCCACACCGATAAAATTTGTTAAAATCAATGGGATAAAAAAGGAAATGGTTCTTAAATAGGTAATCCCCGCCAATTCCGCCTGGCTACTCAGTTTTTGGGTGATTTGAGAACCAGCACCATCAGATTCCCGAATAATGCGCAAAATATGGGGTGCCCCGTGATATAAAAATAGGGCGATAGCTACCGAGATAATTATCCCCAGAATGAGTGCTTGACTTAAAATATGGTTTGCCTGATCTTTGTCCTGGGCGCCCAGGCTGCGGGTGATGAGAAAGGTGGCACCCACGACAAAAGTAATTAAAACAGTAAAAATCACGACGGTGAGTTGGGTTGCCATGCCCACGCCGGCGAAAACAGCGACACCCAATTGTGCAATCAGAATCGCTTCAATCGTCCACATAATCGTTTGCGACGAAAGATCGATAACCGCCGGCAGCGATGTTTTAAGAATCTGTTTTAAGGGTGTTCGATCAGCCAATTCAGGTTTTCCATCAAAGTTCGACTATTTTTTAATTTATCTTTTTATGAAACCGAGGCTCCTGTTTGTCAATAAAAAAATAATTCCAGGCAGGGAAGACCTGCCTGGAATTAAAAGAATTTAATCATAATATTCAAGTCCCAGGTGCGTAATTAAATCTTCACCCTGGAGATAACGCAACGTATTTTTCAATTTCATCAATTGAATGAAAATATCATGTTCTGGATAAATTTCTGGTGCGTGCATGGGGCTCTTGAAATAGAAAGAAAGCCACTCCTGAATTCCTTTCATTCCGGACCGCGCAGCCAGATCTAAAAAGAGTACCAAATCCAGCACAATCGGTGCAGCCAGAATACTATCACGACACAGAAAATCGACCTTAATCTGCATGGGGTAGCCAAGCCAACCGAAAATATCCAGATTATCCCAGCCTTCTTTATTATCACCGCGAGGAGGATAGTAATTGATACGCACTTTGTGATAAAATTTATGATATAATTCTGGATATAAATCTGGTTGCAGAATATATTCTAAAACTGAAAGTTTACTTTCTTCTTTAGTTTTAAATGAATCTGGATCATCCAGCACTTCGCCATCACGATTACCGAGGATATTGGTTGAGAACCAGCCTTTTAATCCCAACAATCGGGCTTTCAGACCAGGAGCCAGAATCGTTTTCATTAATGTTTGGCCAGTTTTAAAATCTTTGCCGCCAATGGGTACGTTGTTGATACGTGCCAGATCTACCAACGCGGGGATATCAACTGTCAAATTTGGAGCGCCATTGGCATAAGGTATGCCGGATTTAATGGCGGCATAAGCATAAAGCATACTGGGGGCAATTGCAGCATCATTTTCTTTCATTGCCTTTTCGAATGATTCGATTGTTGCATGAGCGGCTGTTTGTTTTAAGAATATTTCAGTGCTACCACACCAAACCATGACCAGCCGATCGCATTTATTTTCTGTTTTAAATTTTTTGATGTCGTCAATTAATTGTTGGGCTAAATCCCACTTAGTTTTCGCATTTTTAAGGTTTTCCCCAGTTAAATTTTTGACATATTTCTGAGAAAACGCCGCGCTCATTGGCTTGACTTTTTCCAGTTCCGGACGAACCTGGTCAATTAATCCTTTTTCTAAAACACCTGCTTTTAACGCAGATTCATAACCATTATCAAAAAAGATATCCCAACCGCCGAAGACCAGTTGATCAAGATTGGCCAGGGGAACAAAATCTTTAATTTTTGGAACGCGTTTTTCCGTTCGTTTTCCCAGTCGGATCGTCCCCATTTGTGTTAAAGAACCAATTGGTCGGGCGATGCCTTTTTTTACGGCTTCAACACCCGCGATAAAGGTCGTGCTAACCGCACCCAGTCCAGGTAAGAGTACACCTAAACGACCTTTCGGATCAGCAATATTAATTTGACTCAATTTTCCCTCCTTAAATATTACGTTTTTCTCATTGTTGAAAATTTAGTATGTAAAAAGCGATTTTTCAATTTAATGATGCTATTTCGGATTGCTAAAAAAAATTAATGAATCAGTTATCTGTTATCGCTTTGATAAATCATTATTCCCAATTGTCTGATTTCGAACATGGATAATACGTTGAACTGCTGTAAAATTAGCAAGCACGGCGATAAGGATTAAAACGACGAATAAAGCGTAGCGATGAACAATGGCAGAAAATGCCAGATAAACAATGCGTTCTGGCCGCTGCATCAGTCCCACACTACAGCTTAAACCAAGCCCCTCTGCGCGGGCGCGAATATAACTGACCATAATTGAACCGCCCAGCGCTACTGAAGCAGCAACCGCACCGAGTAACGATAGATCAAAATGTCCCAGGTAAAAATCTTTTAAATGAGCATAATAATATACCATGCCAAAAAGGATGAACATTTCGGCATATCGGTCAAGTGTCGAATCGTATAATGCGCCAAACTTTGTTACACGATTGCTGGCACGGGCAACTTTGCCGTCGATAATATCGAGTGTTCCGGCGAAAAGAAAAATAATACCACCAATTCGATGATGTCCGGTAGCAAAAAAATACGCAGCCACAATACTGATAATCAATCCCAGAGTGGTAAACCAGTTTGGATTTAATTTCTGTTTTATAAAAAGATTAATCACAGGTTGAATCAGGTTCAGGTACCAATTCCTGATACCGTTGGGTAGAATATTCATTTCCATATCTCTTAAGTTAGTAAATTTAATTAGTTAGAAACAAATCAAGCTTTTTCGGGCGCTACTGTTGCTAAATTTCCCGCCATACCGTCAACAACAATTACCCATTCACCTTTGATTGAAATTTCGTGGAGTTTTTGCACGACGGTTACAAGATTTCCCCTTAAAGTCATTTCATGAATTTTCGTCAATTCTTTACATAAAGCAACATTTCGATTTCCCAGAATTGCCAACAGATCATTCAGCGTCCGTTCTAAACGATGAGGGGCCTCATAAATAATTATCGTACGTGGTTCCTGGCTTAATTCCTTTAATCTTGTTTGGCGCCCCTTTTTCAGTGGCAGAAATCCTTCGAAAACAAAACGATGAATAGGAAGACCTGATAACAGAAGAGCCGGCACACAAGCGGTTGGTCCGGGAATTACAGAAATGGGGACTGATTCTTTAATCGCTTCCTGAATGAGTAAAAAACATGGATCTGATATGCCCGGAGTCCCTGCGTCCGAAACCAGCGCTATCGATGCCCCGGATTTTAATTTTTCAATAAGTATAGGCGTTTTTTGAATTTTATTATATTCATGATAACTTGTTGTTTGCGTCTTTATTTGATAATTGTTGAGCAGAATTTGAGTTCTTCGGGTATCTTCTGCTGCAATTAATTCGACAGTTGATAAAACTTCGATTGCCCGAAAAGTTATATCTTTCAAATTGCCAATCGGCGTACTTACAATGTATAAAATGGCTTTTTCCAATTTGATTAAACAACCATAAGTATTAATTATTCCAATAGGTTATAGAAAATAACAGAAGTAACAGATTGATCTATCATAATAATGAATTATTTAGACAAAAGCAATAAAAATCTTTATGCCTTTTGAAGTGATTCGTAATGGTGGGAGGGCATGATTTGTGATACGTACGGCGTGATATCTAGCGTGATAAACAAAAATCAGATTCGATCATTTCGAAAAATTATTTGCTTAAATTAATTTTTATGTGGTGGATTTTTTCATTGCACACCATGTGTCGTGAACAAATCTAAATAAAAAAGTCAAGTAAAATTTTCAATTTCATTTAAAATTGTTTAATTTTTTTACCAAAAGACGCATCACGCATGACGAATCGTTCACCTCGCCACACCTACACACTATTTAATGTGTTAGCTCACCGTTTTTGAAACAACAGAAAATTTATATCGTCATCGCACCAAAACCGCCGTCCACCCGGACGAAAGAACCGGTGACAAAGGAGGAGGCTTTTTCTGAAGAAAGATAAATACACGCTCCAATAAGTTCCTCTGCCTCGCCGAATCGATTCATGGGGGTATGATTCATGATCTGCTTAATCCGCTCTTCGCTTAGAATTTTACGATTTTGTTCTGCCGGGAAAAATCCAGGGACAAGAGCGTTTACACGGATGTTTTGTTGTGCCCATTCACGTGCCAAAAATTGGGTTAGACTATTTACACCACTTTTAGAGACTGAGTATGTAAACACTTTCGATAAAGGCGGCCCTGAAGATGCCGATGAAAAATTAATGATTGAACCCCCTTTTCCCTGTTTTAGCATTTGGGCACCGATTATTTGGCAGGCGAGAAACATACTTTTTAAATTGACCCGAATGATTAAATCCCACTCATCCTCTGTTATATCGAAAAAGGGAGTTGCACTGTTGATGCCCGGTGCATTCAGGAGAATGTCGACCGCTTTGAAGGCTTTTAATGTTTGCGCAAGGCCGTTTTCGAGATCAGCTTTTGATGATGCATCACCAGCAATAGCGATTGCCTGTCCACCATCACGTTTGATTTTATTGCTCTGTTTTAACGCATTTTCTCCATTTTTATCAAAAATGGCAATGTTGGCACCGGCTTTTGCCAAACCTTCGGCGATTTTTCCGGCGAGGACACCGCCTCCACCAATAACCAGCGCCGTTTTTCCCTTTAAACTGAATAATTCATCTAAATACATTTGGATCCTCTTTATTAAATTTGTTTAAACCAGGAGTTTCATCTGCGAATTAGATTTGATATTAAAATTTAACAATTTATTAATAAAAATCAAGGATAAAATTAAATGAATTTGCTGCCGTAGCTATAGGGTTAGTTAATTGATAACCTGAAATTCTAAAATGAAATGTTTTTTGGGGGTGAATTCGTTTCAAATAGCAAATTGACCCCCTCTGTATTTCCCCCATTTTCAAAAAACGAAAATGGGGGAGAGAACCTGGCTTCCTCTCCCCCAAATTCCGTTTTTTGGAATTTGGGGGAGGCAGGAGGGGGTCACTAATTGATTCATAACCTCATAAATTTCCATTTTAGAATTTTAGGTATAAGATAATCAGCGTGAAAGTTCTTTTCCATAATAAAACGCTTCATCTGTAAGGATATTGCTCTCTGCCTTGACTTTTGGTGCGGCTTTATACCGCTTATAAAAAAATGACTTGATAAATTCCAAAAAATTATAGATATTTGCAGGCAGTAACGATTCCGGTTGGATGGTTTATGGTTCACGGCTATAAACTTTTGTTTTCATATTTCTTAATTTTGAACCGGGAACTGTTGAATCCTGAACCCGAGTCGGTAATGCAGCCGTTATAATTTCTCTTTTTATAATTTATCAATTTGCATTGAGCTTCATGTTATGCTAATTCAAAATTTAATTTCATTTTTAATTTATAATTCCAGCCTCTGAAAGGCGAATAATTTTATCATATTTGAGGCGGGTTGTCTGTCGAAGCCAGTTCACTTTATCTCCTTATTGGAATCATTCCTTTGTTTATTGGCTTAATTGGATTCACGATTATCCCAAATCTAGCAGATCCGGAGCATGTCCTGCCGCTCATGGCCCAAAAACATCTGTCCAGTTTTTTATATGTGATATTTGCCGGGGCGTTGGTTTCGGCAATTTTGTCAACGGTGGATAGTGCACTGCTCGCAGCTTCCGCCTTGCTCACACATAATTTAGTGGTGTCAATCAAACCTGGAATGACAGAGAAAAATAAATTGTTAATTAGCCGAATCGGGGTTATTTTAATGGGTTTGGTCGCCTATATCCTCGCACTTCATGCTGAGGGGATTTATAACCTGGTGAAGGATGCTTCTTCGTTTGGGAGCGCTGGTATATTTGTGGTGCTAATTTTCGGGCTTTTTACACCTTTTGGTGGGGTTAAGAGTGCGATCTTTGCCCTTATTATTGGTTCTATCGTCTGGTTTTATGCACATTATTTTTTGGAATTTCAATGGAGTTACGTCCTGTCATTGTCTTTAGCGTTTGGCAGCTATTTGCTTGTGGCGCTTGTTGAGTACTGCTTTTCAAAATTTGCCGGCCTGCAGCGTCTCTGGAACGCGATTCGGGTATCTGGATTAATTAACAGAATTTGGTCACTATTTTGAGGCGCCTTCAATCGATTGAACCGGATGGTTCTCCGATAACAAAATTCAAAATATCCAGCATTGGTTTTATTGTAACGACTCAGGTTCACAGTTCAAAGTTCTATTGTTCCCGGTTCAGGGTTAAAAAATTATTAAAAATGAAGGATTTATGGCTGTGAACCCTGAACCAGCCAACCTGAATAGGACGACAACCTTAAGTTAATATCCTGAAATTCTAAAATAAATTGCATAATCTTGTCACTACCACAGATTTCGCAGATTTCATCGATAAAAATTTTTGACAAGACGATTGACGAATGTTTTTATTTTAATAATTTTGACGATAATTATCTTGACATTTATTCTTTTTGAGTGATTCAAAGCAAAATTTAATGTCAAAATTATTGGCGTCAAAATGATTAAAGACTGCTGTAAGATTCAAAATCAATCCGTGAAATCTGTGTAATCTGCGGTCAATTTTCTTCTCTGCGACCTCTGCGTTAAATAAGTTTTATCATTTTTTTCAACTTAACGTCGTCGTAATAGTTACGCTTTATTCATAATTTGTCGTCAGGTTTTCTTCGGCTTCTACATTAATCAATAGTGAACTCGCTGAAAAAAAATGTTCATGGAGTAACTCGAAAAAGTTCATCAAAAAGAGAATGAATGTGCCGATAATCAGATTTGAGTAGTATGTAAAAAAACGCCAGGCGATGGTTATAATCCCGATATAATTACCGGGAATAAAATTTTTAAAGATGAGATAAAAAGTGGCTTCTGCACCAACCGCAGCACCGGGGGTGGGAATGAAGGTTAGCGTTACAAATACAATCCATTGCCAGAAGAAAAATTGTAGTGGACTTACGGAAATATTTAAACTGGACATCAAAACAATGAGAATTGAAAATTTTCCAATCCATTGAAACGACGTAAGAATCAGATTTAAAATAAAAAAGGATTTCCCATGTCCTAGAATTGAACGGTAAACAAGTTTAAAATCATTAAAAGTTCGCTGAAAAATTGTTCGAATTTTGCCAGGAATTCTAAACCACTTAAAAAGGTTTTTAATATTAATTATATGCAATTTATTCAGGAAAAGGATCGTTACCAGAATAATAAGCAATAGAATCCCAATATAAATCGATTGTGAATGCGAAAGAGAATTCTTCAGATGACTCATAAATGGTAATTTTATGGTGCCGGCGAAAAACATGGCCACAGGAACCGAGAGAATCCAAAATGTATAATCTTCGATACTCCCAAGAATTGTCAAAGAGAGTGCCTGTCCCGATTTGAAACCAGCTTGTGTCAGCATGCCAAATTTGAACGGACCCCCGCCAATCGCGGTGGGACTGGCGGATGCCCCTAATTCACTCATGATTACAATTTTTAAAAGTTGGCTTAAAGATACTTTTTGGCTTAAAAATTTTGCCCAGACAAAAATACGTAATGAATGAGTCACCCACGGGAAAATACTCAATAAAAAACAAAAGATCATAGATTTAATTTTAAAAGTATAAAAAAGGTCGAAAAGCGACTGTTCACTGGTAAAATATATAAAAATTAAATTTCCAACAATTCCCATCGGCAACAGAATGAATAATTTTTGGAATAGTCGATGTGAATTAAGGGCGATTTTTGAGTGTTTTTTATGCATAGTTTTGGAATTGATTGGTAGATGCGGTTAATTGTTTTGGTCTGAAAAGTAATTAATGGTGAACTGGAATGAAGGCATCGGTCAGTTTCGGTGCAGGCGCTTGAGTGGTAGAAGCTGCTGTCTTATAGGCGTGGAAAAGCTGAGTGAAAAAGTTTTCCCAGGAATTGTTTTGCTCAACCCACTGACGATTTTTTAGACCAAGTGCACGAAAATCAAGTTCAGAAAGTCGAGTGATATTTTGTGCCATTTCGATGGCGGAGTTCACCGGAGCTAAAAAACCTAAAGTTTCAGGAACTCTTTCTATTAAAGCACCTGCATAGACACCAGCTACCGGAATACCCGATGCCTGGGCTTCTGCAATACAAAATCCGAAGGTTTCGTGAGGCCCGGCCGTGACATAGATATCTGCAGAGGCATAGAGCTTCGCCAGTTCAATTTTGTTGCTCGTAAAAGGCAGGATATGGAGCCGTTCATTATTTCGGGCGGCCTTCTCCAGTTGGGGACGTTGCGGGCCTTCTCCGACCATCACTAACGAAAACCTGTCAAATTCTTTTAATTTCTCAAAGGCTTCCAGTAAAAATAGAACTCTTTTTTCGGTATCAAAACGTCCGGCATACAGTAGTAAAATATCATCACGATGTTTGATAAATTTCTGTCGCAATTTTTCATCCCGATTTCGGGGATGAAACAGATTCAAATCAATACCAAATGGAATCGCCCGTATTGTTTGGATCCCGATTGCTCCCAATTTTCGAGCCAGGATTCGCGAAGCCGTGATCGTCCGATGAGTATGATTGTAAACAAATTGCGCGTACCGGTAAGCGATTTTCTCGAAAAATTGACCGACTTTCGTTCCAAACAGCCTGGAAAGAAACATATTTATATAGGCATGTGGAAAATCGGTATGATAAAACCCAAAGACTAAACATGGATATCGTTTTTGATACCAATAAACTACCCAGGGCAATACATAAGGGGTAGCAAATTCAATGACATCCGGTCGTTCTCGTTTTAAAATTGAAAAGATTTTATCCAGACGATAGATAAAGCGATAACCAACGCAACCGGGGATACGAACTGCTTTCACCCGATATACTTTTAATTGTCCATCTTCAGCATAGCTGTCTTTTTCACCTGGTACAATCAGAACATGTTGATAATGAGTATGCTGTTGAATATATTTTCGTTTCATATCCAGATAGGTTCGAATACCACCACCATTGTCAGAATAGAACTGGGTCAGGTCACATATTTTCATAAATTTTTCGATTATTTTTCGTAAAAGAATTCAATTAACTACTTTATCCTGTTAATTTAATCTCTGCCGCTGTCGCATAGCACACAGGGCATATCGAGCCGATAATATATTAATATCGGCTTATCGCGCACATTATGCCAGGTGCTCTAAGCATTTGGAAACACTTCAATTAAAATAGTCTTCGGTGGTGTCTATTTTCTGAAGGCTGTCTTTTAATTTTTACTAAATTTAGCGAGTAATTCTTCATAGCTTTGAATGAGTCGTTTGTTAATCGCTTCCCAACTATAATATTGAACCAGATTTCGCGCTGAGATTGCCTGAAAATGGCGTAAAGTTGGTTTGTTCAGCAAAAGTTCGACCTTTTCGGTTAGATTTTCTGGATCATTCGCACGGGCAATGAAACCATTTTCCCCGTCTCTTATCAGATCGGCCACGCCCCCTTTATTGACCGTCACCACCGGTAATCCAGAGGCAAAAGCTTCCAGAATCACATTTCCAAAAGTCTCTGTGGTTGATGGGAAGACAAAAATATCGGCCGCGGCATATAAATTGGCCAACTTTTGTCCTTCCATATAACCTGTAAAATGGGCGTCCGGAAGTTTTTCCTGCAATTCATCTTTCATTGGGCCATCGCCAACAAGAACCAATTTAAAATTCTGATTCCGGCTTTTTAATATCTGATTCATGGCCACAAGATCATCTAAATCTTTTTCTTTAACCAATCGACCGACGAATAATAAAATCGGTTTATCCTCAGGGGAAATTTGTTTCCTGAGTTCTAAATCCCGGAATTCAGGTGAAAATCGATTTAAATGGATTCCTCTTTCCCAGAGTTCAAGGTTTTGAAATCCTTTATTTTCAAGTTCCTGTGCAGTATTTTTAGAGGGGACATAGATTTTTTGAAATTTATTATAAAACCACCGAAGATAATTCCAGCCCCAATGTTCAATCCGTTGAAATCCATAATATTTAAAATATGTCGCAAAATTAGTATGGTAGCTCGAAACAGCAGGAATTTTATTTTTCGCTGCATAATTAAAAGCGATAAGTCCCATTGGTGTGGGAGTTGAAGCATGAATTAAGTCGGGTTTAAATTTGTCTAATAATTCAAAGGCCGCTCGTTGGGTGGAAAACCCGACCCGGCATTCCGGATATAAAATAAAAGGGAGCGAATTGACTTCAATAACATTGTCGGCCCAGGGTATTTCATGTCCTGGTTTAAAAGGCGAATAAAATTGAAAATCGATTTTATGAGAATATAAAGAGTTACCCAATTGCGTTAAAGTACGTGCCACCCCATCTATTTTGGGTGGTAAACTTTCTGTAAAATATGCTATTTTCATATTAAGCCAGCCCCTATCAAGATTCCAAGTTTTGAAGCTAAAAGCCCCAATATCATACCGGCCAGAACATCTGTTGGATAATGAACTCCCAGATAAATTCGGGAAAATCCAACCAGAGAAGCCCAGATAAATACTGGATATGAAAATTCAGGATGAAAGTAGCTGATTAAATTAGCCATTAAAAAAGCGGCGGCAGTATGTCCTGAAGGGAAACTAAATTTATCCGGTGGTATAATTCGACAATAAATCTCCCGCAAACACTCAAATGGGCGAATTCTTTTTATGGAACGTTTAATCAGTTGATACAGCGGAAGTTCAAAGCCAAAAGCAATTAATCCTGAGACTACCAGGCTAAGCGTTGCCTGGAAGTCATTGACCAAAAAAAGAACGCCACTAATACCATATAAATAGCCATCCCCACTTTTTGATATCCAATAAAAGCAGAAATCTAAAAAGCGTCGATGACTCCAGCTAAAAATATAAGAAATTATAAAAATATCAATCTGTGTCACACTATTTGAAAGTGCTCTAATCATCTCCAAAATCCTTCAATTCATATAACTTGTTAAGGCAGAGAAATTTAATTCAGAAATATTTCAAATTCGTTAAAACGATGTTACTTCTGAATTACATTTTTGTAAACATTTGATAACAGTGCGATTAGAATGCACCAAAAACCTGTAAATTCAAATTTATTAACCGATATGTCGTTTGAAGGCAACCAAAATAATTTCCTGCTTTTAATAACTATTTACTTGATAATTTTAAAAAAAATTAATATGTTAGCTGTCTTATTTCAAATGGAATCGAAGAATCTGAGAGGGCTTACTATGGCATTGAATCAATTTTTTTCATCATCTTACATATTACATCAAGTCGCGATTAAAGATAAAGCTGAATTATTTTTAAAGTTTGCCGAAAAAGTTTATACAACCAATTTAATTGCTGATAGAACGCAATTTTATGAATTACTCCTCCAAAAGGAAAATGAAAGCAGTTCCGGATTGGAGCACGGGGTTGCAATTCCTCATCTGCGCACTGATTTGATTCGAAAAAGTTTTATGCTCCTGGCGACCTTAAAGACGCCAATTGATTTTCAGACGTTTGATGGAACGCTGGTTAATATTGTCGTATTGCTTTGTTCTCCCACTTCGGAAGAGCATATCTATATTCAGTTATTAGCCAGGTTATCTCGTCTTTTAAAAACTTCTGAAAATCGACAAGCTATTTTAGAGACAGTTGGACCAAACGCCCTTTATAATTTTTTTGATGTTTCCGGCAACTGGGAAATAGTTGAGGATAAAGCTGAACGCTTTCTCATGAGTGTTATTATCTATGATGATAACACATTTGAACCTTTCATCGAATGTCTTATTGACCTGGGGTTGGTTCATGCGCAAATTATCGATACGATTCCATTGAAGCAGCAGATTCATCAAAAATTAACCCTTCTCACCCGTAGTAATTCTGAAGGATATGTTCCGCTGAATAGATCAAAAATGATTATTTGTCCTGTTTCGGATCGTGAAATTGTCAATAAGCTTTCGGTTTTACTTAAAAAGCAGGGGATCGATTTAAATCTGCCTGGAGTTGGTGTTGTCACGCTTTCAAAAATTGAATCAATGGTTGGTGGGATTAAAGAAAGTTTAAAGATTTAAGCGTTACCTGTTTTTGAATTTTGGGTAGTTTGGTGCGGATTAAAAAATTTGTATTTACTTTATGATATGATCGGCAGGATACGTAGCCTGGATTTATGATAAAAATAATGACGCATCATGCATGACGTATTACGTATTTAATGCTTCCGGTTTATGCTTCGGATCACTTAGTGTGATAGTGTCAATAGCTTCTCTGGGGGGGATAATTTTTTGTTCCGGTTTTCCATTTCGTCGTCGAAATGCCAGAATCTGAAAACTATGGAAATTATTTATCTTTAATAAGATCGGCAAGATAACAAAAGTGGTCAGGAGATTAATAATTAATCCCAATACTGCAACCAATCCCAGTGTTTTTAGACCCCGATGTTGCGCAAACAGAAGTGAACCAAATCCGATAACAGTGGTCAGCGTGTTCAGAAACATTGCCATACCGGTGTGATAAAAAGCAAACCAGAGTGAATGATCTTCTTTGTAGCGATGATAAAAATGCACACTGTTGTCAATTCCGACTCCGAGAATAATGGGAAGTGCGACAAGGTTGATAAAATTGAATTTAATACCCACCAATCCCATTATCCCCAATAAACTAATGGTTCCCAGGGCAAGCGGCAAAAAGACCAGAATTGTTGTATTAAAGCGCTTAAACTGCAGCTTAATCAATAATAAAATAGAAAAGATGGTAATAAGTATTGCAATCGTACCATCCCGGCTCATTAAATGAACGATATCTGCCAAAATTAAACTTTCACTTGAGACCTTTAAAGATTTTCCATTTACTTTAATCGAGTTGAGTTCCTTTTCAAATAACTGTACCTGTTTGCCGTCTGACTGTTCAATACTGGAATAAATTAAGACAAACTCTTTTTTGGGATCCAATTGGCTTCTAAAATTTGAAGTCAGGTAATGTGGAAGTGAATCCTGGAACAGCGGTTTAATATTCAAATATTGACAAAATTGGTCAAAAAGTGCTTTTTCATTTCCTTCAAGAAAAGAAAATAGTTTATTTTTCGTAAGTTCGGTTATTCGCCTGATGATTTCGATTCTTTCTGGTTGATTCGATGGAACCAGGCTACTTAACGAATTAACCGAAGCGATGGTTTTACTCCCTTTTTTAATGAAATCACTGATCGCCTGGACGGTTTCCCGGCTTTCTTCGGGAGAATTCACCATGACAATCGCCGGGGAAAGTGAAGTCTGAAAGAGTTTGTTTATTTTAGCCTTTAGTTGATAATCTTCCGGTGTATTTGTTCCGAGTGATTCGAAATTATATTCAAATTCAAGTCGAGTGGTAAAGCCAATTAAGACAAAGAGTAAAGCGAGCAGACCATAAAATATCCATCTGAGTTGCGAACCATTTTGTAAAAGTTTTTCTGCGAAATGAAGTCGCGGAAACAAGTGGGTGGTCGTATCTTTAATCGGCGAGAACCGTTCATAAATAATAATTAATGATGGAAAAACTAAAAAATAAGCAACCAGTGTCAGGATAGCCCCCGTTCCAGCGATAATTCCGAACTGGTTAAAGCCACGAAATTGAGTGAAAATTAACGAAAAAAAGGCTGCTGCCGTGGTTAACGAAGCCGTGATCGAACTGACGCCAACCGATGAACCGTACATTAATTTCATGGCATTTTCTGGTGAATTGGATTCACGAAATTCCAGATAACGTTTAAAAAAGTGAATCCCGAAATTGATTCCCAGTCCCAATAAAATCGCTACCAGGAAAGTCGTTATCAAATTCAGTTCACCAATCAGGAAGTATGTTAGTCCAAAAGTCCAGGCCAGGCCCATGATGAGTGGAATGCTAATAATGAGAAATGTCCTTCTTTTCTTAAAAATAAAACTAAGTGACAGAAAAATTAATACTAATGATATCAGCACCGTTGAGCGTAAATCATTGGCAATGGTTAAATTATCCCGATATTGCGCAAAGTATCGACCATTCATGTGCACCGTTAAACCACCGGCATAAGTTGCCGGCTGAAGTTGATCGATGTTACTTTGAACAGATTGGATTAATTTTCGAGTTTCGAGTATATTACTGGACATCTCTCTCGGTTTTACCAGCAGAATTAACAAATTTCCATCATTATTCGTCAGGTATTCCCGATTTAAAAAAGCATATTTATTCAGTATTTTATCAAAATCACCCAATTCATTTTTTGGCTTGTCATCCGCCAAAAGGTCTACATAGAAGGGATTTAATTTGGCACCTTCAGATTCGATTTTATCCTTCAGATAATTTTCAATCTTAATAAGTTCTTTTTCCGATAGAAAGAGTAACGCATGTTGTCGAATAAAATTCAGATCATTTTTATAATAAATAAAAACAATTTGCTCACTCGTCTGAAGTTTTGCATTTAAAGAATCGGCAAATCGTTGTAATTCAGCGATATTGGATCCTTGAACCGCAATGACAAGATACCCGTCGCCGCCAATTTCTTTGGAAATTTCCCGCAGATTAACGACATGGGTGGCATCCTGCGGGAGTAATTCTGCCAGGTCACTTTTTAAATGCAGTTGAAAAGCATAGTATAGTGATGCGCCGGTTAATAAAATCGAAAAAAGAAGCGTAATAATCGGATGCTTACTAATAAAATGAGCCACCCGCGCTAAAAATCGTTGCATTATTTTCCTTCCAGCTTTTTATCTAAAATTTCCAGTAGCTTATCTACTGAATATGTTTCGATAACTGTGTTAAATTGTTTTTTATAATCATCAATCAGGCTCCGTTTTTCGCTGAGAATATCGTAAATCAACCAGGTCGTGCCCGATTGATAGAGTTTATAATCGATATGTAATTCTTTGTCTTTTACGATGAGCAGCGAATTTACGATTGCCTGATCACCATTTATACGCTGTCCCTTATAAACAATCTGAATTTTTTGTACATCTGGATTGGTGGCAGGATAAGCCAATTTAATAACCAGATCATTAATCTTTTGAATAAGTTGTTGTTGGATATCCGGCTGAATATCTTTCCAATGATCGGCCAGCGCTGTTTTAGCCATTTTTTCCAGATCAAAACAGGTTGCGGCAATTCGTGTCATTTTCAGGTTATGTTCCTGATCTTCCGCCGTCAGATTTTGTCCATACTTTTTTAATTTAATAGCATTTACGAGTTTTTTGACAATTTGTTCTGGCGTTGCTGCATAACTATATGAAATAAATAGGATCAACAAGAAAAATAATACAGGCATTTTTTTCATCTTTAGCTCCAATTAAAAAGGCTCCGTTGTATTCATCAATCGTTCAGTCAATTCATCTGCTGTAAACACCGGATTCTCCAGCGAATTTAATGCATCTTTTAAGGTCTGATAAAGTTCGACAAAATAGGGCATATATGACTTCTCTTTTACTTTATTTTGCATATATTGTTTCAAAGACTGTAATTTTTTCAAATTGGCTTTGCCGCGATATTCCCGAAAAGCACGCCAGATAATTTTCCCCTGATGGAGATCGATCAGGGATAATGAGTAGAAAAAGCCATCTTTCTGATCATCCTTCCGGATAAAATCAAAAAAATCAAATTGAATAAGTCCATCGACTTTTAATAGTTGCTGGAGTTCCTGAGGTGAATGTTCGGCTGGATTAAACTGGTTTAATAATTTATTTGTTGAATCCAGCGGCTGGACGTAAAAACCTTTTTCGTTGAAAATCATATAAGCCAGCATTTTTTGTAAATAATCTTGTGAAACACTTTCTGGAGCAGAAAAGTTGGTTGGCTCCTGAATAGCAAGCCTTTTTAAGCGATGCGTTTCAAATTTTTGATAGGTTAAAAACTGCGGTCCGGCACAATTTATTATCATGACCAACATTATTAAATTGATAATTAATTTTATTTTCATTTAAAATTCCTTTATTGGCGGTTGAATTTCGATATAAGAATTCAGGATAATCTCATGCGGCTAAAGAATTATCCACTTATACGACTCAACAGGGTAAATGAGTTCAATTAAAATGTTTTTTTGGGTTATAATTTTATTTCATTGATGCGTTTACTTAAAAAGATTCTTTTGGTCATTCCTGACTGAGCAAGGCGACGCGAAAAATCTATATTTTTCAAAATGTTATAATATCCTTCGCGTCACTTGGCATGATTGAATTGTGCTTCAAAGAATGGCTCCATGAATGTTATGGAATTTTCTCTAACGTTTTCTGTTAAACCCAATCAAAAATATACAATGTTTTTCTGAAATAGTCAAACGCTTTTACAAATTTTTTACAATTTACTCTCCCCTATGATATATTCATTAATGGCTTATTATTCAGAAAATTCCATTGACAAAAATCCTAACTTTTTATATATTCCTTAATTATGAATAATTCAGTTTTTAAATTTTCAGCATTTTTAATCTGAAAGTGCTACGGCAATAGAAATAAGGTAGTCAATAACGACTTTATCTAAATATTTGACGGTGGAAAAATTAAAATATTCTATAAAAATGAAAAAGCATGATAAAACGACTCTTCAATAATCAGGAATCAAAGATTCGTCCTTCAATTATCTGGACTGAAATGATACAGTCAATTCAGCGACTTGAACCGATATTTTTTCGACTGGAAAATGCGATTGCAGGGGTTACAAATCGGCCGGTTTTTTCGAGCATTGAACTCTATCGCAACAAAATTAGTGTTGTCATGAGCCATACTGTCGTTGTGGCGGCCATTGGAGGCGTCAAGGCGGGAAAATCCACTGTTTTTCAAAGCTTATGCAAAAATTTAAAGGCTGCGAAAACAGGAGTCGAACATTTGACGCATCGGCCATTGGCATATTCGCGTCACGGTTTGGTGCCATCAACACTGCAGATAAGTGAGCTGTTCCCGGAATTTGATGTTCTCATGACCGATTCGGCAGAAAGTGCCACCCGAACAGATGTTCCTGCCAATCGACTCTGGTGGATGATTGATGAATCGGCACCCGAAGGGATGATTTTTATTGATTCGCCGGATTTAAATAGTATGCAGGAGATTAACCGCGAATTAGCTTTCCGACTGTCTAAAGCCAGTGATATTATTTTTCTGGTGATGCTTGGTGGTGCCAATGCTTATGCTGCTGATATTAAAAAGTTTGCCAGCGAGGCTTTACAAATGGGGCGGATGGTCGTTCCGGTGCTGACGAAAATGGATGACGAAAAATCTGCCCGGATTGTGCTGGACGAATTTTGCCGTGAAATGGCCCCCCTTTTAAATAACAATATTCCATATTTTCAATATGCTTTTTACATGCCCGTCGTTCCACAAAATAAACGTGATCAGCTCAAAAACATACAATTACAGCCATTATTTAACGGTTCTTTCATTAATTTGGATAATTCAGAAAAGCGCGCCGCATTAAAAGCCGAAATCTGGTATAATAGCTATGAACAATTTCATCATTTATTAAATCGGGAAATCATCGGCCTGAAAAACGAAACGACTTCCTGGTTACATTTCTGGCGTCATATCGAATCTGCCCTGGATGAATGGGGGCAAAAAGTTGCCGCATTAATTTTTCCCCGAAATCTTATTCTGCATGAATTGATTGCGTGGTACGAAGAAACGCAACTGACCTTTTTTCGGAAAGTGATGCGTCGTATTAATCCAATTAATTGGCCAGGTTATCTTTACACCGCTATTCGGAAATGGGTCATTTCACAAAGTGATCGGGAACGGCTGCAGGAACAGGCACAACAGACCGAAGAAAAATTACGGAATAAACTGCAAATATTAGCTAATACGGCCTGGGTAAAAATCTGGGGGAAAGAAGCGCCGAAAACGACTGGCGAACTGGTGACCTGGCAGGCAAATCACATGGTGAATCCCACCCTATTTGTGGATATTTGTAAAAAATTGGTGCTCCAGAGTGTGATGATGCCCTTTTTCGGTGCGCAGTGGCAAGTGGAATTTCGACGCGATCTGGAAGCCTGGTGGCGAAGTGCTGATGAAAGCAATCGCCAGAAACGAACTTTCCTGGAATATTCGCAACTGACGCTGGATTTTATCTCCTGGCTGGCCCTGCCGGCAACATTTTTTCTGCCGGGGAGTGCTGATACCATTATCGTGGGAGTTGCACAGCCTATTTTTACTTTTATTAATCAACATTTTCTTTTTCTGGATTCACATTTTGTGGGTGCAAGAGAACGCTGGATTCGCATGGAAGCCAATCGATTGAAAAATAATTTACTCAAGTCAGAGCAAAATCTGGAATCACTGGTGCAGACCTTTGGAAAGTGGCGTGATATTGACACGAATCTTCATGCGCTTGAAATAATATTTTCTGATATTGATTCACGAATAAAATTAATTTTGGAGAAAGAAATATAAATTGGTTTTTGGGATGGATGGACTGGAGCTTATTGGATTGTGCTGGATTAAAGATTATTCAACGATTCTTTCCGGTAATCGCTGTCATCAATTACTTATTGTGAATGTGAACACTAACTTTATTATTTACAATGATAGAAAACGAAATAAAAACTTCAACACCTGAAATTTCCACCGCCGTACTGGTGGAAATTGGTGCTTTTTTAAAACGAGCTGAACAGTTAATAAATCAGGACATCGGGTGGGAACCGCAACGACAATTGGCGAAACTCTGGAGTGGTCGATTGATAAAACTCCAGAAAGAGGCTACCAATCTGTCTGTAATTGAAGAGCCGACCCTAATCGTGGCGATTATGGGTGGAGTTAAAGCCGGGAAAACACACCTGGCCAATATGATTTTAGGTCAACCTGTCCTTACAGAATCGCAACGCCACGAAACACGACGCGCCTGGGTGGTCTATCCCCCAGGTGTCGCTGAAATTGAGGTATCGGAACTCCTGGGGTTAATCAAACCTGAGTGGCTGCAGTGGGTTCGATATGGAACACAAATTGGCGGAAGGAAATTAATTTTAATTGATTTACCTGATTTTGATGCGGAGTCCCAACTGGCTGGATTTCAGGAAAATCAGCAAATTGTGGAAAACGTGCTGAATGCCGCGGATGTGATCATTTTCGTTTCGAGCCAGGCGCATAATTTAACCCGACGCACTTTTCAATGGCTGCAACAATTTCGTCAGGGGCATGGATTTATCTTTATATATAATGAAGTCAGTGGTGCAGAAGGGTCTGAAGCCACTGCCCGAATGCAACAGCTTCGGGATCAGGTAGCCCGTGCGGGTTTTTCAAAAAAAATAACGGTGCTTGGCAGTACCTATAAGCCCAATCACTATCTTTTCCCCGAAATAAATCAGGCACTTAGTGAATTACCCGCCAATCGTGTTTTACGAACCTGGCGAATTGCCGAACAAATTCGACTTATGACAGGGGATATTCGTACGGTTTATCAGTCGCTTGAGCCCGATTTAATTCGAATGCAGAATACCATTCAACAATATATCACGAATCCCATCCAACAGCAGTTTCAGGAAGAAATTCAACTAAAAGTCGAGGCGATGCAAGGGGCAATTCAGCGGGAGTTGCTTTTCCGCGTCGGGCGTGGAATTGGCGGACCTTTTGGGGCATTTCTGGCTATTCGGCGAATATTTCATTACTGGTCGTTACCAGGAGTTTGGCTGGGTTCGCGCTTGATGGGGACTCCAGGCGCACTGGTTGCTACTGGTTCCATGCTGATCGGCTCATTGGTGCGAAGTTTCGAAGCCTGGCGGGATCGCCGAAAATTGAAAAATAAAGATCTGAAATCCGGGATTGAACTCCAAAATCGACAAATTGATACAGAACGCATCAATATCAATCTGGAACTGGAGCAAGTCCAACTGGATCCGTTTATACTCCCTTCTACCAGCCAGAAACAGCAGGGTCGTCGGGAATTTTCACAGCAACTTACGCAAACAATGGAGTTGGCGTTTGATGAAGAATTTGGCTTAAATCAAAAATCAAAACGGAAAAATTTTGTTCAAAAACTTCAGTCCTGGTTGGGGCGTTTTTTGTGGAATTTTTGGCCGGCGCTCATTTTAATTTATACTTTCGTAATTGTTTCCCTCTCGGTGGCCAATCAATTTCCTTTTTTTCCGGATAATTGGCAACTTCTGAAACAACCAGTGGAAATTTCATTCTATATCAATATACTGGCCCTCTTTCTTGTTTTGTGTTATATTGAATATTTAGTTTTGGTGGCATTGTTAAAAAGAGCGAATCACCGACTTAAGATGAAAATTTTGAATAATTTATTAGCAATAGAAAATCCATTTTTATCCCAATTAGCTGAAAAAATTGAATCCCCTGCCCGATTCGTTCAACAGGCTTTGCTGTTGGAAAAAGAAGTGGATAAACTGCAGCAGAAGCTTCGGCAGCATTTAAGAGGGGTGGAGATTTCGCAAAATTAAGTGGAAATTATTACCAAACGATATTTTGACGAAATTTAAAGAATAATGATTAATTAGTGGAATTATCCGGGGTGCGTGATACCTAAATAGTTTCTGTAAATCTGGTCGTATGCATTCATAATCACTTGTTACGCATCACGCATTACGTATCATACAGATAAAAAGAAAAATAAAAATTTCGAATTTTAAGTACTACACGGAAATAGTAACCCAACACTAAAAATTAAAAACAGGCAACCCATGCGTCCAAAAATTGTTGTTATTGGCAGTTCCAATACAGATATGGTGGTCAAGTCAAGTCGAATCCCGCAGCCGGGCGAAACGGTACTGGGAGGGAAGTTCATGCTTGCGGCCGGTGGAAAAGGTGCAAATCAAGCGGTAGCGGCGGCTCGTTTAGGGGGTGATGTCCTTTTTATCACCCGCCTTGGAAAGGATATCTTCGGGGATCAGGCGGTGGAAAATTTTAAACGCGATCAAATTGACATCACCGGGATTACACGCGATCCAGACCATCCCTCGGGTGTGGCGTTAATTATGGTGGATGAATCTGGCGAAAATATCATTTCTGTTGCGCCTGGTGCGAATATGCAATTGCTTCCGGCGCATGTGGAAAAAATGCGTGAGCGAATTATCGACTCACCAATTATCCTCTTGCAGTTGGAAATTCCCTTATCAGTTGTCGAATCTGCGGTACGACTTGGCAAAGCGCATAACAGGACAGTTATCCTGAATCCTGCACCGGCAACCAGTCTTCCGTCCGGGTTATTGGCCAATATTTCAATTTTAACACCAAATCGCACCGAAGCTGAACTCCTGACCGGAATTTCAATCACAGATACCGAATCGGCGATTTTAGCGGCGCAAAAAATACAGAGCATGGGCGTTCAATCGATTGTCTTGACGATGGGCTCCCAGGGAGCATTGGTGGTTCATCATGGTGAAACGCAGATGATTCCTGCCTTTTCAATTGAACCAGTGGATACCACGGCTGCTGGCGATGCTTTTAATGGTGCAATGGCAGTCGCCTTGGCCCTAAATCAATCCATTATCGAAGCCGTACGTTTTGCCAATGCTGTTGCCGCGTTGGCGGCCAGCAAAATGGGCGCTCAGCCATCACTTCCCTACCGAAATGAAGTTGAACTCTTTTTACAAAGGCATTCTAAATGAGTGATTTTGCAGGACATTCGCGAGCCGGCTTAATAACTTTTTTCTGGATTCTCCCGGTGGTCACTCTTTTCAATTTCTGGCGAGTAGAAGGAAATTGGCTGGACTGGCTAAAGAGCAGTAGCTGGCACATACCGCTCTGTTTTGGTTTGACTTACCTGGGAGCGCTGTTCCCTGACATTGATATTAAAAGTAAATCCCAAAAAATCATCTATTCGATCATCATCATTTTTATGGCATTGCTTATTATCTATCACTATTATGGCTGGGCGGCTGGAATTGGCTTTTTTGCGTTACTGGGAATTATTTCCAAACATCGCGGTTTTCTTCATACAAAAGCCGCTGCTTTTTTGCTTCCTTTGCCATTGCTGATCATTCCGCTTTTGATTACAGCACGCTGGCGTGATCTGGGAATTGAGTTTTATCTCGCTACGGTCGCTGGCTATTTGAGCCATCTAAAGGCTGATGAACCTGTTTTTACGCCAAAAGAAACCTTTTCCATAAATAAACGGTTAAAATTGAAAAAATCTCGCACCGAAAAAGCAACAAATTCTTAATTATTCCAGGAGAAATCAAATGCGTAAATATCAAATTAGTTTCATCCTCATTTCAATCGCCCTTATGATCGCTTGCGCTGGCATGGGGCGAATGCATATTAATTCGATCCGGGAAAATCCCGATCAGTATAGTAATAAACAAGTCGCAGTCAGTGGCAAAGTGGTTCAAATTTTTGCACTTCCCTTTCTCGATCAGGGAATTTGCAAAATCGATGACGGAACCGGTGAAATTTGGGTTAAACCGGCCGGCCGGGTTCCTGCCAAAGGTGAAACGATTCATATTAAAGGCACGGTGAAAATCGGATTAAATATCGCCAATCAGAATTTTGGTATGATAATTATAGAAAAAAAAGATGAAGAGAAATAAAATAGGGATCAGGCGCTTGGCTAGCGGCTTCTGGCGCTTGGCTGAAATATAGTGATTTTTTATAATTAAGTTCCCGATAGATCGATAAAGACGGTCATCATGCGTGAATCGAATGAGATTCTGACTTCCTGAAAAATATCGATTCATCGCCCTTCTGCCCTCTAAAAGCTCTTTATTGAAAAATTAAATTGTTTCCCAAAAGTCCTCTTTTCAAGGTTGGCAAATGTTCATATTGTCATACTTTTCCTGAATAATTTCAGAAAACATAAGCGAACTTTTTTCCTTATTTAAAAGTATAATATTGTTTAAATTGAAAATCAAATTATTTTTGGCTGTTCTATAAATAATCAAATCGATTGAACAAATTTAGCATTTTATTTTTTTTATTGACAGTTTTTGAATAAATTCAGGAATCAGGGCATCAGGATTGGAGGTATGAATGGCAGAGAAAGCAGCGCAACCCACGATTTTAGTCGGAACCGGACCGGTAAAGAAGAAAGTTGCCAGAGGCGAAGCAAAAAATAAATTACAAAATTACTTCCTACGAATCGAAAATCAACTTATCAAGCTGGATAAACGTAAAAATTATTCCATCGGTCGGGATGAGAAGTGTGATATTCAACTCGATAGTCAACATATCTCCCGTCAGCATGGTAATGTAAAATGGAGTTCAACTTTCCAGACCTTTGTTTTTCTGGATTTAAACAGTCGTAACGGAAGCACAGTCAATGGTCAGGCGGTCACCAAAAAGCAGCTTAAACCAGGCGATGTCATCGAAATAGTCGGCCAAAAAATACAGTTTGAAGCACACGATGTGGCCTCTCAATCTCCCAAAGTGGCGGATGAACCCGAGTTACCTCGTGAAACGGTCCTGCTGGAGCAGAAATTTAACACCATTATGCGATCAGTCAATAATACAAATTTATTAAATAAACTTAAAGATTATCATGCCCTTGTTGTTGAAAGTCGAAAAAATTTATCCATGTTAGCCTATTATGACCAGCTTACCGGCCTGTTCAATCGTCGTTTTTATGATTTAAATATTGAACGGGAAATTAAAACTGCCCAACGCCAGAAAAGTCAGGTCTCATTGATTATGATTGATATTGACCATTTTAAAAAATTTAACGATACCTATGGTCACCAGAAAGGGGACGAGGTACTGGAGGGGGTTTCGGGCATTATTCGCTCCCGAATTCGCGCGACTGATTTTGCCTGTCGCTACGGGGGTGAAGAACTCGTGGTCATTTTGCCGGAAACCACCATTGCCGATGCTCAGAAAGTAGCGGAAAAGATCCGGCGAAGTGTGGCCGAATTAAGCCCCATTCAATTCAATGTCCAGGTGACTATCAGTCTTGGGGTTGCCGGGAGTTCATCCATATTAAATACGCCCGAATTGCTATTCAAAGCCGCCGATAAAGCGGTTTATCAGGCCAAAGAAGGCGGTCGCAACCGGGTGATGACAGCCCATAAATTATAAAAATCAAAAAAATATTGACTTTTAATTATTAATTATGTATTTTCAACCGTTTTTAATTCATGATTGACCCCGTTTAATTGGAGCAATGGGGAAGTTAATTGTTTAATTTATGTAATGTTAA
Organism: Caldithrix sp.; assembly: GCA_020722815.1. Taxonomy (GTDB): domain Bacteria; phylum Zhuqueibacterota; class Zhuqueibacteria; order Thermofontimicrobiales; family Sulfurfontimicrobiaceae; genus DYKB01. The sequence goes on along the minus strand of DYKB01000004.1, from coordinate 74,164 downwards.
ATGGGAGGGACTATGTCTCGGAATTTCAGCTTGTTATTAATTATACTGTTCGTTTTCGCTATTGGAACCAATTTCGCCCAGGATACCAAAGATGATGTGAAGTTATTCCAGTCATTTTTTTATGATTCGCCAATTACAAAAACCATGTACGGTCAGGCCGGTATTCATTATGCCAGTTATGATGGCTTTTCATCAATGAATATTGGAGCACAAGGTGGTTATGGTGTGAATCCAAATTTGGAAGTCGGTGGTGCTCTTGGCTTCACCAAATGGAGTAATAAAAATGGCGATGGTAAATCGGGATTAAGTGATCTGTTTGTTGCTGGTCGCTATTTATTGCCATTAAACAATCTAAAAGCTTCGGCTGGTGCCTATGTTACATTGCCAATCGGTAAAGAAGAAGTCGGTGGCGGAAAAATGAATTTTGGTGCTTTTGCAGCATTACGTCACCCTCTGAGTAATGGTATGGTCATTACAGGGAATGTGGGATTGAATTTTGTTGAAGTTAAATCAGATTATGAAAATTCAATCCGTTTGGCAGCTGGTCTGATTTATCCAGTCAATCCGCAACTCAATGTTGTGGGTGAATGGTCCATGGAAACCGAAATTAATGCAATGATGTTAAGCGGTGGTGCTGATTACGAGTTATCACCAACCAGTCGGATTCGTGGTGGTCTGGGCCTGGGTCTGGATGATGGTTCGCCAGATCTGCTGTTGATGGCTACTTATTTCATGACTTTCTAAATTTTTTAAAAATTTAATAGATAAAAAAGGGCTTATTGATTACAATAGGCCCTTTTTGTTTAATTCCTGGAATTCTTAAATGAAGCGTTTTTCTTTGGTGAAGTTGTTTTTGGTGAAAAATTGACCCCGTCTGTATCTCCCCCATTTTCAGAAAGCGAAAATGGGGGAGAGAACCAGCGTTTCTCTCCCCCAAATTCCGCTTTTTGGAATTTGGGGGAGGCAGGAGGGGGTTCGTCATTGATTCCGAACGTCATTTGTTTCCATTTTAGAATTTCAGGTAATTACGATTCACGCATCACGCAAAGCGCTAATTTTCCCTTAAACCACGTTCACTAATTCTTACTAAATTTCTCATTTGATTCCGTATTTATTCATCCGCTTATACCAATTTTTATTCTGAAAATATAAATTTTTAAATTCACGGAAGAGGCCATCATACAGCCGCCGATTGTCCGGATTGGGGACGAATTGCCGTTTAATCTGGATATATTTTTTAATATCCAGAAAGGTTGAAAGGTGTCCTAAAGTCAGGCTGGCCAGTAAAGCCACGCCTTTTGCATTGGAATGCTGTGGATCAGCGACCTGGTTGATTTTGCGATTGGTAATATCTGCCACTATTTGGCACCAGATATCACTTTTAGCACCGCCGCCCACAATATTGAGTTGCGTCACTGGCTGATAGAGATTTTCCAGCGTCTCCATGGCCCAGCGGGTATTGAACGCAATTCCTTCCAGCACGGCACGGATAATATGTTCCCGGGAGTGATTTAATCCCACATTGAACAGGCCCGCCCGAACGTAATGGTTATCCAGCGGACATCTTTCGCCATACATCCAGGGAGTAAAAATCAATCCGCTGGCACCGGGGGACACTTGCTCCGCCATTTGATCAAAAATGGGGAAAATTTCCTCAACCTGGCGTTCCTTCTTCAGCAATTCTTTATGATAGAGCAGATTATTTTTGAGCCATTCCAGACAAATCCCCGCCGTCTCCTGATGCGCAATGCCGAGATAATATTTTTCCGGATAGGCACTGCCAATGCAGCCGGCATAATGCGCCAGATCAATTTTTCTTTTGGCAAAATGACCCGCCACCCCCCCACTGGTACCAATCCGGATATGGAGTTCACCATTTTCAAGTGCACCGGAACCGACTGCTGCGGATGCTAAATCACCGGCACCATTCATGACGGGGGTCCCAGGAATCAGGCCGAGTTCTTTGGCGGCGGTAACTGTCAATTCCCCAGCCTGAGCGGCACTTGACTTGATTTCAGGCAACTGTTTGGGCGAAATACCGGCTAATTTACACAATGTTGGATGCCACTGATTCCGATTTTTTCGGCTATCCATGAACCACCAAATGTAGGCCAGGTCAGCCGAAGTGATCATGTTTCCAGTTAGTTTGTAGAGGATAAAATCTTTGGCATCCAGATACTTATATGTTTTATTAAAAATTTCAGGTTTGTGTTGCCGGAGCCATAAAATCTTGCCAATCTGGTCTTTACCCGTATGGCCCGGACTTCCCCCGGTAATCCATAAAAATCGCAAAAGATGGAAAATGTTATACCCCATGATACGTGGGGGCGTCCAGAGTTTTTCGTGAATGATCTGCGCACTGCGCGTATCCAGCCAGGTGATGGAACGCATTAAGGGATTACCTTTTTCGTCAACGGGTATCAGGCTTTGTGTTTGTGAGGAGAAGGTAATCCCGGCAATCTGCTCCGGTTTGACCCCCGTTTTGACCATAACTTCCTGAGTGGCATCACAGACGCCCTGCCACCAATCCAATGGCTCCTGTTCCGCAAATCCTGGTGCGGGATGATAAAGTGGATACTCTTTTTGAATCGTTCCGATAATTTGACCGCTAATTGTCACTAAAACTGCCTTATTCGCACTGGTCCCCATATCATGGGCCAAGATAAATTTTTCCGCCATCGTTTTCTCTCTTATCTTTCGTTCGGTAGGTTATTTGACAAAGGAAGGGATTAATAAAGTTCCTTATTCGGGGTTTGTCGTTCATCGTTAACCTGACAGAGAACCCTGAACTTTGGAGAACTCACCTTGCGAAGGTTTTTGAATGGGGAAAACTATATATAGATTATCATTTCGATTTTAATCTAAATATTGTGCTGCTTTAACCTTCGCAAGGTTATTTCAGGCCAATTTTTTTGTTCTCAGACAGGCTCGTTGAATCATAGACCCATATCATTTCTGTGAATATTCCTGAACTTTCCGAAACACCCGCATAAAATTGCCACCCCAAATTTTACGGATTTCTTTTTCTGAATAGCCGCGTTTCACCAGTTCACGCGTAATATTGGGCATTTCGCTCACATCATAGCAGCCATCCACGCCCCCGCCGCCGTCGAAATCAGTACCAATACCCACATGGTCGATCCCGGCTACTTTCACAATATGGTCAATATGATCGACAACATCCGAAACAGTTGCTAATTTGGGCGGATATTGCAGATCGATTGCATACCATTCCTGTCGGGCCGCTTTTTGTTCAGCTTCTGAAAGGTTATCGAAACTGGTGTACTTCTGCCGGAATGCTTTGAAAGCGGCATCGCGTTCGGGATTGGGTTCCGGGGTTTTCACATAAGCACTTAAAATACACATTTGAATGACCCCGCCGTTGGCTGCCAGTTTTTTCAACATATCATCATTCAGATTCCGGGGATGGTCACAAATCGCCCGGGCACAGGAATGGGAGGCGATAACCGGCGTTTGTGAAACTTCAAGAACATCATAGAAGGCTTCGTCCGAAATATGGGACACATCGATCAGCATCCCGATCCGATTCATCTCCCGAACCACTTGTTTTCCAAATTCGCTTAATCCGTGATGCTCCGGGCCGGCTTCATCGGTCGACGAATCGCAAATATCATTGTTTCTGGTGTGTGATAAAGTGATATACCGGGCACCCTGGTCGTAAAATTTCTGTATTAAACCGATATTTTTGCCAATGGCATAGCCATTTTCAATGCCAATATACACCGCCCGTTTTCCGCTTTTCTCTATCCGATAAGCATCTTGAGGGGTGATGGCCAATTCGGCGATGGCGGTATTATTTTGAAGCACCTTGTGAATCATGTCAATAATATCCTGGACATGATTTTGTGCCTTTTCATTCCCTTCGGGTGTTCGTGGCCCCTGTCCGATGAAGGCGGCAAAGAAGATAGCATCCAGTCCGCCTTCTTTCATCCGGGGGAAATCAACTTTACCACCACTTTTTCGGGGGTCATGTCGTTCATTGAGCCGATATTCCTGATCCATGAACCGAAGCGGGGTATCGGTGTGAGAATCAATTGTTAAAACTTTTTGATGAATTCGATTGGCAATGATATCGAGCTCCCCCGGTGTCGGGATATACGTACAACCTATAATCAATACCAATAAAATTAAGATACCAAAAATCAGATTCGTGTGTTGCATGGTTCTCCTCGAAGTTAATAAGTTCAAATTAATAAAGCAGTAAACTAAACATAAAAAAATCAACTGTCAATAAAAAAATGAAATATTGGTTCCAAAAAGTCAACAATGTCTCAACTTGATACAAAAAATAATCCCTGAAACAGCTTGGCAGGATCTGATTTGTCTTAAAATCGTCCAAATTTCTACGTTATCAAAGCTTACGTATATTGATTCGCCTGTCGGATCAAGGGGCTTGTATGACGTTTCAGGTCACTTTTGCTGCTCCATATCGCTACAAATTCATATTTTTAGGACCCACTTGAATTGTCGACGCGAATCAAGCTCATTGGCATATTAATTGCCAAGCAAAAGTGCCCTCTGTTTTGCAAGTTGAAACGGTGATTACCGCAACTTATCTATCTTCTTTTTGGGGTCTGAATTCAATTTTGATAATACTGAAACTGAATTGGTTTTTTTGAGGGAATTGGAATGTCACGTTTGAAGTTAAAAGTCGATTTACATCTTCATAATTCTGAAGATATTTTAGAACGAAATACCGGCACCAAAGGGATGCCGACGCCAAAAGAATTTATTGATTTAGCTATTGAAAAAGGTTTTGACGCCATTGCATTTACGCATCATGGACTGTTATATCATGATCCTGAAATGACTGAGTATGCAAAAAGCAAAGGATTGATTTTAATTCCAGGCGTGGAAAGCTTTATTAATAAAAAGCATGTGCTATTACTCAACTTTTCGATGAAAAAATATGTGCTGACATTTGATACTTTACGAAAAATTAAAAATGATCAGATGCTGGTTATCGCGCCACATCCATATTATAAGGCAAATTTTTGTTTGGAAGATGATCTGGAAGAAAATATTGATTGTTTTGATGCCATCGAATACAGTCATTTTTATACAAAACGGTTCAATTTAAATAAAAAAGCCGTTAAAATGGCACAGGAAAAGCAGTTGCCATTGGTCGGAAATTCTGATGCGCATTTTGTGCACCAATTTGGAACTACTTATTCTTATGTCTATGCTGAAGAAAAATCAATTGAAGGGATTATCAGCGCCATTAAAGAGGGACATGTTGAATATGAAAGCACGCCGCTTCCGTTCCTGAAATTAGCCTGGATTAGTGTCTGGGCGATGTTTAAACTGCCGTACTGGACCAAAACATTTATTCGAAAGATTGCGTTGAAGTATAATATTACGCCTTATCATATTCGGCAATTTAAACAGCTCTTGCTCAGTCCATTTACATTTCCGGCACGAGTTGCCCGACCGGCGATGATACCAACGCGAGTAAATGCGCATAAAAAGTTCTGATGATATTATATGCATCATTATCTTTTTTGATTTCAGAACAAGGATTAACGATTTTAGATTTACGAAGTGGATTCTTGCCTTCAAAAATCAAAAATTGTTAATCATGAATCGTTAATCAATTTTAAATCTGATTTCAGAACAAGGATTGACGATTTTAGATATGCGAAGTAGATTTTTGGCTTCAAAAATCAAAAATCGTTAATCATCAATCGTTAATCAATATGATACGTAAAAAACGCACAATTGGTTAACCATTACAATGATTTGTACAACCCGGCACTATTTCCATTATTTCGATAAAGTTGATGGAGAAATCAGGCGGTGTGAGTTGAGTTCAGAAGTTTCTGTTCTTTTGGGCACAAAACTGTCGGATTTTTTTCATGCATGTAGCTTGTTGGAAAAAGAGCATTCGGTTGTATTTAAAAGCGCGAAATTCGATTTTTATAGTCAATTTCGCGCTTTTTTTATTTTTATACCTGAAATTCTATCATGAAAAGTTTATTGTTAACTTGTGAGGTCGTTTTCGGTTAGAAATTGACCCCCGCTGTATTTCCCCTATTTTTAGAAAGCGAAAATGGGGGAGTGGCAGTTTGGTTCTCTCCCCCAAATTCCGTTTTTTGGAATTTTGGGGAGGCAGGAGGGGGGCTTTCATTGATTCACAACATCATAAATTTCTATTTTAGAATTTTAGGTTATATATTTATTTTATTCTGAAAGCAATATTAAGCATTAAGCCCCTAAATTTCATCTTCTTCATCTTCAAATGCAATGCCCCGCTCGATTTCGCCCTGTTTTCTCAATTCACGCTTTAAAATTTTACCTGTTGCGTTTTTGGGAAGGGCATCGATGAAAACTATTTTTTTCGGTACCTGAAAACGACCTAGATGCTGGAGACAGAACTTCCGAATTTCCAGCGCTGTCACCTGCATCCCTGGTTTGAGAACAACATACGCCACGACCATTTCCCCGGACCGGAGGTGTGGAAGTCCGATTACGGCCACTTCAGTGACGGCGGGATGTTTATAAATTACTTCCTCCACATGGCGGGGATAAACATTGATGCCATTGACAATAATCATGTCCTTTTTGCGATCCAGAATATAGAAATATCCCGCATCATCTTTTTCGCCCAGATCGCCGGTACGGAACCATTCACCAAAAAATGACTCTTGGGTCGCTTCGGGAAGATTATAATAGCCTTTCATCACATTGGGCCCGCGAACAATGATTTCGCCAATGGTATTATTGGGGAGCTCTTTCCCGTTATCATCCACAATTTTCATTTCGACGTCGCGAATTGGTAATCCAATGGAACCTAATTTCTTTTTACCCCCGATGGGATTAACCGTTGTCACGGGTGAGCACTCGGTGGGGCCATCACCTTCATAAATTAAAAATTTAAATTTCTTTTCAAAATTCGTCATCACTTCTTTGGGCATGGCAGCGCCACCTGAAATGGCATAACGGATAGTTGAAAAAGCCGTGATTTTTTCTTCCGGCAACTGCATCAAAACCACATACATACTGGGAACACCGAAAAAGAGCGTGGCTTTTGTCGCCTGAATGGTATCGGCCACCAAAGTGGGATCAAAACGGGGAACAGCCACAATTTGCGCGCCCTGGGTGATTGGCGTAATCATGCAACAGGTCATGGCAAAGGAATGGAACATGGGTAAGACCGTTAGCAAGATGTCGTTCGATTTAATGCCGAGTGAATACGCCACCGAACTGGAATTACTCATGAGATTATAATGTGTTAACATGGCGCCTTTTGGATTTCCTGTTGTTCCGGACGTATATAAAATGGCCGCCACCTCATTTTGGGGAGCAACCTCGACTTCTACCGGCGTTGGGGGCATTTGCTGCATGATTTCCCCCATGGTTTTTGCAGCTACTTTATCTGTTTGCCCGATTACGATGAGATGTTGTAAATCCGGTAATTTATCTTTAATCGCAGCAATGGCCGCATCGAATTTTTCAAAAAAGATCACGACTTTCGTTCCAGAATCTTTCAGGATATAGGCAACTTCTTCCGGATGGAGTAATAAATTAATTGTCACCACCGTCGCCCCCAGTTTCAGTATGCCAAAATAGCTGGCGACAAAGTAGGGCGAATTGATGCAATAGACAGCCACCCGATCGCCTTTGCCCACGCCCATTTCCTTGAGAGCGTGCGCCACTTTGTTGGCCGCACCATTGAGTTCTTTATAAGTTGTCGTCTGTCCCATAAAAGAAACCGCCGGTAGTTCAGCGTACTTTTGGGCAGCTTCGCTTAAAATTCCTGCTAAATTTGTCATATTCGCTTACCTCTTCGTTTAAAATTAAGTTTCGAGAAATGTCGTTTTTTTATAAAAATCGGTTGTTTTTATTCGCGGCGGATCAATCCGATTTAAATAACGCTCAAATAATGCCGGGTCAATTTGTTGCATCTGCTCGCGTGCCCGAAAATCCATCGATGGCAATACACCCGCCTGATCCAGATAGAGCCAGAGCGCAAAATGAAGATATTTTAGCGCTGAATCATTCCCCGGCGCTTTAAATTCCTGATTCAGCGTCTGTTGCGCATGGTACACAATTAAATTTTCACCTTTTGGAATGCGAAAAATGCCATTTAACCAGCATTCGATTGGGATTTGAAAAAGCGCAATTTCTTTAGGGATCCCCGGTTTTTGTAGTTGTTCATAAATCCTGAGAATTTTCGGATGTACCAGTTTTATAAAATCGACCTGACGCGGATCAATAAAGAAAGCATGCATATATGCTTTTTCGGCCTCTCCGACCCAGTTCAGTTGCCAGGTTGCGTCGCCAAGATAACCCCAGAGTTTGCTGTTGAATCGCTCTGGTGTCTCCAAAAAAGGCAGCAATTTCTCCCGAACAGTCATGAAGCGGGATAAAACCAGATGACAGTAACTAATATGAATCCCGTCAGCCCGTTCATCGATAACATCATTATAATCAACTGGAAATAAATCAATAATTTTTGAACAGAGCAGTTGCTCCACCAGATTGAAAGTGAAACGATTTATCTCATGTGCAAGATAAAACTCCCGGATTTTACTAAGCCCGTTGACCAGTGATTTTTTATCATTTAAATTGGTAACATCAATATTTTTTATTAAAAAGTCACATGCTTTTAAATAACTTCCCAACTCAGCCAGGGATGGATCAATCTCAAAAGCTGTTGTAAAATAGTCCCTGGCTTTGATAAACTCCAGTTTTTTTAGAGATGAAATCGCCAATTCTTTTTGGTCAATGGCGGAACTAAAAAGTGATATCTGCATGGTATAATAATTGAAGGTTACTGATTTATATGAATTATTTAAAACAAAAGTAGCTGCTCAGGTTCAATGGTTCCATGTTCAGGATTAATAAAAAAGCATTTCCGTTGATTAAGAGCTTAGAATTTTCTATGGTCTCTAACCATGAACCCGGAACCAGTCAACCTGAGCAGTTACAAAGAAAAAATTTCAAAATAAAACAATGCAATATAGTTAACCAAAATTAATTTTTCAAGCCTTATTTTTAGATCTGTCAAGAAACTTATTTATCATCGGTCGGTTAAATAATTCAAAATGGATGGTTTTATTTTTGATAAGATGAGTTCACCAGATTTGATATAATAATTGAAAATAATCAATTTTTGACCAGTTTCAATTATGCCGATGATGAAATGACGCTGCATTGCAGAAAGGATTGATGAAGTGATTGATAAGCCGAAGTTGAGACCTGTAGAAGCGATTCCGGTTCAATATTCAGGAAGACAAATGATTGCATTACGCGATCCGGCCCGGGTGGCGCCCGATCCGATTCTCATTTCCAGTGAATTACTTTTCATTCTTCAATTTTTTGATGGCTTTCATACCCGACTGGATATTAAAGATCAATATTTTAAAGAGTTTGGGACATTTTTATATGAAGATAAATTAGATTCCATTATTAAGGATCTTGATGAGAAGCTTTTTTTGGACAGTGAGTATTTTTTTGAATATGAAAGAAACCTGCAAATTGAATTTCGAAATTTAAAAGCACGACCGGCCATGTTGGCGGGGAATAGTTATCCCGCTGAGGCAGAGACATTGAAAGATGAATTAACTCAGTTTTTTACCCATCCTGAGGGACCAGGACTTCCCCAGACGCCCGCCAAACCGAAGCAGATAATGGGAATGATTGCGCCGCATATCGATATTAAGGCAGGTGGCGTTACTTTTGCGCATGCCTATCGCGCTTTGGCCGAGGCTGAGCCCGTTGATTTGTTCATTATTCTGGGAACAGGTCATAATGCCATCCAAAAATTATTCACCTGTACCGATAAAAATTTTGAAACCCCACTGGGTGAAGTGCAAACCGATCATGACTTTTTAGATCAACTCCAGCAGCGGGTTTCTTTTGACATCTTTGATGAAGAATTGCTCCATAAAAATGAACATACAATAGAATTTCAGACTATTTTCCTGAAATTTATTTTGAATTCCCGAACGAATTGGAAAATTGTTCCAATACTATGCAGTTTTAACACCGCCATGGTTGGGAAATCGGCGCCCACGGCGTCTCACATTCAGTCATTTCTGGCAGGATTAAAAGAGACGATCCAGCAATACAATCAAAAGACGTGTATCATTGCCAGTGCTGATCTGGCACATGTGGGAAGACGTTATGGGGATAGCTTTGAACCCACGCCCGGCTTTCTCAATGATCTGAAAAAGACGGATCTGGATACGATGACACACGTGGAAAAATTGGATCTTGAAAATTTCGTTCGTGGAATTGCCGCCGATGAAGTTCAACGGAAAGTGTGTGGCTTCCCGCCGATTTATTCGCTACTGAAAATAATCGAAGCTAATGAAGGCAAGTTATTACATTATGATCAAGCGGCGGTTGACACGCATAATTCAACGGTTTCGTTCGCCAGTATGGTTTTTTATTGATCGGAAATAAAATGGAGACCTTCGAGGTTGGTACTATTGAAATCCTGCAAATTGGCGGCAGCGCAGATATCGCTGGAGAAAAACCTCGAAGGTCTTCTCAATTTTGATGTTATATGGATAGACTTGTCAGGCTCTCAGGCTGCCGAAATTGCGAATTATGTTTACGATTTATCGGTTTTCTTTACGATTAGCCAGCAGCCAAAAGCCAGCAGCCAAAAGCCATTAGCAGTTTACTTTACCGAAATCAATTCAATTTCAAATACCAGCACGGAATTTGGACCAATTGTATTTCCGGCACGTCGATTCCCATACGCTAATTCTGATGGGATAAAAAATTTGAATTTGGCACCTTCCTGCATTAGCTGCAAGCCTTCCTGCCAACCCTGGATCACTCGATTTAATGGGAAAGTTGCGGGTTCACCACGGCCATAGGAACTATCAAATTCAGTACCGTCAATTAAAGTACCTTTATAGTGCACGGTAACCGTATCCGTTAAAGCCGGTTTCTTCCCGCTTCCGGATTTGAGAATTGTATATTGTAACCCACTCGCCGTTGTCGTAACGCCGTCTTTAACTTTATTGGCAGCTAAAAATTCCTCGCCTTTCTTTTTGTTTTCTTCACCTGCAGCACTCATTTGCTCCTCCTGTTGAGAATTCATGTGGTGAGTCATTTCGAATAATATTTTTTCAACTTCTTCTTCTGTAATCAGTGGGGTTGTACCACTGATGCCATCTTTAAAACCACGGGCAAAAAGTGAGGGGTCTATTTTAACATTCAGACTTTGATACATTTTCCCGATTTGCAGACCCAGACCATAACTTATTTTTTCACTTTTCTCTTTCAGCTCGACCTTTTCGTCAGCTAAATTGGATTTTTGACAACTTAAAATTGATAAAACTAAAATCAGCACAAAAAATAGTCGCATAACAGCTCCTTTTAAGTAATTAATAAGTATGAGATTGATTCGTCTCAAAAAGTTAAACATACTATCAACGCTTATTTTCAAGATTTGTTCAAAATTAATCGCGTTAGTCAATTTCTGCTTGACAATCTTGTGATTTTTCATTAACATATTTGGTATCCATTCCAATAATTCAATAATAAATTAATCAGTTGCAGGAGCGTATCATGTCAGAAAAAAAAATATTTTCAAAGCCGTCGCTACTTTATCTTGTTCTTGGTATTTTAGGGATAGTGGCTTTATTTCTTGTTGCCCGCTTTCTTTATTATCAAGGAAAACAGGGGATAGAAATTGTTTCCATGGACCCCCTGGGTGAAGTGAGCCAGAAAACCAATTTTACAATCGAATTTTCCCGCGAAATGGTCGCAGATGACCAGGTTGACACCGCGTTGGATAGCATGCCGGTTATTTTCACTCCCCATATTCCTGGCCGCTATAAGTGGATTTCCCGGCGTCGGCTGCGTTTCTATCCCGATGTTCCCCTTCGTCCGGCAACTGAATATTCAGTAGAAGTATTACCGGAAATTTGTGCCGCGCAAGATTTCTATCTGGAAGGCGAACGAAAATTCAATTTTTATACGGAGCGCCTGAAAATCAATCAATGCCTCTTTAATATCCTCTATTCTGGCGCTAAAATGGCGCAATTCCAGATTGAAACGACCTTGCAATTCAATGGACCGGTGGATCCCGAGCAACTTAAAAGTTACCTGACCATTCATCGTGATGAAAAAGCCCTGGGTCCCGAAATTGATTATCAGCTAGAAACCCATGAAATATCGGAAAATATTGTGGTCGTCACCAAAGCTCTTGATCGATTGAAAGAAGAACAATATTTTTCGGTTCGGGTCAAAAACGGACTGATGGGTGTTGGCGGTTCTCTTGGCCTGCTGGATGATTTCATTCAACCCAAAAAGGTCGGCGCGCCTGAACCAGTAAAATTGACCACCATCTATCCGAACAGCGATGAGACCGGTAGCTGGATAATTCTGAAATTCTCCACCCCGGTAACGGCCGAAGCGGCGCAGGGTTTTATTGAAGTCGATCCGAAAGTCGCCTTTAAAATTGAGCAAAGTGGTAATTATCTCAATCTCAAAGGGGCTTTCCGACCGGGGCGTACTTACGCCGTGACGATTAAAAAAGGGCTCGTTGCCCAAAATATGTCGACTTTGGAGAAAAATTTGACCCAGCAGGTGGCTATTGAAAATCTGGAACCGATTGTCCAGTTTGTCGATCAGGGGAATTATCTGACCCGAAAAGGAAATCAGAAGGTTGGCATTAAAACGATAAATATCAAAAACATTGAAGTGGAAATATTCAAGGTTTTTGAGAATAATCTGGTTCATTTACTCCATCAGAATAGCCTGACTGAGGAGTACTACTATTATTACGACACCTATAGTATGCGGCAATTCGGACAAAAGATTTATTCTGAAGAGTTAAATGTCCAGAGTCGCCTGAACGAGCCAATAATAACCGCCGTTGACTTGAATCATTATATCAATACTGAAAGGCGCGGTATTTTTCGCGTAACTGTTTCTGATCTGGAGGAACACTGGCGCAGCTCATCCAAATGGGTGATTGATACGGATTTAGGTTTGCTGGCGCATAAGGGCGATGATGAATTGTTAGTCTGGGTCAATTCGCTCTCCTCGCTGGCGTCGCTCTCCGATGTAAAAGTTACGCTTTATAGCCAATCAAATCAGGAAATTGCGGCCGGCACCACTGGACCGGATGGCATCGTCAAAATCGTGAATTTAAAGAAAAAAATGGAAGATTTCGAGCCTTATCTCATCACCGCAACGGCTGGAAATGATCTCTCGTTTCTCAAATTCAGCGATTGCGAGCTTTCCACCACTGATTTCGATGTTGCCGGACGCCCACCTTTAACCGAAGGCTACGAGGCATCGCTCTATACGGATCGCGGTGTCTATCGGCCGAGCGAAACGGTTCATCTGGTAGCGGTTGTGCGCAATAAAAATGTTGCCATTCCCCCCGAATTTCCCATTAAACTGGAAATCTATAGTCCCGATGATCGGCTTTTTCATGAATTTCGGAGTAAGGTGGGACCGGGAGGTGCGGCTGAATTTGAAGTCCATGTTCCGGTATATGCTCTGACTGGAAAATATCTGGCAAAATTAATGCTGACGGAAGAACAGGAACTGGGTCGGCAAAGCTTTAATATCGAAGAATTTATTCCGGATCGCATTAAAGTGACAATCAAGGCCGATAAAAGTGCCTATCAACTGGGTGAGGAAGCTGCCGCAACGGTTAAAGCGGTTAATCTGTTTGGTCCGCCCGCTGCCGGCCGCAAGGTTGAAGCCACCTGTGAAATAAAGGCGCAAGCTTTTTCACCGGAAAAATACCGCTCTTTCACTTTTGCCGATCAAACACGCTCTTTTGAAAATCTCGAAATTAAAGCCACCGATGCCACCCTGGACACGGCTGGTACCCACGAATTTGTTTTTCAATTGCCAACCGGCATCAGACCGCCGGGTTCCCTCAAAGGCGTCATTTCCGCTACGGTGCTTGAACCAGGTGGCCGGGCCGTGAGTGCCTATACCGCGGTTGATGTTCACCCCTATCCACTTTATTTGGGCCTGCGGCAGGAGGGGGAAGGCTACGCCCAGGTAAATCAGGAAATGTCGATTAAATATGTGGCCTTAAATACCGAAGGTCAATTGACCAAACCCGGGAAACTACAGGTTCAAATCAATAAACTCATCTGGAATTCGATTTTAAAACGCGATTATGACGGCCGCTATCGTTACGTTTCGGAATATACTGAAAAAACTGTCCAAACTTTGGATCTCGCAGGCAATGAAGCCGAAGGAACCATTCGCTTTAAGCCGGATGATTATGGTGAATATCGCGTGCGAATTATTCATCCGGCCAGCCAGGCCCGTTCATCCATTCGATTCTATGCGTCTGGCTGGGGCTATGCACCCTGGTCCATGGCACATCCGGATCGCATGGAAATTGAATTTGAAAAACAAAATTATAATGTGGGAGAAACGGCAAAGGCGATTATTAAAGCCCCATTTTCCGGTAAATTATTAATCTTCCTGGAACGAGAAGGAATTCTCGAAACGCAAACGCTCACAATGAAAGAAAACACAGCGCAACTCGAAATTCCGGTTAAAGATGCATTCAAACCGAATATCTATCTGACCTGTACGCTGATTCGCTCTATTCAGTCACTCGAAAAACATTCACCGGTCCGGGCTTTCGGGACGGCGCCATTAATGGTGAATTGCAAACGCGAAATGTTGAATGTGCAATTGGAAACCGTCAGTGAAATGCGACCCCAAAACACGCTGGAAGTGGATATTCGCGCCACTGGAACCTCGGCGAACGCTTACGTAACCATTGCCGCTATCGATGAGGGCATTTGCCAGTTGACCGATTTTAAAACACCGGATTTGCACGGCTTTTTCTACGCCAAAAAGCGATTACAGGTGACGCCTTATGATATTTACAACTACATTTTGCCAGAATTGGAAGTCGCCGGCAGCAATTCGAGTACGGCAGGAGATCGCCTGGCGGATGTGCAGAAAAAGCATCTGACACCGGTGGACGCTACACGGGTGAAACCCGTCGCCCTCTGGGTTGGTTTGACGCCACTCGGAACCAATGGCCGGGCAAAAGTCAAATTTCAGGTGCCGGAATTTAATGGAAGTCTCCGATTAATGGCCGTGGCCTTTGACGGCGCCAAATTGGGGAATGCCACGCAAAACGTCATTGTTCGCGAACCAGTGGTCATTACGCCCACTTTCCCGAGATTTGTAGCGCCAAAAGACCAGTTTCAGGTTCCTGTTCTGCTTTTTAATGGAACCGGCAAAGAGGCTGAATTTAAAGTTAATCTGGAAGTTACCGGCCCGGTTGAAATTTCCGGTGCGAAAGATCAATCGGTTTCACTGAAGAATAAAGCCGAAGGTGGCGTCAATTATAAAATCGTGACGAAAAACCAGACGGGAAAAGCGACTTTTAAAATCAAAGTCAAAGGCGGTGGCCAGACTGTTTCGACCACAACTGAATTACCCGTGCGTCCACCAGCACCCCCGGTAAGCATTACCGGCAGTGGTTCATTTGAAGCCGCCAAACCGGTCATCTTAAAACTGCCATCAAACTGGATTCCGGGGACTGAAGATTATCAATTAACCACCTCCGGTTTCCCGGCGGTACAATTTACCGGCAGTTTACAATATCTGCTGCAATATCCCTATGGCTGTATTGAGCAGACAACTTCACGCGTTTTTCCCTTGCTCTATTTTAAAGACATTGCAAAGGTTGCCAGTCCTGAATTGTTTAAAAATAACACCGCAGAATATTATGTGGAAGAAGGCATATCGCGCCTGGCGGGTATGCAGTTAGCTTCCGGCGGCTTTGCTTACTGGCCTGGTGGAGATCAGGTAACCGAATGGGGAAGCATCTATGCCGCCCACTTTTTGATGGAAGCGCGAAAAGCGGGCTATTCCGTGCCCGAGCGCGTCTATCGGAAATCAATCAGTTTCCTCAAAAATCGGGCGCGAAAGTCGGCTGAAAATGTCGATGCGGAACTGGATTTGCGCAGTTATGCCCTGTACGCGCTTTCAGTCGCCGGCCAGCCTGATAAAAGTTCAATGAATTATATGAAAAATAATGAACTCAATAAAATATCCGCGTCCGGCCGATTTCTCGTCGCCGGTGCTTTTGGTCTGGCAGGGGATACCCAGACGGCCACTGAATTGCTGCCAGTATCCATTCAGCCACAATCGGTGGAACGGGAAACCGGCGGAACTTTCAACTCCTCCATTCGAACCAATGCCATTGTTCTGAGTGTGCTGGCGGAAATTGCGCCGAAAAATTCATCGGTTCCCATTCTGGTCAAATGGCTGGCCTCCAAAGCGGAAGCTGGAAGATGGTACAATACGCAGGAAAACGCCTGGGCTTTTTTAGCCATTGGAAAAGCGCTGAAGGCCAATCGGGACGCCCAGTTCACCGGCCAGATTGAAATCAATAATCAAAGTTTTAAAAGTTTTACCACCGAAAATGCGGTTTTTACGCAAAAGGAAATCGGCGGCAAGAATTTAAAATTATCTATTCAGGGAACCGGCACCTGTTACTACTACTGGCAGGCGTCCGGCATTCCGGTGGATGCCAATATTCCTGAAAAGGATAATGGCGTGGTGATTCGCCGGACTTACCTGACCCGGGATGGCAAAGCGATTAATTACCAGCAGATAAAACAGGGTGATTTGATTGTCGCGGAAATCAAGATGAAAGCCCTGGATAAACAACTGGAAAATGTCATCATCGCCGATCTCTTGCCCGGCGGTCTCGAAATCGAAAATCCACGGCTCGAATCCCATGCAGATGTAAGCTGGATTCAGAATGAGAATTTTTATCCCGATTACATGGACATTCGCGATGATCGGCTGCTGCTTTTTGTGAATTTGCCGGAACAGCGGGAAGTCACGTTCTATTATGCCATGCGCGCGGTGACCGTCGGCAATTTCGTTCTGCCGCCGATTAAAGGGGAAGCCATGTATAATCCCGTTTACAGCAGCATCTCCTCCAGCGGGATGATTCGGGTGGTTCCGATGCAGTAGGAATTTTTTGGTGCGGGTATGGCCTTTGCAGAAGTCAGGCTGGCTTTAAGGCAAAGCGTATAGAGCATAGCGTCAAGCAGATACCCATTCTCGGCATGCGCTATGCCCTTTACTATTTATATTATACCTGAAATTCTAAAATGAAACGTTTTTTCTCCTGAGAAGTCGTTTTCAGCGGGAAATTGCCCCCCTCTGTATCTCCCCGTTTTCAAAAAGCGAAAATGGGGGAGGCAGGAGCATAGCCGTTCGGTTAAGGCTATAAATTATTAATAAACAGTTGAATAGCCACGAGCTTTAGAGCCTGTCGGAGAACTAAAAAATTGGCCTAAACTAACCTTGCGAAGGTTAAAGCAGCACAATTTATAGATTGAAATTGAAATATTAATCAATATATATAGTTATACCCATTCAAAAACCTTCGCAAGGTTAGTTCTCGGATAGCCTCTTTAGCTCGTGGATCATAATGCCCCCCAAATTTTAAAGTGGGTTTTAACCCACAGGAGTTAAAGGACTCGGGCTTAAAAGCCCGGTGACTAAGGGGGGGCGCTCATAGTACCACGAGCTGAAGCCCGTGGCAATTCAATTATAACTTATTGAAATTAAACTGGCTATTATATTAACTGACGGCTATGTGAATAACCCATTCTGCGGGCCGGCGCCCTGTCCTGCAGGTTAAACAGTGCTTCCTGCGGGCCGGTGACCTGTCCTGCGGGATAATCAGCGCTTCCTGCGGGCCGGTTGACCTGTCCTGCGGCCCGGATAGTTGTCCTGTGCGCCAGGATCCCTCCCTGCACGCCTGTAGGCGGTATTCTGGTTTCCAAGCTCCTGCTTGGAAACCCCATAATGGAAAAGCTCCCGCTT
>DYKB01000004.1:0-56232 GCA_020722815.1 Caldithrix sp. | reverse complement strand
ACGTTGGTTACATTGATATTCTGGTTTCCAAGCTCCTGCTTGGAAACCCCATAATGGAAAAGCTCCCGCTTTTCGGATTAAATAGGGCGGTGTGATGCGCTGTTGGTATTTCGAAGCTGGAGCTTCGAGAATGATCAATTCCCAAGCAGGGAGCTTGGGAATTAGGGGGTGCACGTTGGTTACATTGATATTCTGGTTTCCAAGCTCCTGCTTGGAAACCCCATAATCGAAAAGCTCCAGCTTTTCGATGTAAATATGGCGATGAAAACGCTACTGGTGACTCGAAGCTGGAGCTTCGTGAATGATGAATTCCCAAGCAGGGAGCTTGGGAATTAGCAGGTCTCATGCTGGGTTCCAAATTCCAGCTTTTTGATGTTGCCTGCAGCCCGGGAAGCCTTCCCGCGAGTGGATGACCCCTTCCCGCAGGTTGAATGGGCTTCCCCGCGAGTGGATGACCCCTTCCTGCAGGTTGAATGGACTTGCGCTGTTTCCGAAATATCCAAAAAAAACGCTCTGCTGCCACCCCATCACAAAAAAAAACGGCTTTACCAATATTTACAATAATCCCCAACACGGTTTTGGTAAATTTTTGAAATGGCGACGGGGATTTGAATTGGAATGGCGGCTCACGAAGAATATCGATTTTAAAATGGATAAAGATAAACCAATCTGGTTGGGTTTTAATTTACTAAAAAGGCATTCAAATGACTGAGGTTAAAATCACTACATTGATTAATTCTTTCCAAAATTTTCAATTAATTTTTAATCCCTCTTCCGAAATCGGCATTCCATAATCTGAAATTGAAAGGTTTTGGGATTCTTTTTTCAATTTCAAAAAGCAAAATCGATGATGTCCGTCTGGAAATAATGAAAAAAATTAAATTATTTAATAAAAAAAGCTTGAAAAATATGTTTGATTTATTTAAACTTAATGACAAAAAGTGATGATTACACCTTAACCTGAAAAATTTATTAGCCACTAAGACACAAAGGCACGAAGCGACACGAAGTTTTGATCGGGTTGGACAATCCTGGATAAGAAAGTTCATAACATATTAATTTTAAAAAGATAACGCTTGTCAAATATAATGCCAATCCAAACCTCCAAAAAGAAAAGTTGTAAAATTCAGCATAAAATTGGTAAATTGAATTATGACGCATCACTTGAACTAACTTATTGTTTTCTTTGTGCCTTAGTGTCTTCGTGGCAAAAGTTTATGGATTATCCGGGCTAAAACGATTGATCTCATCATCTGTGCCGGAGGAGATAAAATTTGAATGATTTCCTTGAATTAAATTTCATAATGTTTGATGGATAGTAATTATTGTTAAGGTAGTTCACGCATTTAAAATTATATTATTTTAAAAAAAATTGGAAAATTTTATGGATATAAAGCTTGCGGTATTAATAGATGGTGATAATATTCCTCCCACTTACGTGAAGGAGATGATGGAAGAAATTGCCAAGTATGGTAATCCGACCATCAAACGAATTTATGGCGATTGGACAAAACCTATTCTATCGAAGTGGAAGGCTGTCCTTTTGGAAAATGCAATAACGCCGATTCAACAATATGGATACACCACCGGTAAAAATGCGACGGATTCGGCAATGATCATTGATGCGATGGATATTCTATATTCAGAAAAGGTTGATGGTTTTTGTTTAGTCTCGAGCGACAGTGATTTTACCCGTTTGGCGACAAGGCTTCGCGAAGCGGGGATGAAAGTTATTGGAATTGGTGAAAAGAAAACGCCTGAACCATTTATTGTTGCCTGTGATAAATTTATATATATTGAAATTCTCAAATCAGATGAAAGTGAATCTGAAGTTACAAAAAGTGAGTCCTCCCCCGAACCCAATGTTGATAAAATAACGCCAAAAGTAATTAAACTAATTTCGTCTACTATTGATGATTTAGCTGATGATGATGGATGGGCATTCCTTGGAGATGTTGGAAATCTTTTACAGAAAAAACAACCAAATTTTGATCCGAGAAATTATGGTTTCCAGAAATTGACGCCATTGATTAAATCAACCAAAAAATTTGACATTGAAAATCGGGAAAATCCAAAAGGACGATTTAAGTTAATTTATATAAAGAACAAAGAAAAGCGTAAATGATATATGTAAAAATTTAATTCGCATTGACAAAAGGTATCCCCTCAATAAATCAGGGCGGAAACGAAAGCCCTTTATTTTTGTAAAATTTTACGTGAAGCGTAAAACGTAATGCGTGATACGTAATCTCTTATCCGGGTTATATTGCGGAATTTCAATTTACGCCTCACGCCTGAAGATTTATCCCGTTATAACTGTCGTACATTATCATTTACCAATAAATATTGAGCGGATACGAAATGTGGTATCCCATCATTAATTGAGGGTGAAAAGCGCTGTCATGGCGAGGCGTTTTTTGCCGAAGCCTGTTTTTTAGGCTCACAATCTCTTGCTTGACTGTAAGGGGATTGCTTCGTCGCAAAAAGCGCTCCTCGCAATGACAGGATGTCGCGTTACCCTCCTTTATTGAGCGGATACGAAATGTGGTACTTAATTTATTAATTTAATTAATCTTCAGGCCTAATTCAAAAGTGTGCCGAACGCTATGGAGCGAAAACCTAAAAATAAATGGATTGATAATTTTCATAGGAGTGTTTAGAAGTGAAATGTATTTTTGTCAGGTGTCAGGCTGAAATGCAAAAACATAGATTGACATGATAGCACTGTTTTTCAAAGATTCACTTCAAAAACACAACCCGTTTGACTTCCTGCATTCCCGCGCTTTTCAGAACAGCGAAATAGATGCCACTTGAAACCAGCGAACAATTTTCGCCCGCACCATTCCAGGTTATCTGATGGTTCCCTGCGGACTGGGTGCTATTGATAAGTTCCTTTATTATCTGTCCTGCCGAATTGATAATCAGTAGTTGAACCGATGTTGATTTTTCCAAATTATAATGAATGGTTGTCTGACCATTAAAAGGATTGGGATAGTTCTGGTTGAGACAAAAAGAATTAATCCGGTTCTCAACAGCCGGCTCAGCCGAGTTCCATAAATCAGCCAGATAATATCCCACAATGGGATCAGCCGTATCCGACCCCCAGATGGATTTGGTGCCATTGTACCCGGCGTCGACGGCACTTTCCGATAATTCGCCACTGCCTTCCAGGGAAAAGGAAATGTCAATTGTATCGCCCAACTGGATAATTGGCGTGCCATCTTCCTCCTGGAAAAATCCCCACATTGGCGCTTTCATTTCAGCTTCATGGCCATCCGGTGAAACCGCTACTTCGATGATGCCGCCTTCAATTACCGGTCCTTTGTCCTGGACATAAATAAAAGTAGAATCTGGAAAAGTGACCCATTGCAGATAATATTTGTATGTGCCCGGACCAAGGCGGATAATGTGTTTTGCCAGATCATCACGCCCTGTCATCAAATCGGCATCTGACATAAAATCATGATGAATGTAATGGCCTGTATTAAAGCTTCCATCATAGAACTCAACTTCCATATTCATGTCATAGCCGGTGGAATTTGGCCAGTAATTCCCTTCAGCTAATGGATAGCCAGTTGAATCATTATTATCAACATCGATAGTAATGATGAAATAATATCGACCAGCTTTCTGTCCATCGGCAGCGCGGGAGGTGTGACCGACGATGCCTTTCGCTTTGATATAACCGTACAGATTATCCCGATCATGGGTGAATTTCACTTCGAGGATATCCACATCGCTATATTTGCGCGGGATTGGCGCCGGGAGTCCATCACCGAACCAGTCGGTATCATGCGCATCGTTCGCCGAATCAGATACCAACACAGGAAGATTAATCCAATCATCGAAATTGCCATCAATTTGAATTGAAGATTGACCTGTCAGAGAAAATGGGATAATCAGAAAAACGAGTTTTAAAATAAATTTTTGCATTTTATACGCTCATTATTAATTGTTATGCTATAAATTCTGGTATCCAGGTGCCAGCCTGGATACCGATAATTTGAAAAGCTCCGGCTTTTCGTTAAAGGTATCAAATAGCGAACAACTTGAAGCTGGAGCTTCCAGAATGCGGAATCCCCAGGTAAGGAGCTTGGGAATCAGGAAATATGGTGATGATCATAAGTTACTTTTTAGACTCCTCAGCATCCTTCACACATCGAAATCCGACCGGATAGCCACTGATTTTCGTTCCGGGATCGAGATAGTATCGATGCGCACAGCGCTGCATGCTGGCATCATTAAAAGCCGATCCACCGCGAATAACTTTATATTTTTCGCCATAAGAGGGGCTCGGTGTCGGATTTCCTGAATAAGCTTGATACCAATCCGCTGTCCATTCCCAGACACCACCAGCCATCCAGTAGGCGCCGTAAGGACTTTTTCCCGCGCGCCAGGCGACTTCCTGAACAAAACCATCCGGCTCGGCAAAGCTAAAATCGTGAATATTGCCCCAGGGATATTTTCGACCATCAGTCCCGCGGGCGGCTTTTTCCCATTCCATTTCGGTGGGCAGACGCTTGCCCGCCCATTTGGCGTAGGCATCGGCTTCGTACCAACTGACATCGGTGACCGGCTGATCTGCATCTGCCGGATCAAATTGATGATCAGGTTTAAATCTGGCATATTCCTGATTGGTTACTTCAAATCGATCAATATAAAACGCCTTTGTATAGATGCGACGCACCGGATATTCATCCGCATCCCCGATTTCGCTGCCCATGATAAATTCACCGGCAGGGACATAAACCATGCCGGGATAGACATCCTTCGGTAATTTTGCCCATTCCGGCGGCGCACCGGGGCCCAACGTATTCTTATCTGTCAGCAACTGATGATAACGCGCACTCCAATAAGCACGTAAATATTCCTGTGACGGTTCCTGCCAGACACCAACCACGCGCTTCGCTCCCCCCTCCTGACGCAAAAATTCGTCCCGTTTCTGTCGCCAGGCACCATTCCAATCCACCAGACATTGAATCGACCAGTCATCGAATCCCTGATTATCGGGCACATAATGTGCATAAATCACCTGAAACGCCACAAGTTGCTTCCCCTTCTGCGTCATCCAGTAGCGTTCCAATGCGGCTAGATATTTATTCCGCAGCATCGGATCGTCCTCATACCGCAGCAAATGATAGAGGGCCTGCATCCCCAATTTGACATCCCATGGCACAACCGGAGGCTTATAGGAATCCGCGAGAATGGCAATATCGGCATAATCATGCTTTTCAATCAGCTCCTGATATTGATGCTGAAACATTCCATCGCCGGTGATGTGATAAGCGATTTTCAAATGACCCAGTGGCAACAGCGAATTTAATTTTTCCCGATCCAGTTCGGGGTTAAAATTTCCCCACAAGGTCATTTTCCCATCCACATCCACAATCCGCATGCCATGATTTACCAGCCGCGTGACCACGCGTCCGACCAGAGCTTTTACCCGCGCACGATGGGCTTCATCGGCGCAGAGGTCGTAATACACCGCCAGACCATACAGCAAATTGGTAATCGTATCCGAGCTGGGATCCCCAAGCCAGCGATAGCCCTTCATGCTGGTCGATTGATGCCATTCCGCGGGAAAAAAGAACCAGTCTTCATGTCGTTGGCGAACATCGGAAAGATTAAAACTACGCGCTAGACAGCCTGGCACACCTGTTACTTTTTCCAGTATTTCAATCGCGGCAAAAGTTTCATCGGCCCACTGTTTCACCTTTTTATCCTGCATCACCGCATACTGAAAGCTGAGCGCCGCCAGATAAGGTCCCGAACGATTTCCACCATCTTCCTGATGTGCGGTGGAATGATCCGCGTTTCCCTCTGGTGGCAACAGAACGCGAGGCATAACCAGATCATATTGCAGATTATTCTCCCGCAAATCCTTCAGCAGCCATTCCGCTTTTGCTTCCAGGTTTGAAAAGCCGGGATAGGGATATTTTTCAATGCCGGGATATTGCTGGGCATTAATGATGTTTATGCAAAAAAACAGGAAAGTGAGGAGTAGTAAAAAGGTAAAGTTGATTTTCATACGTTCCTCCAATGATTTTGAAAGAGTTTTGTAAGGGTTCACAGGGAAATTTATTAAAAAGGAGACAGAATAACAGGATATCAGGATGTTCTGGATTAATTTGCGTCCTTTTATTGAACAGCCCTGCGCACTGATACAAATTTTTTAGAAAACGTACCGCTGTTTTTTTTTTTTTTTTTTTTGATAAAATTTTCATTTCGTCTGAATTGACAAATCTAAAGGTACGAAAAAAGCGAATGAAGATCAAGGGGTCATATAAAGTTATTTTTAAAATACGATATAATAAATTTTCAGATATCGATTAAATCATTCTTTTTTGATGATTAAAAATTTCTGACTTTTTAATTAAAGTTTGACAAAGAAGGCCGGATTATATAATATTCGTGTAACTGTCAGACTCCAAAATAGCAACTATATTAAAGATAGTTACCGATCAATCTCCAGAAGGCTTTTGGTGGTTGATGATTTGATTATCACTCAAAATACTAAAATGAACATGTAACAGGTTTTGAATTAATTCAGGATTGCAGCGTTTTTATACGATGTAATATAAAGAAAAAAGGTATTTCACACCTGATCATCAATAAAAGTAATTAGTTAGCATCCAGGAAATATTGATTTAATTATTTCAATTTCAAACGAAATATTGAACACTGTTGAAGTTAAATAATTTCGGAATTATCTAATCCATTCCCCCTGCGACAGGCTCAGTGCCAGTAAGAGACGGGATTCCTATGCCTTATCCTTTAGGGGAGAAGGTCGATAACGATTTATTTAAAAAAGGAAAAAACATGTTTCGTAATTTTACGGCATTCTTGACGACAATTATTCTATTTTACAACTTTTCCAGTGCCGAAGCCAAACTCTCTTTACAGGAAGTTCGAACGGCTTCGAGGGATGTGCTGGTGGCCTTTTTTACCAGCGATACTCTCAATTTAAATGAAGTCAAAATCGAAAACAAGGCGGAATGGCGGGTTAATGGGCTGCCGGTTGATACTCTCTATCGCTATATCACACAGGCGGATTTGTGCGACCATCATATCTATCTTCAGACAACGCCGTTGCTTGAAGGTAATCATTATGTGTTAGAAACGCCTTACGGTAAAAAAAGAATTTCAGTTTCAGGAACGGGATATCTTTTGTGAGTCCATTAAAACCAATCAGGCTGGTTACAGCGCGCTTTCAAAAATACGCTATGCCAATTTTGCGATATGGCTGGGAATTGTGGCGGTACACGGAAAATTGATGGTGAATTGCCGGCTTACGAAATATTCCAGCAATTTTCCGGCAAGGTGGTTGCAAAAGGACAATTGGCTGAAATTGGAAAGGATAAATCTTCCGGTGATTATGTCTATCGGATTGATTTTTCCAAAGAACGCCAATTTGTTGATGATCTGCGGATTATCTCATTTACCGAATTTACGATTTTTGAGACCATGACCCACGATGCTTTTTATACGATTTTGGCCAATGGGGGAAAATGGAACGGGAAGGATCCTTTTGTCAAAAAAGAAAAATGATCTTTATCATTTTTTATTTTTTGCCACGAAGACCCGAAGAAAACACAGTGTTATCGATTAACATCGTTGAGTTAATTAAAAGCCTTTTAAAGCAGGCTCATTAATAAATCAATGGCCAAAGGCTAAAAGCCAGATGCCAAAAGCCAGAAGCCAACAGCCAAAAACTAACAGCCAAACGCCTCATTCAAGCAGCATTTAATTTAAAAGGGAGAATGAACGTGAATCAAAAATTAATATTATTTATTTGGATGAGTATTTTTATGATAACTTCAATCAATTTGGCAGAAGAACCGAATGTTAAAACGCTTGAGATTGGCCAAAAAGCACCGAATTTTAATCTTAAAGGGATTGATGATAAAAATTACGGTAAAACGAATTCGATTATCACCAGCTTTTAAATCTATCCCGCCCAAATCTATCGCTTCCCAGCCATTCGTCTTTTTCATGGCTGAACCATCCCAGCCTGCCATCATCCTAACACCGACCAGCACATCAGCCTTAAAAGCATTGTCAGCACACAGCCGGATTTT
The DNA here is from genome assembly GCA_020722815.1 of Caldithrix sp. GTDB lineage: Bacteria > Zhuqueibacterota > Zhuqueibacteria > Thermofontimicrobiales > Sulfurfontimicrobiaceae > DYKB01. The sequence continues at coordinate 48,154 of DYKB01000004.1, read as the reverse complement.
TAGATTTGCTTTCATATCACTGGAAACTTGTACCAGCACATCTGCAAAATCATGGCTGATGTCAAATCCGGTAACCTATCCCTTACCGGTAAAACCTGCATATTTTGACTCCACAAAAGTGCCGGCCAATTTCCCGCCGGTGGCTTTCCCATTTTCAGCTTCCAGAAAAATAATCAATTACCCGGGGATTTAATTCGTAAAATAGTGAAATATCGAGTGACTCAAAATCGCGAAAAGAAAAAGGGAGGCAAATGAAATTTGTCAAAATCATTTTGCTGGTTCTTTTATTCATCATAATTTGGTATAATTTGTTTAATACCATTGCCACGGAAGGCGACACAAAATTAAGAATTTTAATTGCCCTAAAACCAAATTCAAATTTATATAACCAATAAAAATCACCTTAAATTGATACTGATCCCATTTATTCGGGATATTCGCTCGATAAAAATATTCAAGTATAGTTTTGAAAATATCCATCTTGACTATCAATTATAATCGACACAACAATGCAGAAAATGCATCAGATTCTGTTTTCACCAACTTACAATTCTGAAATTTCATAATTTATATTATTGGTATTATTGAAGATAAATTTTATTAAAATAATTTTATTTATTCATTATGAAATTCGTTTCCCTGTGTTTTAAGCCCTTTCAGTTCGTTTTTTGCCCTGAAATTACTATTTTGAATTTAAAATCAAACGCCAAAATGAATATAATTTTACCTGAAAAACCGGAGATAATTTGCCAGATTCAGGGTTTTGCAAGTATTAATGGGTGAATTTTTTCTATAAATGAAATGCAATGCAATTTATAATTAAAAAAATATTATTGACATTTTTTGCTTGAATTCATATATTAGAGAGTTTTTTGATTCTCTTTTGGTGCATTATCTTTAGCTTGATTCAGGCGATAACAGGTAGTTTACGAGAATGGATTCTATTTTAAGGGGAAAGAACATGGCTAAGATATGGACGTCTGAAGACGAAAATTTTTTATTGACGAATTATGATGCAATGAGTAATGGCCAACTGGCAGAACACTTCGATGTAACTCCCAAAGCGATCAGTCACAAGATGCGAAGATTGCGGGATCGGATGCGGCGGGAACGTCAAAAACGACGCCTGGAACTGGAAGAGTTGCAGAAGCTTCAAAAAAAACAGGAAATTGAAACCGAAATTTACGTCGAAGAAGAGTATGAACCATTAAATTTACCTAAAATTACCCATATTGAAAAAGTTTTATCCGTAAATGGAAATCCTGTTAATCTGGTATCAACAGGTTTCTTTATCAAAACTGATTCGGGCTGGGAACCAGTTCTCATGCAAAAGAAAAAATTAGCCAGCTATTGAAATAAATAAAGGCACTACATGATTCCGACAACGTTTCTGAAGCAAAGAATTCGGGGGAATTTTTTTTGTCTAACTTTAATATTTTTAATTGGTAGTTTAAATAGCGCCTCACGTCTTCCAGTTCGTGGTACTTCAGGAATGGTTGTATCTTCCCATGTACTGGCTTCTGAAGTTGGGGTTTCAATTCTCAAGCAGGGGGGAAATGCCGTCGATGCTGCTGTCGCTGTGGGTTATGCCCTGGCAGTGGTTTTTCCCAATGCGGGGAATCTTGGGGGTGGTGGCTTCATGGTCATTCGTCTCCCCGATGGAACGGCCACCACTATTGATTTTCGGGAAATGGCGCCCCAGAAGGCCTTCCGTGATATGTATCTGGATTCTGCAGGGAAATTTCTTCCAAACCTGAGCACGGTTGGTTACCTGGCAAGTGGTGTTCCTGGCTCGGTGGCGGGATTAAACGATGCCTTACAAAAATATGGCTCGCTTCCATTAAAAACTATCCTGAAACCGGCTATTAAACTGGCTGAAAAAGGCTTTCCAGTAAGCTATCATTTTAGTCGTGATCTGGAACACCTGGCTGATAAAATTAAACAATTTCCCGCCACTGCCAAAATTTTTCTAAAAAAAGAGGGTCTTCCCTATCAGGAAAATGAAAAATTTGTTCAAAAAGATCTGGCAAAAACCTTAAAAATTATTGCTTCCCAAGGGACAGCCGGATTTTACACCGGCAAAATTGCCAAATTCATCGTCCAGGAAATGGAAAAGCACCAGGGACTCATCACGTTGACCGATCTCGCCAATTATAGCCCCAAAGAACGTGCACCGGTTAAAGGCGAATACAAAGGGTACGAAATTATTTCAATGCCACCCCCCAGTTCAGGCGGGGTTGCTCTCCTTGAATTTTTTAATATCGTTGAACCTGTGACCTGGGATACATCCGGTTTTCTCTCCTCACGTTCGATTCATCTATTTAGTGAGGCTTTTCGGCTTGTTTTTGCCGATCGTGCCACGCATCTGGGTGATCCGGACTTTTGGAAAGTTCCGACCAGCGGGATCGTTTCAAAGAAATATGCTGAAATTTTAAGAAAAAAAATTAATCTCACATTTGCCAAGAAATCAGCAGAAATTGCAGCCGGCGATCCACTTCCTTTTGAAAGCAGCGAGACAACCCACTATTCAGTAATTGATAAAAATAAAATGGCTGTTGCTGTTACCACGACTTTGAATGCGGGCTATGGTTCTCTCGTTGTAATTGATGGCGCCGGATTTTTAATGAATAATGAGATGGACGATTTCAGTGCCCAACCGGGAACGCCGAACATTTTTGGTTTAATTGGGAATGAGGCAAATGCCATTGAACCCGGTAAACGGATGCTTTCCTCGATGACCCCAACAATTATTGTTAAAGATAATCAGCCATTTCTGGTACTGGGGGCCGCCGGTGGTCCGACAATTATTACTGCGGTTGCGCAAATCATGCTTCAGGTGATCGAATACAATCGAAACATCCAGCAAGCAATAGATGCCCCGCGCGTCCATCATCAATGGCTACCGGATCAAATTTACTATGAGAATCATGGTCTGGTTTCGGATGTTCTGGATAATCTTTCCAAAATGGGACATAAATTAGTCGAGCGTCCTGGAACCTACTCGGAAGCGAATGCGATTTTAATTTGTCCAAAAACGGGAGAATTCTTTGGTGCGCCAGATCCCCGGCGGGAAGCGGCGGCAGTAGGATATTAGTAACGAACTGAATCATGAGATGATTTTATAAAATAATCAGCAAATAAATTTAACTGGAGTATAAAATACCTTTTTTCAGTGGCAGAAGGGACTATTTTAAAGGGATTTTCTTATGGGATTGAGGAAGGAAGCGCGAACGCTTGGTGGTCAGATTAAAGAATATTGGTATACCTCGCGTCATCCGTTTTGTAGTATCATTAGCGTGTTACCGGTACTCATATTTTATGAGTTAATCGCGTTATCATTAAATCAAAATCAGCAATTTGGGATTCGCAACGCGGCAGATGTTATCCTGAAAGATTTATTTTTTCAATTGCTGATAAAATATGTGAGTCTGCACACCATTTTTGTGATTGCGACAGCGCTGGTGGCAATTGCCATTTTTTTTGCTTTGCGGGATTTTCGTGCGCAGCGAATGCAGGTTCAGACAGGCTATTTTGTAGTGATGTTCATTGAAAGCCTGATTTATGCCGTGCTATTGGGTCCGGCGATTGTGGAATTTACTCAAATCCTGCAAAAATACGTCATTCTTGCGCAACCGTTTATGAATCTGAGCTTCCCTCATAAAGTGATGCTTTCACTCGGAGCTGGCTTTTATGAAGAGTTCGTATTTCGTGTTATGATGGTATCTGGTGTCAATTTTTTATTAACGAAAGGTCTGGGATTCAATTCAAAGTTGGCTGGATTTATCGCTTTACTCTTTTCTTCCATTCTATTTTCAGCCTTTCACTACCTGGGTCCCTTTGGAGAGCCATTTGAGATGTACTCGTTTATTTTCAGACTGATGGCTGGATTTATTTTTGGTTTGCTTTATTTATCCCGCGGATTTGGAATCGCCGTTTACACCCACACGCTTTATGATCTTTTAATTGTAATGAATCAGTAAATTTTAAATATTGATGATTACACGGTTCACAGTTCAAGGTTAATTTATGAGCGGTGCTTTCTGAAAACGTGTCCAAAAGGGCTGAAGACCTGTCATAAATTCAAAATCGACACCTTTAGTTGAAATCTTCCATGAACGAAAAAAAATTAGTATCCGCCCACAGCAGAACTCAATTGTAAGATGGAACTTTTTCCAGCAGAGAACGTTATTTTTCAGCCTCGTATAATATCAGCAAAATATGCCAATTTATTTTAAAATGGTTTAATTTATTACTTGATTTTTAACTATTTATTTTATATTCAGGATTGAGTATGAGTGAAAATATTCAAGGACAAGAGCCGTTGCCGTCGAAAAAGTCCCGTGGCCGATATCTGATTATCTTGATGCTCATCGGTATGACTTGCATCGGATTTGGGCTTTACTGGGTCTTCATGACGCCAAATTTTCCCGATGTAGAACGGGAAGGCATTCTGATTAAAATTCGAAGTGGGATGAATTTTAATGAGATTGCGACACAGCTTCAGCAGAGCCAGGTGATTTCAGACCTTAACAGCTTTAAGCTGGCTGCCAATATTTCACGTTCAATCCAAAAAATCCAGGCTGGAAAATATGAATTTTCCACGGGATTAACAAACTGGGAAGTTCTGAAGCGATTAACCAACGGGAAGATACATCTGGAAAAGATTACAATCCCTGAAGGGAAGACGTGCCATTTTATCGCTTCATTTTTACAGAATAAAATAGAAATCGACTCGGTTAAATTTATCGATCTGGTTTTTGACAGTAGTTTTACGCATTCACTCGGGATCGATGCGCCGGCCTTAGAGGGCTATTTATATCCCGACACCTATTATTTTAACTGGGGGATGAGTGAAAAACAGTGCATTAAGGCTATGGTGAATTTATTTAGACAAAAATTTCCAGAAGAAATTCAGGATCAGGATAAGGAATTAGCCCTCACCCGACATCAACTGGTGATTTTGGCGTCTTTAATTGAAGGCGAGGTGCAAATCGACTCAGAACGCCCTCTGGTTTCGGCACTCTATCGAAATCGGTTAAAAAAAGGGATGTTGCTCCAGGCCTGTCCGACAGTCCAATACATTATTCCCGATGGCCCTCGCCGGCTATTAAATAAAGACCTGGAAATAGATTCGCCCTATAATACATATATCTATCCGGGTTTGCCTCCCGGGCCGATAAATAATCCTGGTGTTGCATCATTAATGGCCGCCGCGTATCCCGAAGATGTCCCCTATCTTTATATGGTTGCCAGGGGTGATGGGGGACATAATTTCAGCCGCTCTTTTTCCGGCCATGTCATCGCTAAACAGCAGTTTGATAATTATCGCCGCGAGGTGAATCGCGAAAAACGCCAGAAACGGTGATTTTTTATAAGCCAAAAAAGGAAATTCCATGGGAACACAGGTTACCAGTTCAAAAAAAGCAGCACAAATTTTAAAAAATTTGAATCCGGCACAACAACAGGCCGTGATCTGGACGGAAGGTCCGGTATTAATTCTGGCCGGTGCCGGCAGTGGAAAGACCCGTGTTTTGATGCATAAAATTGCTTATCTCATCGAGGTAAATAAAATTGTTCCCTGGAAAATTTTGGCCATGACCTTTACCAACAAGGCTGCCAGTGAGATGCGAGAGCGGATCAAGACAATTTCCCACCAGAATAGCAATACGATCTGGATGGGAACTTTCCACTCACTATTTGCCCGGATTCTTCGAAAGGAATGCACGGCCATCGGCTATCAGTCCAATTTTTCAATTTATGATGCCGATGATCAGGTGCAGTTGATTAAAATGATCATGAACGATCTCAATATTCCAACCAAAAATGTTATTCCCAAAGCTGTCCAGTCGCAAATCAGTCGTTCAAAAAATTCGCTTACCTCACCGGAGCAATACCGGCAACATGCTGAAAATATGTTCGAAGATTACGTCGGGCAAATTTATACGGAATATCAAAAAAGATTAAGAAATCTGAATGCCATGGATTTTGATGATCTGCTTGGCAATCCAATTGAGCTTTTTGGATCCAATCCCGAAATATTGGCCCGTTATCAGGAGCGATTTGATTATATTCTGGTCGATGAGTATCAGGATACCAATCACGCGCAGTATCGGATCCTCAAATTACTCTCGCAGCAACATCGAAATATCACGGTTGTCGGTGATGATGATCAATCTATCTATGCCTGGCGCGGGGCGGATATTAACAATATTCTGGATTTTGAAAAAGACTTCCCGGAATGTCGCACTTTTCGACTGGAACAAAACTATCGTTCAACCCAGAATATCCTTTCAGCCGCACACAGTGTGGTGAAGAATAATCAGGGGCGGCTGGAAAAGACCCTCTGGACGACTCAGGAATCTGGTGAAAAAGTCACCCTTATCCATTGTTGGGATGCCTTTGGGGAAGCCGACAAAATTGTCACCAAAATTCAGGATGAATTTCGCCTTCATCAACGGAATTTTAAGGATTTTGCTATTTTATACCGGACAAACGCACAATCCCGTATTATTGAAGATAGATTGCGCAACCACGGAATTCCGTATATCATCGTCGGCGGCACCCGATTTTATGAACGAAAAGAAGTCAAAGATGTCATCGCCTATCTCCGGATTATTGACAATCCATTGGATACAATCAGTCTGAAACGGATCATTAACTTCCCGCAACGCGGTATCGGGGCTGCGACGATTAAGAAAATCGATATATTCACCCTGGAAAAACGAATCTCATTTTTCGAAGCGCTGAAAAAAATCAGTATGATTGAAGGTGTTACCGAATCAATCAAAATGCGGATAGCCAATTTTTGTCAAATCATCGAAAAGTATCAGAGCTTGCAGGATAAACTTTCCATATCAGAAATGACCCGGACGCTGGTGGAGGAAGTTGGGATTCTGGCCAATTTCAAAAATGAAGGAACCGTTGAGGCCATGAGTCGGTATGAAAATGTGTTCGAACTTTTATCGGCCATTACTGAATTTTCAAAGCGAACTGAAAAACCGACGCTTGCCACTTTTTTGGAAGAAGTTACGCTTGTCACCGATATTGACAATTGGGATAACAGGGGAAATGCTGTCACATTGATGACGCTGCATTCGGCAAAAGGTCTGGAATTCCCTGTGGTTTTTATCACCGGACTGGAGGAGGGTCTGTTCCCGCTTTCCCGAAACGCTGAAAAAACCTCTCAGTTAGAGGAAGAACGGCGTCTCTTTTACGTGGGTGCCACCCGCGCCAAGCAAAAATTATATCTTTCCAGTGCCAATCGGCGTAATTACGGGACAGAAACATTTCTGAGCAATCCTTCCCGATTTATCAATGAAATTGATCAGCAGTTTGTGGAACTGGAATTCCCGAAGCCAACTGAAAGTGAACGTCGGCGGGAAAAAATTTCACATTCGGAGGAGGGAAGCTACTATGATTATCATTATCATACAGAAACCTCTTCACAATATGAAGAGACGCTGCCCGTACTTCAAATATTAGACATCGGCATGCGGGTTTTTCATGAAACTTTTGGAAACGGAACCGTTCAGGACATCGAAGGCCGCGGCGAAAACACGAAAGTCACCATCAATTTCGAAGCAGTCGGCAGGAAAAAATTAATGGTTAAATATGCTAATTTGGAGATCATATAAAATCATGAATGCGAATTTATCTCTCAGAGCAACGTTTTTTGCCCTCATTTATCTGCTATTCACCTCTGCTACACTTTTTGGACAGGGGAGTGAAAATACTGATTTTTTATATGCCAAACGACTATATGACGACAAAATGTACGAATTGGCTGCCCGGCAATTTCGGGATTTTGTCACCACTTATGCCAATAGTTCACGGGCTCCAGAGGCACTTTTTATGGCGGGTGATGCCTATTTTAAAGCGCAACTGTATGAACAGGCTAGGCAATCATTTTTAGAAATGAGCGTTCGATATTCCGGAGCCGTGAAAAACGACGAGGCGCAGCTTCGTATTGGCGATTGCTATCAAGCCATGCTCAAATATCAGGAAGCAGCCGAGGCGTATCAACGCGTAAAAGTTTTTTTCCCCAGCAGCACGTTTGCTCCCACCGGATTAATAGAAGCCGGCCGGATGTATTGGAAAGCCGGCAATTACACCCAGGCATTGAATATGTACTTCAGTTTTCTGGACGAATACCCTCAGGACCCGCAAATTTTTCAAATTCGTCTTGAAATGGTTCAATTATTAACCACAAAAGGTGATTTACAACGCGCTTTAAATGAAGTCGATAAACTCATCAGTCTGGCTTTTCGCGGGATAATTAAAGACCAGGCGATTCTCCAGAAAGGTGTCATCTACGAAGAGATGGGACGGCTGGACGAAGCGCAACAGAATTATCTGGCTTTATTAAAACAACCAATAGCACCGGACATAAAAGCGAAATGCCATCTGCGTCTGGGATATATCTATCGACTGAAAGGCGATTGGGCACGCTCCAACGATTATTTTGCTGAAGCCCTCCAGGCCAACGGCGAAATCAGTACACAATTGGAAACGTTTATGATGCAGGGTGATAATTATTTCGATCTCAATAATTTTGCCCTGGCACTAGAAAATTATCGGACAATTAGCACGCAGGCATCGAAAAATGAGGCAAACTACCTGGTATCGATCTATAAAATTGCTTTGACTTACGAATCTTTGGCTGATTATAAACATGCCAATGAATTTTACGAAAAATTTCAGCGCGAATATACGCCAATCAATCGGCAGGTTGCGGATTACCATGAACAGGTCTATTTGAAAATCGCGCAGAATTATCTTTCACTCGGTGAAGGTCTGAGTGCAATTAGTTTTTTTCGGAAATATTTGAACCGCTATCCGGACAGCAAATTAATAGACCAGATTGATTTTAAGATTGCGGAAATTTATGAGCGTCATCTGAAAAATTATGAAAAAGCAATTCAAATGTATGAACGTTTTCTGGAAGTTTTTCCGCAAAGTCCCTACATCGACGACGCACAGGCCGGAATTGGGCGCTGTTATGAGCAAAAGGGCGATTTTCAAAAGGCGTTACAGGTGTATCAAAACTACCTGGTAAGCTATCCGGGTGGAAATAATTATTCCGCCGTGGAAAAACAGGAACAACTTTTAAAAGATTATTTTCTAAAAGATATTGAAGGGGCTGTGAATTCGCTTTCGAATCTGTTTGTTGAATTTATTTCCAATCAATCCAATTCAACCTTGCTCCTGAAAGTTGCCAATATTAATTATGAAAAATTAAAAAATTATCGTCAGGCGCTCACCTATTACCAGCAAGCCATCAAATTAGGAACATCATCCATGACCAATGATGAAATTTACTATCGGATGGCGCAATGTTATTGGAAACTGGCGGCACAACCAGAACTCAATCAACCAGATTTACAGACCGTCATGCTGGATAGCTCCCAACGCTTATTTCGACTGGTTACCGAAAGCTATGTAGACGGCGAATGGGTCGATGATGCCCAAATAAATCTTGCTGAAATGCCCTCTGCTGAACCAGGGCAACGTAATCTGGCACAGGAATATCTTTCTATTCTCCAGCGCTTTCCATTCAGTCCGCGAAAAGATTATGTCCTGATGAAACTCGGGGATGCTTTGCTGACCAATGGTCGAAGTTCAGGTGACAGTTTGCAGCCGGCGAGCTATTATTATCAACAAATCATCTCCCAATTTCCGGAAAGTCCATACCGCTGTCAGGCTTACTTTAAAAAAGGGCTCTATTTTTATCAAAATGGTAATTATGCCGAGGCACAACCAGCCTTTGAAAATTTTATCGAACAGTGTTCTTCAAAGGGTGCCATTGTTTATGCGAATTACTTGCTCGCACGAATTCTGCGGTATCAACAAAATTTTGATAAAAGCCTGACCTATTACCACACCATTCTGGCAAATTACTTCTACAGCAGTTATGCGGATAGCTCCTATTTGCAAATTGGCGATCTATTGCTGGAAAAAGGTGAATATCAGGCCGCATTGAATCATTTGCTGGACCTGGCGCAAAAATTTAATAAACTCGCCTGGTCTGATATTGATAAAACACGGGCTCAAATTTTTGCACATCATGAATTGATTTTTAAAATTGCCCAGGCCTATGAGAAGCTTCAAGACAATACCAATGCCAAAATTCATTATCAAAGCTATTTAAAACTGGCTCCCAATGGTTTATATGTTCCACAGGCACTCCTGGCACTGGGAAAAATCTCCTCGGCCAGTGGGGGACAGGACACAGACATCGCCCTGAGCTATTATGAACGTTTGAAATATGAATCAACTGACAAAAAGATCATTCAGACGGCATCCATTCAGGCGGCAGATTTGCTGTTTAATGAACAAAAATACGATTTAGCTCAAAAAGAATATCGACGTGCTCTGGAAGTGGTTGAAAATGGGACCAATCAGGAATATCCATTGGCACAAATTGTTATTTGTCGTTATCGATTGGGAGAAATTGCCGCGGCCGAACAGGAAGTGACCAGTTTTACCCAGAAATTTGGCAAGATTCCCAAATATCTGGCGCAATTTGAATACGAAAAAGGATTGTATTATATCAATCAAAAAGTATATGATACTGCCGAAAATATCATGAGCGATATTCGCAAGAAATATAAACAAACGCCATATTCTGCTCTGGCAGAATTAGCCCTGGCTGAAATTTATTTTAAGACGAATAAAGACGAAAAAGCAATGGACATCATCACGCGGATACCGGAAAAATATCCGGAAAGTGATGTAACGCCAAGAGCCTATATTGATCTGGCTGATTATTATCTAAAAGTTGCCAAACAACCGGGGGATGCGGTACCCCTTTATAAAAAGGCGCTGGAACATCCCAAAGTGGGACAGAACGAGAAATATGTTTTGCAAAGTCTGATTAATAGCTATGAAATTCTGGCGATGTATGACCAGGTTCTTATTTTAATCCGCGAACATCTGAAAAAATATCCGGACGATGCCAATAGTTTCAATCTTAAAATTAAAATCGGGATGACCTACAAGGCTTTAAAGCAGTATGATCTGGCTATTGCCCAGTTTGAAGAACTCAACAAGGTTGCTGGGATGGAATTTGAAGGCGAAGTTCAGTACTATCTCGCGCAGTGTTATGAAGAAATGGGGCAATTTGAGCGGGCAATTACCGAGTATTTGAAAGTCAAATATGTTTCCCGTCAAACGAATGATCTTCCCTGGGATGTCAGCGCACAATATCGTGCCAGTGAATCTTATGTAAAGATAAAACGTTATGACGAAGCCATCAATCTCCTCGAAAAAATAGTAAAATCACAAGGTTTGCAAAGCGATTTTGGCCGAAAAGCGGCACTTCAGATCGAAGAAATCAAGCGGATGAAGGCTGAAAGTGAGGTGAAATCGGGGTAATACGTGATGCGTGATACGTAATGGGAGACCTGGAGAATAGTTTAGCTGACCGCATTTTAAAAGTTCTTTCTCCAACAGCCTATTACATTTTACGGATTACGCATCACGTCTCAATCCACCACCCTCCCGATCCGTCCCCATCGAATTTCCGACCAATATGAACCCGCCTTCTGCCGCGAGAAATAGATGGTCGATGGCCTGCCGATAATATTTTCAGCCGATAAGAAGCCCCAATGACGGCTATCCTGATTTTGATCGCGATTATCCCCCAAAACAAAATAATAATCCTGTTCAACAACATAATTAATAGCGACCTGTCCGTCAATCAATACTTCATTTGATCCGGGTTTTCTGGAAAAGGTATGATTTTCGTACTGGATGAGCTTCACATAAGCTGACCATTCGTCTTCATTCCGAAGCGGGAAAGTAATTTTATCGCCTTTTCCGGGAATGCGGACAGGTCCATAATTATCAGCCGGTACGACCATATCGGATAATTGAATGATTGAATACGATTTGCCAACTTCAGTTACCACTTGATAGGCTTCAATCGGGCTTGCGATGCCTGGCTGGTTTACTAATGTGAGATCGCGCTTGATAAGACCTTCAGGTTTACCATCGATTAATATTTCCCCATTTCGGGCTTCTATGATTTGCCCTGGCAATCCGATACAACGTTTCATCTCCTGCCGCTTTCCGTCCAGTGGATGGTTAAAATATACCAAATCGCCTTGAAACAGTGGTTTATCAAAAACTGAATAATTAAAAACTTTCAACGAGCTTGTTTTTTTAATAAGCAGGAGATCATTTTTTAAAATTGATGGTAACATGCCATCCTCATCGACCCGATAACTACTGATAAAGCGGGGAAAGACAAAATTTAGCAACACCAGGAATAAAAGAATCAGCAGTAATACATTCATTGAAAACCAGTTGTCAAATCTGAATGGACCGCGTTTGGGAGTGTTCAAGGCCATATAGATGGCATCGAGCGGGGCGATAAACAGAAGTGCAAAAGGAATTAAAATATTAGCTGGTTTAAGAAGAGACAACCCGGGGGTATAAATCATGAACAACGGAATTGAAACAGTTAAACATAAATAAAAGAAGCCTTTTCGGGTTTGACCATTATAAATCTGCCCCAAACCAGGGAGAAGAAGGCTGAACAGAAGGGCAAGCCACCATTTTCGTTGATTAAATTGATGAGATTGAGCGGTTTTTTGATTGTAGATATTCGATTTCAACGCCAAAATTCCTATTCGACTATTCCTGAATTTCATCCTGTTTATCCACTACAGTGCACTTTATAGGTTACTTTAGACGATTCACTTTTAGGCCACTCTAAATGCCCTCACCCCAACCTTCTCCCGGAAGGGGAGGGCGTCGCTATTTCCTCTCCCGCCAGGTGAGGGCAGATTTTGCCTCATGAAAGTGCACGATAGCAAATCCTGTTGATAACAAAATCAGCGATTGATAAAAAATTCCTCAATAAAGGAATGCTTCAGCCACTGATTCTAAAATTCCATCATTTAATTCGGCGCCTAAATTACCTGATCAGACTCCCGATCCGTTCATAGCGAATTGAGGCAATTGAGAAATTATAGATGATATTAAAAGCTTTATCCAACACTTTTGGCAAAAATCGCCAAGCGAGATAAAAAGTGGGGCTGGTATTCATGGCCTGGAATTTTAAACTGGTATAGACCTCCATGGTTCCGGCCGAAGAAAGACCCGGGACTAATTTTTTAATTTGCGCGCCAATCCATTCGGATGGTTTAAAATTTTCATCCAGGATATTTACTGAAGAATCCCATGAGAAATAAATTAAAAGCGCTTCTCCGACTACATTTCTAAAAGGTAAAAAGCCCCAATCACGGCTGTCAGAACTGTTATCCCGATTATCACCCATCATGAAATAATAATCATCCGGAATCGTATATGAGGTGACTTCTTGTCCATTAATATAAACCCGATTGGTTCGTGCATCCCGATAAAAGTTTTGCCCACTATGCCGGGACCGTTCATAATGCTCGATTAAATTTTGATAGGCAAGCCATTCATCTTCATTTCGCAGCGGAAATTGAATAACATCACCTTTTTTCGGGATATAGACCGGTCCATAACTATCCATCTGACCCTGCATCTCTGACCATTGACGAATTACATATTCATCCCCCCAATTCGTCTTTACATGGTGATAATCGAATGGGGCATTGTATTCTGTTTTATCAACAATTCGACTCCTGATTTGATGAATTTCACCTTCAATTTTGCCATTCACATAAACTTCACCTCTTTTAACCTGAAGCGTTTCACCCGGGCATCCCACACATCTTTTAATATAATCCAGATTTTCATCTTTTGGATATTTAAAAACAACGATATTTCCACGTTTGGGTTTCTCTGGTCCGGGAATTCGCCAATATGGAATTTCGATGTCGGTCAACGGAATTCGATCCGGTGTTCTAATGCCATATATAAATTTATTGACCAATAAAAAATCACCAACCAGTAAAGTATCTTTCATGGAACCGGTTGGAATGCGAAACGCCTGAATCAATAACATGCGAAGAACCAGTGCGGCTAAAAATGCAATCCCGATGGATTTAATAAGCTCAAGAATTGTTCCCCGATTCTGTTTAAAGTTTTGATTTATCTGATCGACAACATTTTCAGCATTTGGATCTGTTGCTGCCGATTTGGTCTGTTTTTGATTTTCAATAAAATTTAAAGCATAAAGCAGGAATGCGCAAACGCCTGCAAAAATGATGATATTTTTTTTATTTAAATATGATAAATCATTGCCTTCTGTAAAAATAAACAGAAAAGCCACGACCAGAAAAATAATCGCCAGCCATGAAAAAATAAAACGACTTTTTTCGGGTTGTTTGTTATCGGCTTTTTTATTGGCCGGAGAATATTTTTTGTCTTTCTTTGCTTTTACTTTAATGTTAGTTTTCTTTGCCAATTTAAACTCCTTAAAAACGATTCTATCTCATCAGAAAATCAACTTTATTCATATCTAAGCAATAATACCATTTTTTTATTGGTTGGTTCAAAAAATTAAAAAAATATTATCGCGTCAGTTCTTTTTTTTCAATTTTTACCACACTATATTTCATGATTATCAAATTCATCGACAGGATAATAATCGATAATACAATAAGAAATAAAAGAGAAAAAGTCAAAAAAGACCCTGTTATAACTTTAGCGACCGCAAAAATTATAAAAACAATTGCATACCAGAGGATAGATGAAATTATCAGCCAGATTGAGCCGGCCGGTGTTAACATGCGTTTGGGATGTTCCCAGTCAAAGCGAGGAAAAAGGCATCCGATTAACAGGCCAATACCAGCGCTCCCAAAACTTAATGCAACAACCAGCATCAGAAAGATTAGTCCGGCGAAAACTCCTGGTTGAAACCAGATAAAAAAGCCAAGGGTAATCACAAAAGCAAAAATAAAATTTACTATCAGACTCAATAAGAGTTTCCCCGTAACAGCCAGCCGAACCGAATCGGGAATTGTTTTTAAAAGCCAAAATCCCTCGCGTTCCAGCGGAATCAATCGCGAAGCAAACTGAGCCGAAATGAGACTGAAAAAGAAAATTACGACAAAAGATCCACCTTCCGGATGATCCAGTTGCATCACGTTTGCGGAAGTAGATTGGGAAACAATGATTCCCATAAATATTAACATCAGTCCCATAAAAGCTGTCTGAATCACCATTCGGGAATCACGAAAAAAGAGCCGCATGTCTTTCAAAATCATCGATTTGAGTGCCGAATTGGTTCCTGTACTCATTTGGACGGCATTTTTTTTGACCGATACTTTCTTTTTATATGGTTCATGGATGATTTCGGTTCCCCTTTTCAGAAACAGGCCGGTCAGAATTTTGCGGCATAAAAACCATAATAGCGCTGCTACCAGAATGATGAGGACAAAATAATACCAAGATGTATTTTGAGTACCGAATTCACTGGTCAGCATTTTTCCCAACCAGCCGGCCGGCGTCCAATCCAGTTGGGTATTGTGAGTCATTTTTTGCCAGATATCAAATCGTTTGGGAGATTCACCGGTCATCTCGCTATCAAAGTGCGAAATCCGGAAATATTGAATCATAATCCAGAAGCCAATATAAATCAATCCGCTAAAGACCCGGCTAAAATCACGCAAGCGACTGGAAGAGACGAATTGGAGTAGCAGAAAGGTTAATAAAAGTGCCAAAACGGTGGGAATTATGACAAAAGCAATGGCTGAAATGATGAGCATAAGGGTCGAACCAACGGATAAGAGTCCGAGCCGAATAAGACCTGCTAAAAAAGCCCCACCAATTAAAAAGAAGAGACCTGAGTTATAGAAAATTTGTTCTAATATTTTATAAGAAAAAATTGTATTGAGGGGAATCGGAGTCGAGAGTAAAAAATTAAGATCAGAAGAACTAAACAGAAAATGTTCAGCGATTAAAATTCCACCGAAAAATAAAAATAAGAACAGGCCATTAAATAATAAAGTAACAGAACGCTGCAAAAGAATTATCCGTTCACCTTGTGAAACTTCTAATAGCGGTGAGGAAAGGATAAACTGGAAAAAAGCATACGCCCAATCATGGAGAACAAAAAAAAGCCAACCTAATCCAAATATACTCAGGAGGAACAGGAACCGTTTTTTACCAGTCTTTTTAAAACCAGCATTTCGGAACATGCGTAATTTATTTTGAAGAAGTCGCCAAAACATTTTAAGACCTTTAATTTTCAAGGTATTTTAATACATCAGCGACTTCACTGCCGCCAGTTAATTCCAAAAAGATGTCTTCAAGGCTCTGTTTGTTTTCATGAGATTTTTTCCGAAGTTCTGCCATGGTGCCACAGGCGATAAGTTCCCCTTTATTGATAATGCCGAGGCGATCCCCCATATTTTCCGCGATTTCCAGAATATGGGTCGACATGAAAATCGTCACCCCCCGTTTGACCAACTCCAGCAGAACCTGTTTGATGTTGCGAATACTTTTGGGATCCAGTCCTGAAGTAGGTTCATCCAACAGCAAGACTTTTGGATCATGGATCAGCGCCGCACACAGTGCACATTTTCGCTTCATCCCAAAAGAATAGCTTTCAATGAGCTCATCGGCTTTATTTTCCAGCTCAAAAAGTTCGAAGAGTTGCTGAATTCGTTTCCGGGCAACCGGACGTTCAATTTTGTAAATATCTGCCAAAAAATGTAAAAATTCACGGGCGGTTAATTTTTCATAGAGAAAAGGGGTGTCCAGCACAAGGCCGATTTCTCGTTTTGCCAGGTTTGGTTCTTTCCAGAGATCATATTGGTGTACAGTCACCTGCCCACTTGTCGGCTTTAATAAGCCGGCGATCATCTTGATCGTTGTCGTTTTACCAGCCCCATTTGGTCCTAAAAAAACAAAAAGTTCAGCGGAAATTTTTAGCGAGAGCTGATTCACCGCCACCAACGAACCATAATTTTTCGTAAGATTATTGAGTTCAAGCATTTAATCAACCTTTAAAATTGCCAGGAATGCTTCCTGCGGCACATCGACTTTTCCAAGCTGTTTCATACGGCGTTTCCCCTCTTTTTGTTTCTCGAGTAATTTTCGTTTTCGGGTAATATCGCCGCCATAACATTTCGCGGTTACATTTTTTCGCATCGCCGGAACAGTCGATCGGGAAATGATTTTACTTCCAATCGCCGCCTGAATCGCTATTTCAAAAAGCTGACGCGGAATCAATTCACGTAACTTGTCACAAATCCGACGTCCCCAATCATAAGCTTTATCCCGATGAACAATCACCGAAAGGGCGTCCACAATCTCATGATTCAGCAGAATATCCACCTTCTGCAGCGGGCTTTCCTGAAAACCGGTGAATTCATAATCAAAAGAAGCATACCCTTTGGAGAGCGATTTCAATTTATCATAAAAATCGAAAATAATTTCTGCCAGTGGAAAATCGTAATGCACGTAAGCCCGTGTCGTATCGATATATTCAGTGTTGCGATAAGTGCCCCGCCGCTCCTGTGCCAATTGCATGATATTCCCGATATATTCAGTCGGGGTCATGATATTGGCGCGGACGTAGGGTTCTTCCGTTCGTTCGATAAAATTAGGTTTGGGCAATTTCGTTGGATTGTTGACTAGCACCATCTGACCATCGGTGGTGAAAACCTGGAAAATCACGCTGGGAACTGTCGTTACCAGATCGAGGTTATATTCACGTTCCAGCCGTTCCTGGACGATTTCCATGTGCAATAAGCCTAAAAATCCACAGCGAAAACCAAAACCCAGCGCGGTGGAATCTTCCGGTTCGTAAACCAGCGAAGCATCATTTAACTTCAATTTATCCAATGCATTGCGTAGTTCCTCATAATCCTCGGCAATCGCCGGATAGAGACTGCTATAAACCATCGGTTTGGCTTCGCGGTAACCTGGCAGCGGTTTTGGGGCAGGATTATTGGCATCCGTAATCGTATCCCCCACCTTGGTATCCTGAACCTCTTTCATGCCGGCATAAACATAGCCCACCTGCCCGACGGATAATTTATTCTGGGGGACTTCAGATAGCTGTAAAATTCCAACCTCATCCACCCCAAACTGCTTCTCATGCGCAAAAAATTTAAGCATCATGCCTTTACGAATTTCGCCCTGAAATACACGAATGTAGGCGACTGCACCGCGATATGAATTATAGACGGAATCGAAAATCAGTGCCTGTAGTGGTGCCTGAGCATCCCCTTTGGGAGCCGGAATTCGCTGTACAATCGCTTCCAGAAGCTCGTCAATCCCGATACCGACTTTGGCACTGGCCAGTAAAATTTCATCTTCATCTACGCCCATCAATTCAACAATCTGATGTTGGGTAGATTCGACGTCGGCCCCCGGTAAATCGATTTTATTAATGACCGGAATGATGGCCAGATCATTTTCCAGCGCCAGATAGAAATTCGTCAATGTCTGGGCTTCAATTCCCTGTGATGCATCCACCACCAGGATGGCCCCTTCACAGGCAGCCAGGCTTCGGGAGACTTCATACGTAAAATCCACATGTCCCGGAGTATCAATCAGATTCAGGATATATTTTTTTCCATCTTTTGCGTTATAATTCATCGTAATCGCATGTGCCTTGATGGTAATTCCGCGCTCCCGTTCCAGATCCATATCATCCAACACCTGATTCACCATTTCATTTTGAGGAATGGTCGCAGTTATTTCCAGCAGCCGATCTGCTAAAGTCGATTTTCCATGATCAATATGCGCAATAATACAAAAATTTCGGATACTCGAAATCAAACTTAACTCCTTAAAAAATTAAATCTTATTTTTTAATCCCTTAAAATTATTCATTTTTAAAATCTGATAATTTAAGGATTTTTTAGTAAATAGTCAATAAGAAAATGTGGTTGTTTTTCACTGATTTTCGGTCGTCTGAGGGGGGTTCAGGAACTACCCTCATCGTGTAAAAGTCCCGGCGTGAACAACTTAGGCCTTTTTAAAAAAAAATTAAATTAAATAAAAACAAAAACTTATCCTGTAGTATACCTGTTCATTTCTCGTTACAGGTACTGCTAATTGTTCACGAATTCAATAAAAAGTATTGAAAAATAGTGTACTTTATCTATCAACTTAAAATTCTAATATAATCTTTTGAATCAATAAATGCCCCCTCATTCTGCCTTCATTGCCGTCAATTCAATTATAACTTATTGAAATTCCTTTTGTTATCACTTTAACCTGATGGCCATGGTAATGCGGGGGGCGCTCAAATCTCCGAAAATTATAATAAAAAATATCTAATGTTAATCGGTGTCCAATATTTTTTGAACCAGATATAATTATACATTTTTAAACTGATTCCACGAGTAAAGATTATGGAAATATTAATCAAATCCTCTTTATTTAGCAAGCTCTTTGTTCGAATTAAATCATAATTTTTCAGAAAGCATAAAGTGCAAATTAAGAAGTAGAAAGTACTGAAAACTAATAATTGTTTTTTTCATACCCTATTCTAAAAAATCCCCTTGCCTCAACCTGAAACACCAAACTTCCAATAACGCTTGTCCACCAAATTCAACCATTCTTCCTTATTATAGGCTGCTTGAATACCCTAAAACTCCCCATCTCAGGGGCATGATTTTTGCCATAATTAAAAAGGATTTCTGCCACTGGCTTCTTGGAGTGATTAACTTAACCTGTGTATTCATAATTTGTTAGTCGAAGAGAGAGTAAAAATGATGCGTGATAATTTACGATTGGTATTCATCGGTTTCGTCCTGTTTTTGGTAATTGCTGGCTCCAGTTCTGGTTTATGGGCACAGAAGAAGGCGGCAGCCGGTGCGCAGCCGGAGATTAATTTTGATTCCCGAATCAAGCACTATCTGGATTTGAATTCGAAGGATTTTATCCAGAAAATGGCGATCAAAGAGCAGTTTTTGCTGCAGTTGATTCAAAATATCCTGAAAGAGATTAAAGCCCGTGGGACGCAGAGTGAGACGCTGACAAATTTGAATTTTAAGGAGTTATATGCCGAGCAGGAAAATCTGATTGATCAATATTCCCAGGAGCTCGACAATATTCTGTCGCTGCTCAATGATCTGGAACAGCTTGAAAAGTACACGGTACAGTCTGAAAATACAAAGCTGCTTTCGGAAATCAATAAGCTGAAAGAGGACCTCAAAGAATCGCTCGGCAGCCGTAACAATATCCAGAAATCCCCAAAGCCATCTTCAAAACTCAAACAGTTGATCCGAAATTATTCGGTGGATATGGATTCGATTTTGAATACATATGAATTGCTAGTTAAATTTGAAAAAGAGGCGCAGGCCCGAAATGATCAGGAAGTTTTGGGGGAAATTCAGCAGCAAAAAGAGAAAATTATCAAAATCATCGGCAATTATAGTCCGCAGGGGGATTCGCTGGTTCAAAAGCAGTTGGTTCAGGACGATGTCGAAGAGAGTGAGAAAATTATTGACATTCTCAAAGAGGTGGAGCAGATTAGCGCCCGAATGGGCACTGATTCAATTCCGGCGGGTGATACTGAAGGGGTCAAACAGCAAATGCTGGAAGAGATTGATAATCGTCTGCTGCAGCTTTCCGGAAAGACATCGTCTGAAATGCCACAAATTTCAATTACAGAATTGTTAAAGGAGTGGCGCGCGAAGAAAACCGCCGATTTTCAAATTCGATTGACCAAATATCGCGTTCTGTATAATGGCCTCCTGAAAACCGCGGCGGCTGAGGAAAAAAATCGCATGCTGGAAGATGCGCTGGGCGATGCGATGATGAATTACTCCTCCCGCAATTTTGATCTGGCCGAAATGCAATTTAAGGATATTCTGCGCAATTATGGAATGGCTTTTCCGCAGGCAGACGGCATCTATTTTTATCTGGGTGAGACCTATTATGCCCGCAGTTTTTACGATGCGGCTTTTGAAAAATTTGAAGAACTAGTGAATAATTTTCCGAATTCAAAGTTTCTGGGGCCGTCTCTCTGGAAATTGATGTTGATTAGCTACACATATAATATGAAGGATAAATTTTTTGGTTTTTTTGACAAAGTGAAAGACCTCTCCAATGCGCTTTCGGCGGAGGAACAGGGAAATGCTTATTATTTAGCGGGTTATCTCTATGCCACGAATGGCGATTTTAAGAAATCCCGAACCTATCTGGAGATGATTCAGGAAAACACACCTTATTATTTACCAGGCCAGTATTTGTTGGGGATTGTGTATATCAATCTGGAAAATTTTACGAAGGCGAAAAAAATCCTCGAAACAGTCGGGAATGCCCAGAATTATCCCTGGTCGGATGTGAACCTGGCCAATTTGCG
This sequence comes from Caldithrix sp., assembly GCA_020722815.1. Lineage (GTDB taxonomy): Bacteria > Zhuqueibacterota > Zhuqueibacteria > Thermofontimicrobiales > Sulfurfontimicrobiaceae > DYKB01. Next base: position 26,949 of record DYKB01000004.1, on the reverse strand, counting down.
AAATGAGGCGATTATTCGGCTGGGATTATTACATTACCATCTCGGTGAATATCAAAAAGCCGTGGAAGTGTTAGGGCGGGTGTCGCAGGGTTATGAGGGCTACGACAAGAGCCTGATGGCGCAGGCCTGGGCGGAATTGAAGACCGGTAAGTATGAAGATACCATTTCCAAAGTCAATCAGTTGCTTTCAAAACATCTGACATCGAATTTCACGTATGAGGCGCTGGTGGTGAGTGCCCACTGCAAGCGCATTTTAAATCGGCCGGAAGAAGCCAAAGCCGATCTGGATTATATTTCTTCGGCCCAAACAGCGATGGAATTGTCGAATCAGTATTATGAAGAACGAAAACGCATCATGGAGCAGGCGAAAGAGTTGGAGCGGCTGGAGAGTTCGGTACTGGAACGACAGGATCAGTCGCTGTACGAGGATGTGTCAAAAATTCGCGGGGCGGTTCAGGAGGCGCTTTTAGGTCTCAATTATCAGGGATTTGCCGGCAAACAGTTGCTGGAAGATTTTACGGATGAGCGAAAAAAAATTGTCCGGCAAATTGAATATTTCGATTCGATGATTCAGCAGGCGAAAACTGAGGGTCAGGAAGACATGTTGCTGGTGGCCGAAAAACAGAAAGCCCGGCTGATTTCGTTACTGGAAAATTATGACAAAGCCTCGGCCGGAATGAATGTCAATGCTTTTATTACGCATCCGCTGGCGACGAAAGAGGGCGGAATTCGCTATCGGCGGGGGATGATTAAAAATATGGTTCAGGATATGCTGGCCGAGAAGAAACAAGTCGAGCGGGATATTCAAAATTTAAGCAAATTAATTGAATCGCAGCAGAATAAAACAGGTGTTTCGGCAGAAATTGACCTGGAACTGCTTCAGGAAGACCTGGCGAGTTTAAAGAATCAGTTGAATCGGCTGCAAATCTGGCTGGCAAACAATGCAGTAGATGAGTCGAGTACGAACTTCGAAAAATGGGCTGATTTTTCCGGTTTTGGGATGAGTGATATTAATTTTTCATCGCTGCTGGAACGGGAGCGAAAAATTGCCACTTATTCGGAAAATATTGAAGCCATTGAACGCTTATTGGCCAAAAAACGAAAGTCATTGGAATCGAAGGTGACTGATTATGACCAAAAAATGCTCAAATTAATCGAAAATATGAATGAAGAAAAAGCGCGGGTGGAAAAACAGGAGCGCAAAAAGTATTTTGATACCATTTATTTTGATACCAAGCAGAAGGAAGTCGAACGGCAGGTTCTGAAGAATGAGTATGAAAAGATTCTGGAAGAGGAACTCAAGCGAGGCGATTTGAAAGAGACACTGGAAAAGAATAAGACGCCGGAACAGAATCAAGAAGTTAAGAAAAGTGATGAACAGGATTTTTGAATAATTTTCAACGCACCACGGTTTTTAACCGTCACGGTAAGATGCTAATTATAATATTTTCAAAGAGGTATAATTTATAATTAGTAACCGTTCACCGGTATGCTAAAATAGTAACTTCGGTCATGCCCGAATGCTTTTATCGGGCATCCATTTGTCTAAAAAAGTATGGATTCCCGCCAAAAACATGCGGGAATGACAGATTCTCGCCACCCTGTGAATGGATACTATAATTATAGAGTTAAAAGAGGGCCAAAACCAAAAAGTGGGCAAATTGGAGAATGAACTTTTCCTTGTGTAAAGGGATAAATTATTCGCTTCTCCCCTAAAAATTTAAAGTTCAGGTTTGCAAAACCTTATTTTATTTTTTTTACCTTCGTAGCCAGTCGCTCCCACCATTCCTGGACCTTATCATCTTATGTTAAGACGGAATAAGGTAATAAGGTTGAGTTTTATTGGGTGCCACTAGTTACTAAGGTTGCCAAAATGAAAATAAGGTTTTAAGAATACCCAATTGCTAGCCTGACGGTTGTGGACTGTTGGATCATTCAATGCTGAACTTGCCTTAAATTATGAACAGACTTTTATATTGAAAATATACATATAAAATATAACCAGGAAGGTTTTGAATGAGAGTCAGGATGATGAAATACCGATTTGTATGGTACTGGATTTTAATTGCATTTCCCCTCCTTTTTACGCTGTATGGACAGGATGATCTGAATAAAGCCGTGAGCGATTCAATTCTGGAACAGTATTCAGTTGAAGAACTGCTGGAATTTAAAAAATACTATCAGGGTGAATTGAATGAACTGGAAAAGCAGAAAACGCAGATTAGTGAAATTGCCATCAGTGATGGCGAGGCGTTTATTCGGAAACATCCTGATAGTAAAATCATCGACAAAATCTACATGCGGCTGGGTGAACTGTATTATGAGAAGGCAAATGAGGATTATTTGGCGGCCCAGCAAAATTATGATAATCAATTAAAAAAGTATGAAGATGGCCTTCTTGCTGAGGAACCGGTTGAGCCTAAAAAGGATTTTTCGAAATCGCTGGAGATGTACGAGCGTATCCTGAAGGAGTTTCCGCAGAGTGATCTGGTTGATGATGCTATTTATAATAAAGGATTTTTAATTTCCGAAATGGGGCAGCCAGAGGAAGGCTTGAAAGTCTATCAGTATTTGATGGACGAGTTTTCCGACAGTCGCTATGTGCCCGAATGTCTCATGCGGATCGCCGAATATTATTTTAATCCACCAGTCAATAATATTGAAAAAGCCATCGAGATTTATAAAGAGGTTCTCAATCATCATGACAGTCCCCGGTATGATGAGGCGTTGTATCGGTTGGGTTGGTCCTATTATCGACTGAACATGTATCCAGAGGCCGTTTCCTTTTTTACGCTATTGGCGGATGATCTGGAACGAACGAAGCAACTTGATCCCAACCAAAAATATAGTAATCCAGCGCTTCAGGAAGAATCCGTGGAATATATCGGAATTAGTTTTCTGGATTATGGGGGTGTCGAAGGTGCGGCCGCTTATTTGAAAGATATTGGCGGCCGAAAATATGGATTCAAAATTCTTCAAAAAATCGGCGACACCTTCATGCAGGAGAAAGAGGAGTATGATCAGGCGATTAATGCCTATCAAACTTTGTTAGACATGTTTCCTCTGGCACCGGATGCACCTTCGATTCAACAAAAAATCGTCCTCTGCCATCAAAAAATGGAAAACGAGATGGACGCGTATCTGGCCCGCAAGACGGTATTCAACAATTTTGGTCCGGCCAGTGAATGGTGGAAACAAAATGATTCAACAAAAGTGCGCCAGAAGGCATTGAGTTTAAGTGAACAGGCTTTGCGTGAAAATATTACATTACTTTACCAACGGGCTGAAGAGTTGAAAGACCTTGATCTCTATCAGCAAGCCGTCAATGACAGCCGTGAATATTTAAAAGCCTTTCCGAAAGATTCCAATTCAGCCCTGATTCACTGGAATATGGCATTGACGCTGGATTTGAAATTAAAACGCGCTGACGAAGCCTATCAGGAATACATGCATGTGACTGACCTGTATTGGGATACCAAATATCAACAGTTCGCGGCTGAAAATGCCATTGCCTTGGCGAAAGAAGAAGCCACTAATACAGATTCACTGGCGCAATTGCAGCGGGAACAGTCCAGAGAGATGGCAGGCGATGCGAAGGAAGTCAACGACGAAGCGGATTTAAAGGCAGCGCTGCAACACGAAATTATCGAACTGCAAGAAACTGATAAAAAACTGGCTGCGGCGTATGATAATTTTATCATGCTCTATCCACACGAGCCCAAAACCGCGGTAATGCTGGCCAATGCCGGCGCGTTGTATTATAATCACAATCAATTTCAAAAGGCCCTGCGCTATTTCAATACGTTGGTTCGTCATTTTCCGGATGGTCCGGATGTGGATTATGCCCAATTTACGATCATGGAATGTTATTTTGGCAAACAGGATTTTAAAAGTTCGGAAATTGTCGCCCGAAAGCTAAAGTCCAGCACCAAATTTCCCGCGATTGCCCAAAAAGCCACTCGGCGCCTGGCAGAGTCGATTTTTCTACAAGCCGAAGCGCTGGCAGATTCCGGACTGCATCTCAAGGCGGGAAATGAATTTGTCCGAGTGGTGGTGGAAGTTCCGGATATTATTTTTGCTGACCTGGCACTTTTTAATGGTGCTTTACAATATGACGCTGCCCATGAATTTCGCCGCGCCGTTGAGTCTTATGATTATTTGATTCAGACTTTCACCAATTCCAAATATCGCCTGGATGCCATGAACAACATGGCACTGGATTATGGTGAATTGAAAGAATATCGGAATGCGGCGATTTCTTATGAAAAACTGGCGGCGATTCATCCAGAGCGCAAACGTGCCAGCGATGCCTTGTATAATTCCAGTGTCTTTTATGTTCGCTCCGAGGATTGGAAAAGTGCTATTCGGGTGAATACAGATTATGTTTCACGATTTCCGGAATCGAATGATGCGGCGGATTTATATTTCGAAATTGCCAATCATCACTTGAAATTGAACAATTTGAATGAAGCGAATAAAATTTATGGTGAATATACAACCAAATTTCCGAATTCTGTCCGCGTGGTTGAATCCCATTTCAAACGCGGTGAATATTATCGGAATAATGATCAGGCCGATCTGGCACGTATCGAATTTGAAAAAGCAATTCAAAAGAGTGAAGAATTAAAAGCCAACGGGCTCGATCCGAACAATTATTTTACGGCAGAAGCACTATTTGCGCTGACGAATTTGAAATTCGATGAATATGAACGAATTGAATTTTCCGGCACCGCCGTCCAGATTGAAGACGCCAAGAAATTTAAAAAAGCCTTATTGCTCGATCTGGTAGATAATTATGCCAAAGTTGCGCGTTTTGGCACTTTACGCCTCTACGAAGCTACCTATCAAATCGGTCGAACTTATGAAGAATTTGGTGCCACCTGGGCTCGTCAGCAACTCCCGGAAATGGAAGAGTCAAAACGAGTGGTCGCCAACAAAGAAATTAATGAAGCCGCGGCGCAATTATATGAACGAGCGGTCGAATCATACGCCAATGGCGTTCAGGCATTGACGCGTATCGCCGATGATTTTGAAGCAGCGATTAAAGCGAAACGACAGGCAGAAACTACTGATTCGACTCGCAATAATCCCAATCAGTACGGTCGCGTAACCATCGAAGACAGTACTCTGTATATTGCCCGGAAATGGATTGAACATTCACGCGAAAAGGTTTCCGAAGTGATTTATGATATTGCTGAATTGAATCAGGAGTCGGTGACGCGTTTTTTGCAGGCGGCTGTTCCCGCCGAGTTGGACGAAGTCGCGGCCCTGGAATATCGCAATCAGGTATTGGATAAAGCAATTCGTCCCCTGATTAATGAAATCGTTGTGACCCATACACGAAATGTGAATGTGGCCCAGCAAATGAGTCTCGAAAATCAATGGGTCACGCAATCCAAACAAAAATTATTCGCAACTGGCAACATTTTGCCCCATGAATATAAGCAACTGGCATTTGATGCCCTGGCAACCTATTCCCGAAAAAGCGAGCAATATTTAGATAGTGTTAAAAATGGAACTAAAGCGCCGCAAACTGTCACACAACTGGCAACCGTGATTGATTATGCCAATGCATTCAGCCGGGGAACGCTAAAATTTTATCAAAATACCATAGAGAATGCCCGTTCACAAGCGGTTGAAGATAATTTTGTTCAAAATACCGAAATCGAAATGATGAAAACGGCTTATCAATTAAGTATGGCGCTGGATTCGCTGGCGAATTATGCCAATAGACAACATGTCCTTTGCAAAAACAGTTTCAAAGCGACCGAGCAACCAGCTTGTGAGGAAGCCCTGTATGCTTTCGAGGATAATCATTATTCCTTTAAAGAGGCCAAAAAGAGCTTGCTGGAAACTGGTTATACGTTGTCGAATGAAATGGGCATTGCGAATATCTGGACAAACAATGTGTTATTCGAACTTGTTAAAAGTGCACCCGATAAATATCAGGGCCTCATGGATTTGAAATCAACCAATGAGGTGCTGATATCGGACGCAAGCTGGAAAACAACCGATCAATATGCTCCGGAATGGATTGGAATAGATTTTGATGATTCAAAATGGTTAACTGCCAATGTGCTTCAGGAAGGAGTTCTGGCGGGGGGAGTCACAACGAATCAGATTTGGTGTCTGAAAATTGACACCCTTGTGGTTGAAAAAAAACATGAAAACGCCGGGTCTACCATCAATTGGAGTGACTCGACATTGAGCGATTCTGCCCGATGGGCTTATCGGCGGGCTCAGGTGTTTGGGGATTCGACAGCCGTGGAATCCACAAAGCCGGAGTATGTATATGAATTTAAGACGAAACCGGCAACCCGTGCCTTTTTCCGTAAAGCCTTTATGATTAATGGATTGCCAGTATCGGGAGAAATTGTGATCAGTCAGGAGAACACCTATAACCTGTTCCTGAATGGTGAATATATTGCTGCATCCGATGGCGTTGCATCAAATGGGAATAATATCAATAAACACCGGTTGAATGAACATCTTCGAATGGGGCGAAATGTCCTGGCAATTGAAGTCAAAACTGAAAATTCTGCCGGGAGTGGATTAAAAGCACAAATTACATTATCACTCCTGCCGGGATGGGATCAAAAACAAAAGCAGTTTAAATTCCGAATGATGGATGCGAAAGCTAAACAGAATCTGATTTTTAATAAAAATGTGATGATATATTAATTTTATGCAAGGGGGCGGCAATGAGAATAAATCGAAACAGTATAAATCTAATTTCCAGTTTATTATGCTGGTTACTCTGCACTTCCCTGATGGTTTTTTCGCAGCAAAAAACGCCTAACGTTGCTGATGATTCTACAATAGTTAAATCGACCAGTGTGCAGCGTGCAGATTCACTTAAGAATACGAAACAAACAAATTTGAACTCGGCAACGCGTACTGCGACAGAAATTGAATTAATCCAAACTGATGGCGATGGCGAAATGATCTTAAACGCTATTGAAATTGAAGCGGTCATCGAAACTCCCAGCGTCAATATCGTTCCCAAACGGATTAATCCCGAGATGGGAAAAGTGGAATTTGTCGATCGTTCATTTGAAAATGAATTGAAAGCCATTCCGATTCAGCCTGTACTGGCTGGCAAAGAAATGAGTGAAGTGAGCAAGATTAAGAAGTTAAAAACTGATAAAATGAAAGATAAAAATAGTTCTGCGGAAAAAAATGTTTCGCCTGAGAAGAAAGAAGAATAAAATGATAACCATGGAGGTTTTGAATGCCCACCGTCATATCTGAAGTTATAAAAGGATTTGGTACTGACCAGTCTGGCTGGCTATTTATGTGGATTCTGTTAATTTTTGGCATATTTATGATAGCGATTGCCGTTGAGCGCATTTATTATGTCATCGTTCGCTCCAATATCAATGCCCCACGATTTATGTCCGAAATCCGGAAATTAGTCAAAGCCGGCGATTATAAAAAAGCCATTGCCTTATGCACCGCCGCGAAAGATAAAGCTTTGGCACAGGTCATTCTGGCCGGTTTAAAAAAAGTCTATGAAACAGAAACGAATGATTTTCGCTCACTCCAGAATGCGGTTGATGAAGGAACCCTGGAAGTTTTACCAAAACTTCAGGAACGAACCAACTTTTTGTCCATGATTGCCAATGTTTCAACATTAGTCGGTTTGATGGGCACAATTTACGGTCTGATTGAGGCTTTCCGCTCTGTATCAGCACCCGGAATCGATGCCACCATGAAGGCTTTGATGCTGGCACGCGGAATTTCGGTTGCGATGAATACGACCTTTCTGGGACTGCTCATCGCGGTTCCGGCAATTATTGCCTATACTTTTGTTAATAATAAAACCTTGAAAATCATCGATGAAATTGATGAACACACCGTGAAATTAATGAATTTGATAACAGGAGATTAAAAGCTATGGCTTTTCAGCCTTCTAAGCGGCGCAATCGACCTGATGAAGAATTAGAAGTCAACTTAACGCCAATAATGAATCTGATGGTGGTGCTGATTCCTCTGCTTTTGACGTCCGTGCAGTTTATTAAGTTGGGGATAATTGAATTAAATCTCCCACCATCAATTGCCGGAATGGGTGAGCCAGTGATTATGGATAAAGAACCCGCCTTACCCCGGCTCGATTTATCCATTTCAATTACGCGCAATGGTTTCACGATTTCCAGTGCCATGGCCATATTACGCAATGAAGCCGGCGTTTCTGTCCCGAAAAAGCGTGACGATAGTTACGATTATGAAATGCTAAATCAGCAACTCATGCTTATCAAAACCGGTGTAGAAAATCGTTTTGCGGATGCCAAAAAAGTCATTATCATGGCAGAGCCAGAAATTGATTACCAGACGCTTGTCAGTACCATGGATGCCGCGCGAAATCCCTTCGCGATGGATACGGTTCGTTTCGAAGATATTCAACGGGTATGGTATCCCAATGAAGAGCTGTTTTCTGAAGTATCGATTTCGGCCGGTGTGGTTTATTAAAAAGCGCATTTGAAAATTGTTGAAACTACGACTACGGAATTAGTCGGGGTGAATTATTGGATTCAGGAATTCATTTTACGACAAAAAATTTAAGTTAGCGATAAATTAGCCAATCAAAGGAACATAAAATGGCCTATATTCCCTCCCGAATTAAAAAACATGATACCAGCAAACGTCAGGTTAAATTAAACCTGACGTCGATGATGGATATGTTCACCATCATTCTGGTTTTTTTGTTGAAGACGTATTCAACCGAGGGGCAATTAATTCAACCATCTGACCATCTGGAACTACCGCGCTCAACAGTCACCAAACCAACTGAAGTGGCGCTTGATATTGTTGTCACCCGACGTGAGATTCTGGTTAATGATCAGGCGGTCTTAATCGACAAATCCAATGATCCGAATAAATTAATTGCCGATGAATATCAACAGATCATCACTCCCTTGTATAATCGGCTGAAGACTTATGCCGAAGAGGCGCGAAAAATGGAAGAACTTTTTGGTACAAAATTTACAGGAAAAGTGACCATACAGGGGGATTACCGGCTTCCTTTTAATATTCTGGTAAAGGTCATGTATACCTGTGGGCAGGCGCAATATGGAAATATGCGATTGGTGGTTTATCGTAAAAGTGAATAAATTCAACCTGGATCTAACTTGTCTTAAATTTAAGTTTAAGGCGGGTCGGTACGATTTCCCGCGTACAAGCCCCTATCTGATATTTTTATTACTCATACTTTACCCGCTTTCGGAAAAAAGCCAATCAAATCAACCAAAATATTTCACCAAAATAATCCAGACAATCCGTAAAATTTAAATAACATAAGAGGAGATGATGAAACGGGCAATTTTTCAAAAAAAAGTGGCAATAATCACCGGCGCATCCGGAGGAATTGGTGCCGCCATCGCCATCACCCTGGCTAAAAAAGGCGTTAATCTGGTATTAACATCACGCAATCAAAACCAACTCTTGAAATTGACAGAAATTCTCCAAAAATATGAAATTAATACCCTTGCCATTCCGACTGATATTACTCAAAAAGATCAGGTGCATCAGTTAATGGAAGAAACGATTAAATATTTTGGAAAAGTCGATATCCTCATTGCCAATGCCGGTCAATATCTCAAACGTCCCATTTTACATCTTAAAGCCAACGCGATTGAAGAATCCATGGCGGTTAACTTTTATGGAAACTTTCATTGTATTCATGAAGTATTGCCGATTATGCTAAAACAGAAAACTGGACACATCATTGTTCTATCGGCCATTGATGGCAAAAAAGGCATCCCCGCGAATGCTGCCTTTGTCGCCTCCAAGTTTGCCCTCACCGGATTCGTGGAAGTTTTGCGCCAGGAAATGAAGGGAAAAAATATTCATATTTCAACAATTTTCCCAAGACGGGTCGATACCCAAATGATTGCAAAACATAAAATACCCAAAATCCATCCCGATAAGGTTGCCAAAGCGATAATCAAAGCGATAAAAAAGAAAAAACGAGAAATATTAGTCCCATACTGGCGCTTAAAAATTTTCTTTATCCTAAACACGCTTTCATGTCGCCTGGGAGATCGTCTTGTTCGCTGGCTGAATCTGGAAGGAAAGGAAACTGGAAAAAAATAAGCCGCAAAATTGGAACAATTTTCTGAATTAAACTTTTAACAGGCGATTGTATATAATAGAATTTTTCTGCTTAATGCGAATAGAACTGAATAAATTCTTCAAAAAATGAACCGGAGATGCTGAGACGGAGGAAAATTGCCGAAATTTCATCTTATCAGTTGTCATGTCCTATGGCGGGAACTCTGCTATTTTACGGCGATTTCTAAAAATAACTTTACTTTTCATTTTTTAAAACAAGGCCTCCATGATACGCCCGATATTTTAAGGGCGGAACTTCAAGCGGCAATTGATAAAACCACTGGCGATTATTCCGCAATTTTAATCGGCTACGGACTTTGTAGCAACGGTTTGGTCGATATCGAAGCCAGAGATATTCCGTTGGTAGTTATGCGCGGTCACGATTGTATAACTTTTCTCCTGGGATCAAAAGAACGCTACCAGAACTATTTTAATCAATATCCCGGCACCTACTGGTATAGCCCCGGCTGGATTGATACCACCTTGATGCCTGGAGAGGAGCGTTATAATCGCTATCTCGAGGCGTATATCGCAAAATATGGCCCCGAAAATGCTGAATACCTCATGGAAGTCGAACAAAACTGGATAAAAAATTATTCGCGGGCAACTTATAGCGACGATAGAAAATAAATAAACTATTGATACCGAACTTATTATTTCCCCTGACCAAAAGATTGTCTCAAAAACATTTAATAAATATTCCAGCTTTGAATTGCCACGAGTTTTAGAGGGTGTCCGAGAACTCCACCGGAACTGTCATTGCGAGGAACGTTTTTTTTGACGAAGCAATCCTCACAGTACCTCAGGAGATTACGCGCCTAAAAAAGCAGGCTTCGGCAAAAAGCGCCTCGCCAGGAGAGGTTTTTTCACCCTGAAATATTGAGTGAATACTTTTTTTGTTATTATGACCGGGGAGTATTCAGGTTAAAAAAAGTATTGAAATTTTAAAAAAAGATTGACTTTGTCGCCTTAAAAGCATATTTTATTTTATAATTCACATAAAAATATTCCAATATCTATCAGCCGTAATAATCCGCTTGCTTTATCAATTACTTTTCAGGAGAATCTATGAATCATAATTATCGGAAGCTATCCCTGCAAGAGATTGATATATTAAAACAAAATCGCTGTCATTGTAATGATTGGAATCAGATTGAGGTCGCCATCGATTTTAGCCCTTCCCGGATTGAAAATACTGTTTTTTCAGGAATAATTAAATTGGGAAGTTTTAAAAAGGATTTTCTTTTTCCTGGTGGTGTCGTTGTTAAAAGTGGTATTTTCAATGCAAAAATTCATAATTGCACAATCGGAAATGATGTTTTCATTCATCAAATCAATAATTATATGGCAAATTATTGCATTGAAGATGAGGTTATTATCGAAAATGTAAATTTCCTGGCGGTGACTGAAAAAACATCCTTTGGAAATGGCACTGAAGTCGCCGTCCTCATCGAACCTGGTGGACGTGAGTTTCCGATATATGATGGTCTTTCGGCCCTGATTGCTTACATACTAACCTTTTATCGCTATAAACCTGAGGTCATTAAACAAATAGAAAACTTTATTTTATCCTATATCGGTCAAATCAGTTCAGAAAAAGGGATTGTTGGAAAAGGGAGCCGAATTCAAAATTGTCATCAGATAAAGAATGTTAAAATTGGTCCGGGCGCAACGCTGGAAGACGTTACCAGACTGGAGAACGGGTCAATTAATAGTTATGAGACGGCATCAGTATTTCTTGGCGCGGGCGTTATCGCTGAAAATTTTATCATTAATTCCGACACCATTATTAAGGATGGTGTGATATTAATTAACTGTTTTGTGGGACAGGGATGTCGTCTGGGCAACCAATTTTATGCCGAGAATTCGGTTTTTTTTGCCAATTGCGATGGTTTTCAGGGAGAAGTTTTTTCGATTTTCGCCGGACCATTTACCGTAACTCATCATAAATCGACACTCCTAATTGCCGGAATGTTCTCCTTTTTCAATGCTGGCAGCAGCACCAATCAGAGTAACCATTTCTATAAATTGGGACCATTGCATCAGGGGATCCTCGAACGGGGTTGCAAAACAGGTAGTAGTTCATATCTTCTCTGGCCAGCCAGGGCGGGTGCTTTTTCAATTGTCGTGGGAAAACATTACCAGAATTTTGATACATCAAATTTACCTTTTTCGCTGATCATCGAATCGCATGGCGAGAGTATTTTAATACCGGCCGCCAACCTGCGCAGCATCGGGAATTTCCGGGATGGTTGTAAATGGCCAGCTCGTGATCGTCGAAATAAACATCACCGAAAAGATTTGATAAATTATACGGTTTTAAATCCATATATCGTCCAGAAGCTCATAAATGGCTGCAAACTATTGGAGGATTTTCAAAAACAAACCGAAGATGTTTTAGGCTATCAAAATTTGAAAATTAAAAAATCATCCATCGTAAAAGGCATCAGCTATTACCGACTTGGAATTATAAAATTTTTAGGGGATTGCCTCATTAAGCGACTGGATTCGCAAAATATTCAAAATAAACCAGATTTGCAAGCCCTCCTGAGTCGTTCATCAGAAATTGGAATTGGCGAGTGGATCGATCTGGCCGGTTTCCTGGTACCTAAATTGGCCATTGAAAGGCTCTTCGATGAATTTAAATTGGGAAAATTTTCAACACTCGCTGATCTAGAGCAGGCATTTACTGCTTTGCATGAAAAATATGACGATTTTGAATGGAATTGGGCGCTTTCGAAATTAGAACAGGAAATGGGAAAACAATCGGACTCCCTGACGTCAAAAGATCTGATTCAATTTATTGAAAATTGGAAAAAATTAAATATTGAGTTTAAAGAATTACTTTTCTGCGATGCCCAAAAAGAGTATTCGGAAAATTTGCAAATCGGTTTTGGGATGGATGGAGATGCGGCGGAACGCCAGGAGGATTTTCAACAGGTTCGTGGCGCTATAACGGAAAATATTTATTTGCAAATGCTTTCAGTTGAATTTGAGAAACAGCAACGACAGGGCGACAAGTTGATTATTAAGTTAAAGCAAATTGACACCCATAATTAAATCATAATAATCGTATCTATCCGATAATAACGGGTCAAATTCACTCCTTTAGGGTTTTCTATTGGCTTCATAATTTCCTGAGGTCGTGTGTGTGGGGGGGGGCTTCGTCACCAAAAACGCTCCTCGCAATGACATGTGTTTATAATTAATTGATTTTATTAGTTTTAAGACATAATTATAGTATCCGCTCAATAACTGTGGGTGAAAAAAAACTGTCATTGCGAGGCGTTTTTTGCTGAAGCAATCTCCTGATGTCGTGTGAGGGGATTGCTTCGTCGCAAAAAGCGCTCCTCGCCATGACAGGACGTAGCATTACCCTCATTTATTGAACGGATACTTAAAATTAATACCTCTTCGGAATGATTCAAAAATTGGATAAATTGATTCTTTCAGGAGCTTTTTGGGACGAAATTCGATTGATAAACGGGATAAATTTTCATAACGCATAACAAAGAATTTTGCAGATTTTTTGAAGTATTATTTCGACTGGGTCACCTTAAACTGCTTCCTAACAAATCTAAATAAAACATCTGAAATGTCACGCTGAGTTCTGACATTTATTATCCGAACGAAAAATTTTTTATGACGATCAACGTTTTTGCGCGGTTGAAGAGCTTCTTCACGCCGTTTCGCTGAGTTTTTTTTGAGCCAGTCGCAGGATTCACAATGACAGAAGAAGATAATCTGACTAAGTCGTACTATAATAAAAAGTCGATAGGGCGAATTAGCAATTTGCTTGTTTTTAATGGCGTATCCATACCACTTGTTGACAAATTGTCAATTTCTTTCATCGATGATATCATAAAGCCAAAAACTAATCGCCAATGGCTAGTCACTCAATTCATGTTAAATAAATCCTGGAACTTTCCTGGTCGATTTTAGCGGAAATGACGTTGCAAAATTTCATCAGCTATGTTTTTTACTTCTTCAAAAGATATTGAATTGATATTGCCATCAGACGATTGGATACTTCGATGAAATTTATCAAGCGGTCCCCATTCCCAAAAGTTGGTTGGTCCAAATAACGCCAGCACCGGTACCCCCACCGCCAGCGCCAGATGCATAGTCCCTGTATCATTGGTCACATAGAGTCGTATTCGTTTTTGGAGGGCTGCAACCTGTTGGAGATTAAGTTCATCGGTGAGAATAAAGGGCGATTTTAACAATTGTGTCATTTTTTGGACAGGTACTGCATCATCAGGGCCATTGGTAATTAAAATTCTAACATGATATTTATCCACCAGATAATCAGCTAACCGGGCAAATCGTTCAGCAGGCCATTGATTTGCTACTTTGCCGGCTCCTGGATGGAAGCCGATTACCTTATCAGTCGGGGAAAAATGGGTCTGATAAAATTGGTTGGCAGAATTTTCATCTTTTGATGAGATTCCAATGGACGGGGGAATAAATTCGGGCTCAATTCCGATTCCCGTTAACAAATCCAGATTTCTGAAAATTTGATGCCGTTTCTGATTCCGCCAGTCCATGTCCACGGGCAGATTATACAAAAAGCCTGATGGATTTTCCCTTCCATTCAAAGTTCGGGCGCCCAGTCGAAATTTGGCGCCGGAAAGCCGGCATATCAAATCACTGGTGACCGAAACCGAAACTGTTGCAGGCACTATGGCCAGGTCATATTTTCGCTCATGTAATTTTCGATAAAAGCGCCAGAATTCACCGGGTGCGGAAAGAAAATTCAATTTATGATAAACAATTGTTTCGTTCAAATCCGGATGATTTTGCACAACTTTATAATTATTCATGCCAGCAATTAGCGTGATATAAGCCTCTGGAAAATTTTTTCGCAGGGCAGAAAAAAGGGGAGTGGAACAGATCATATCCCCCATTTGATTATGCTGTTTAATAATCAAAATGTTTTTTATATCTTCCTGGGTTGGAAAAGGAACACTGCGGGATTTTAAAATTCGCCCTATAAATTGAAAACCGCTGTTTTTAATTTGTCTATTCAATCCCCGGAGGCCAATTCGGTCGAAAAAATTGGAAATTGTAATTAGAAATTTTTTATAATTCATTAAAACACTTTCTTAGGTTTCAAATTTTTTTTAAATACTGATAATTTCAATTGTAGATAACGCCAATAATTAAATAAAGCCCTAACGCCAATCCCGCCGCCAGTAAGGCATAGGGCAATTGTGTACGAACATGGTCAATATGGTCCGTTGCGGATGCCATCGAGGCGATGATAGTCGTATCCGAAATTGGAGAACAGTGATCGCCAAAAACACCACCGCCCAATACCGCTGCGACTGCAGGAACCAGTGGTAGACCGATTAATTGAGCCGTTGGAACAGCAATTGGAATCATCATCGCAAAAGTCCCCCAGGAAGTCCCGGTGGCGAAGGCGATGAAACATGAAATTAAAAATAAAACAGCCGGCACCAGTTGCGGAATCAGCCAGGATTTCGCCAGACCAGCGACATATTGACCCGTACCAAGAACTTTGCAAACATCCCCGATGGCAAAAGCCATCAACATCAGTAAAGCCAGTGGCATTAGGCCGCTAATTCCTTTCATAAACTGATCCATAATTTCTTTGACGGACATAATCTTCTGAAGTCGGTAGCTAAATCCTGCTACCAATAATGCCGAAAAAATCGCCCATAGCACTGCAGTCGAACCTGATCCCTGGGTAAAATCGCCATTGCCGGTGATGACCAATCCGACTGGCATCATGACAACCATCACCAGAATCGGAAGCAGCATATTGATGGTTCGGGCGGGAATGCCAATTTTTTTTTCGACAGTAACAACTTCCGAAGAAACCAGTGGCTCGGCCCCATCCCGCAACAGTTTTCCTTCCCGTTGGACTCGCGCTTCAGCTTGACGCATGGGACCCAAATCCTTTTGAAAAAGAATCACCCCTAAAACAATTAAAATCGCAAGCCAGGCATAAAAATTAAAAGGTATCGCCAGCAGCATGATTTTCCAGCCTTGCTCCACTCCCTGGGTACTCAACAAGGCAATAATGAACGCCCCCCATGCATTCAAAGGAATAAGAACACATTTGGGAGCAGAAGTTGAATCTGCAATATAGGCCAATTTTTCGCGCGAAATTTTTAATTTATCAAATAAAGGCCGGGCAATAGCACCCGTAATCAGGACACTAATACTCGATTCGATAAAAATAACCAGTCCCACTGTCCAGGCAAGTAATCCTGCTCCCCGTCGTGAGCGGATGAGCTTTTTAGTGGTAATCCAGTTAATAAAACCATCCATACCGCCGGAATATTGCGTAAAAGTAATGAGTGCACCGACCATGGCGCTGAAAATAATCACTTTCGTATTGCCTGCATCCGCAAAGACTTTCACCAACGCCTCGATTGTTTGGGCGATACTCTGGATAAAAAGTTTTGAAGTCCCCCATATCAAACTGATGGCTTGAATTAAAAAAGAATCGGCAGAACTATTAAAAAAGTGTGCCACTTGAAGGCGTATCGTTAGAAAACTTTGTAGTGTCGTTAAATGCACCATCCAGCCCATCCAGATGCCAGTAAAAAGCGACAGAAAGACCTGTCGCGTTAAGATAGCCAGAAATATCGCGATGATGGGAGGAAGGATGGAAAAAAAGGTTGGTTCGTTCAAAATTAATCTCCGAAATAAATGATGTTTATCTCAGTGTCCTTATTGCTTTGTTGAAGAAACCTCCTGTCCAGTGATTGATAGTTTGAATTCAGAAGTATTTTTCTCTTCCTTCACCAATCAAAATCATTTATCATCATTCGTTATCATTTTTGTTTTAAAATTTCTCCTGATTTATAACGTTTCAGCGGCATGCCCGAACAAAAAATTCTGCGTCTGAAGCCACCTGCGGCCGATTAAAAAAATTCAGGGCCCAATGTTGTTGGTAATTGTCCGTATCCGCCGTCCAGACGCACCAGCGGGATTCAAATATCGGTTCCAGGTGCAAATCCTGCTGATTTTTATAGGGCTCCATTAATGTTAAAGCCTCTTCAAGCGTGGGCAGACGCCAATCAGAATAGCCGGCGAATTTCGCTTTATTTAATTCAGCAATATAATTCATCGCCGCTGACAGACTCAATTCTTTCGCAGAACCAGCCTGCTCCCAGGTGAGATGTGATTTTTTATCGATGACAACCTTGGCGCCTTTTCGATCTTCAATCACAAATTCATTATCATATCCCTGCCCGTCATTGTTCCAATCCTGGGCATAAAAATGATGTGCTTGAATCATCTGAATCACCTCTTCTTCCGCGAGTACTAAAGGCTCGGAACGTAAACGCGTGGCTTCTGTGCGTTTTTGAAGGAACGTAAAAATAATTAACACAATGAGTACGAATACAATAATCGCTGGAATAATGATTTCCCATCGCAATTGAGGGATTTTCATCGAAAATTCACCGCTTTTTTCACGTTGGCTCGGTTCTGTCCTTACCGAAGAATGAGGCATTGTCCTGGTATCTGGTTTCGATAAAATGCTTTTCGCCGAGATCGCCTCAACCGTTTTTGGGGCTGACGGTTCTGTTTTATCTTTTAGGGGCTTCTTCGATATTGGTGGTTCCGAAACTGCCTTATCCTCGATAATTTTTCCCAGATTCACTTTAGTAACCGTTGGTATGTCTTCTTCCCGGAGTGTCGGCTCATCCGTCGGGACTTTCTGTGAATCGGTTTTGGATGTTTCTTTATCTTTTACTGTCGATTTGGCTGGCACTGTTTCAGCCCTGGTTTTTGTTTCGGAAAGCTTGTTTTCGGTCGATTTTACAGTTGATTTTTTTAATTTAATGGGGCGATCTTTTATTCTTCCATCCGATAAAAGCAGTCTTAAATCCTGATAGCCGGAATTGAAATTCGTAAATGAGATTTTTTCCTTCGAAGACAGGACACCCGGCAATCGAAAATTATCAAATTGACAAATGATAAGCCGACAACGCAAATTTAACGCGTGGGTCCATTCAAACATGACTTCTGGTGAAAGGGCGGCATTGCGACTCCAGATCAACAGGAAAATCTCACACCACTCGATGCCTTCAACCAGCTTCTCGTGTAGATTTTCGTCATCATAATCACTGAGATCGCTGTACCAAATCTCACCCAACTCATCGGCCATTATCTGTTCGGATATTTCATCTGCCGGATCAATATCATCATTTGCATGGCATAAAAAAATTTTTGCCATTATCAACTCCATTTAGGACTATATTCATGAAAAAAAAATCCTGATTGAATAAAGAAAATATATAATAATATGCCAAAAAAGTCAAGGCAATTTTCTTAAATATTGGGGAAAGCGTGAGAAAAAGAATTGTTTATATCCGGTGATATTCTCTGAAAATTGTCCCATTCATTTATATACAATTGTTGGTTTGATGCGATTATTAAGCCGACCCTGGATCGTGACCAGTTCAAATTAAGATCATTCAATGTGAATTTATTTTAAGATATCGCCTATCGCGGCATTATTTATTGCTATTTTACAATTTTATCAAGTCATGCGAATTGGAAAATCATCAATTATTTGCCATTTTTCTAAAATCAGAAAATATTTTCAGCTACGGTGTATTAATTTTTCTCCTTCCATTTCCATTTCGGCGTTGAATCCGGATAAAAATCATCCTTGTCCTTACAATAATGTACTTTCCAGATGAAATCGCGCCTTCGCCGGCAACTGGCGATAATCCCGAATCTGAAAACGGCATTTATCAATGTCCGTAATGATAATTAACCCGTTTTCCTGAATCATCACATTTTCTTTGGTATCCTGGACAAAAAAAGTCTTTTCGCCTCTATCCGTCAGGACTTCCCACTGATCGACACCGTATTTCGAGGTGATTTTTCGAATGTCCGTAATATGGGGACTAAAGTAGCGGAACTGGATTTCATTCTCCACCAGCCGACGTTGATCGGCAGGCAAATCTTTTAGCGATTTGATAATTCCAATCTCCTCGACACCCTTCTCCTTCTGGTAGGAAATCGAAATATATTTATCCGGCTTTGAAAGCGGAAACAGGGGGGTACATTCGATTTTCTCGAAGATTTCCCCATTTTTCATCATCAATCGCAGAAAACTGTTTTCTGCCTGTTCAAAAGTGAGCTCGTTTGGGTTCAATAGGTTCATATTTTAAGATGCCAGGATTACTTTAATTGTTTATTAGTAAAAAAGATTCGATATTGTTTTATTTATGATGCGTGAACTGTAATACGTAATATACTCAAGCCGAAATGGTTTTCGGATATTATCATAGTCATCCTAAAGCCCTCACCCTAACCCTCTCCCAGAGGGAGAGGGAATAGCTACGCCCTCTCCCCCTGGGAGAGGGTTGGGGTGAGGGCAAGAAAAACCGAAAATCACTATGGCTCTGATATAAATCACGCATTACGTAAAAACTTTCAAATCTCTCCCTTAACATATTTCTTCCATTAATAAAAAAGTGCCACAAAAAAATCCTACCCACTCAACGCAATAATTTTCGACATCTCAGTCTGCAGCGAAACCAAATCATGGAAAATCCCCTTTTTCTCCATCAGTTCCTCATGCGTTCCGACTTCCACCAGCTTCCCGTCATCTATCACCAGGAGCCGATGGCAATTGCGAAGAGTCGACAATCGATGGGCAATGGCAATCGTGGTCCGCCCCCGGGTCAGATTCTGCATCGCTTCCTGGATTTTCTGCTCAGTTTCCGTATCGAGCGAAGAGGTCGCTTCATCCAGAATCAGAATGCGTGGATTTCGTAAAATCGCTCGTGCAATCGCAATACGCTGTTTTTCGCCACCGGACAGTCGGTTGCCGCGTTCCCCAACTTCGGTGTCATAACCATCGGGCTTTTTTAAAATGAATTCATGAGCATTGGCTAATTTTGCTGCGGCGACAACTTCTTCAATTGTTGCTTCGGGCCGAGCATAAGCAATATTGTCATAGATCGTCCCATCAAATAAAAAATTATCCTGTAAAACAACGCCAATCTGACTTCGTAAATCGTGGTATTTAATATCGCGAACATCTTTTCCATCGACCAGAATCGCCCCGCGGTTCACATCATACAGGCGACACACTAAATTGATGAAAGTGCTTTTTCCAGCCCCGCTTTTGCCGACCAGACCAATAATTTCGTTGGCGTGAATCGACACATTAAAATCTTTGATAACAGGCTTATACGGATCATAACCAAAGGAAACATCTTTGAATTCAATAGCGCCCTGCAGTTCAGGCATCGCCTGCGCTGTTGGAGAATCCATGATTTGGGGTTTGGTATCGATCACATCAAAAATACGCTCGGCCGCGCTGATGGAACTGGTTATTACCTGAATAAATCGGGTCAGAAAGTAAACCGGACGATAGAACATCATTAAATAGCCCGTATAGGCCACCACATCCCCCAGCGTCATTTCACCACTAATAACATATTTACCACCGATGAACCAGACCAGAATCGTGCCGGACATGATTAAAAAATCCAGCGTCGGGAAATACAGACTCAATTTAACTTCCCGCTCAACGCCAGCTCCCTGGAGCAAAATATTTTTTCTATCAAATTTACGTAATTCTTCATCTTCCTGACCAAAAGCTTTGATAACCCGCATGCCGGAAAGTGAATCATTCACCTGGGCACTAAGTCGCGAACGTCGATGATAATATCTTCGATAAAAGATAATGATACGAGAAATAATTTTTTTCCAAAAAATGGTAGTTGCGATGATCGGTATCAGCACCACCAGCGTCAACTTCCAATTCAGCATAAATAGAAAAATTCCGATACCGATCAAGGTCAGGACGCTTTCAATGGTGGCCGGAATGAAGTGAACCAGCAATACATGTAATTCATAGGTATCCTGATTCACCCGGGCCATCAGACCACCGGTATGATATTTATCAAAAAAAGCCAGCGCCTGTTCCTGAAGTTTATAATAAATAGCCGCCCTCAGGTCAGCAACCGTCCGGTGTCCAACAATCCCGGACAGACGCATTTGGAAACTACTTAATACATTTTGCCCGGCATAAGAAACCAGGAGCGCCAGGGCTGCCAGCGGAAGCCAATGCGCAAAATGAAAAACACCAGTTGCCGGATCCGGCAGCAGGATGATATCTATCAATACCTTGCTAATGTATGGTGAAATCAGCCCAAATCCAGTACTGGCAACGAGCAAAAGGAACATAAAAAAAAGATGCCAGCGATATGGCCGGGCAAAAGCCAGAATTTTGCGCAAAGTTTTCCACTTTTCAGTGCAGCGGGGGCATTTATTCAAATCTTTCGGAATGGGGAAACCACAGGATTCGCAAATTCTTTTTTTATGTTCTTCCCGCTCCACCGGGATCTCCTTCTTTTCAATCAGTGCACTGATAACCTCCACGGCCCGGGCAAAATCGGCATTTTTGGCATTCGTATAATTAATGAGGCGTTGGGCGGTTCCATTGACCTCAATTTCAACGAAACCACTTCCCTGGAGATTAACCGTCTCTATTTTTTTAACATCCGACAAGTGAAATTCAGCAAGAATTGCTGCCGTGCTATTTTCCAATGAAAACAGCGCCAGTCGCTTATCGGTGGCAATCAACCACTCTTCACCAAATTTTACCTGTCGATTCAGGTCAGCAGCAACCGCAATCCGTAAGGGTTCTTCCTGAAATTGTTCAGAAAATATCTTTTGTATTGGATCCGGGAGTTTATTTATATCCATATTTTTTGAGATTGTTAAGAGTTGGATTCATTAAAACTGAAATGAAGCTGATTTATTTTGATTATAATTTTTCAAAAGTACAATATTTTGATACCAATGTCAAGAAAAATTAAACTTTCCAAATATTCGCGGCCATCAATTTTTGCTGCGGTTTGATGTTAATGATTTTTAATTATTTTCGCTTGACTTCTTATTCGAAACTTCATATCTTTAATCAAGTTATCAGGGACGCTACGAACATAAAAATTGCCAGGTACCCCCCAAAAAAAATATCAAAGAAATGGAGGAATTATGGAAAAATTGGCTCATCTAATCATTCTGCTCATGTTGACCTTTTTTATTCAGGTCGTTGCCCAACAGGCCGATAATCAAATGGTCATTAATGCTGATCTGGGTAAATTCACCATTAATAAGCACATATATGGTCATTTTTCAGAACATCTGGGACATTGCATTTATGAAGGCTTTTGGGTTGGTGAAAATTCACCGATTCCGAATACGCGTGGCATTCGAAATGATGTGGTTGAGGCGCTGAAAAAGCTGCAAATTCCCAACCTCCGCTGGCCGGGCGGTTGTTTCGCGGATGAATATCACTGGATGGATGGCATTGGCCCCCGTGAAAATCGTCCCAAAATGATTAATACCCACTGGGGCGGTGTCACCGAAGATAACAGTTTTGGAACGCATGAATTTATGGATTTGTGTGAACAACTTGGCTGTGAACCCTATATTACCGGCAATCTGGGCAGTGGTTCGGTGGAAGAAATGTCGAAATGGGTGGAATATCTGAATTCGGATGCGGTGAGTCCCATGACCGAATTACGCAAGAAAAATGGCCGCGAAAAGCCCTGGAATGTGAAATATTGGGCGGTGGGTAATGAAAACTGGGGCTGCGGCGGCAATATGACCCCCGAATTTTATTCCGATCAGTATCGGCGCTATGCCACCTATTGTCGGAATTATGGAAATAATCGCCTGGTGCGTGTTGCCTGTGGCCCGGCCGGTTCAGATTATCGATGGACTGAAACTATCATGAAAAACATCCGACCAGGTCAGATGAATGCGATTGCCCTGCACTATTACACCGTGTTGGAATGGCATCAGAAAGGTGCAGCGACCCAATTTTCAGAACAGGAATATTTTACCACCATTCAGCGCTGCCTTTTCATGGATGAACTGCTTGAAAAACATACCACCATCATGGATCGCTATGATCCTGAAAAAAGAGTCGCTCTGTACGTGGATGAATGGGGCACCTGGTGGGATGTTGAACCAGGCACCAATCCCGGCTTTCTCTATCAGCAAAACACTTTGCGTGATGCGCTGGTCGCTGCTATTTCACTGAATATCTTCAATAACTATTGTGAGCGCGTCCAGATGGCCAATATTGCCCAGACGGTCAATGTGCTTCAGGCGATGATTCTTACTAAAGACGACAAGATGACGGTCACCCCAACCTATCATGTCTTCGAAATGTACAAAGTCCATCAGGATGCCACCATGCTCCCACTTGATCTGAAATGTAAGAATTATGAATTCGAAGGGAACAAGATTCCGGCTGTCTCGGCTTCTGCATCGAAAGATAAAACAGGTGCTATCCACATTTCGCTAACGAATGTTGATCCGAAAAATTCACAGGAAATCACGTGCGAACTGCGCGGGGCGAAAGTATCAAAAGTGACCGGCCGAATTCTGACAGCATCCGCACTGAATGTCCATAATACCTTTGAAAAGCCGGATGCCATCATGCCGGCTGAATTCAAAGGGGCATCGTTATCAAATCAGGTGTTGAGAGTCAAATTGCCGGCAAAATCGATTGTGGTGTTGACGGTTAATTAATTTTTTAATCTTAAATTCACCGGAGAAAGATTCAACGCTGTCATTCTGAGCGACGCAAAGAATCTCCTGCGTTATTGAAAAATTCAGATTCTTCACTTCGCGAAGCCTGTCCTGAGCTTGCCGAAGGATTCCGAATGGTAAAAATAACTCTTATTATAACCGGGTCATTCCGGTGCTGTGCCAATATGGGTTATGGCATAAAGATATTTTGCATGAAAGAGAGGCGCGAATAAAAATGGTGATGATGAATTTATTGACTGGGAAAAAGCTAAAAAACAGATACGAGATTATCCTGAACAGGGTAATTTTTATTGATTTTTCTGAAATAGCAGCCTAATGGTGATCAATTAACCGGGCAGAAAAAATTTTGCCCCCAGAATAGAGTGGTCATAGAAATAAATTTGATGAATTTTAAGTCCGAGAAGCGTGCCTTGATGATTCATTTCCCGGTTAAGCCATCTTTTAAACCGGCAAAAGAAACTGATTTTTCATCAATAGCGTTCGGTACAGATAAGAAATTTTTGTATCCACTCAATATTTGTTGGTAAATGACCATGTACGATAGTTATAGCGGAATAAATCTTCAGGCGTCATGCGTAAAACGTCAATTAAAATTCCGCCATATAACCCGGATAAGAGATGACGTATCACGCATTCCGTTTTACGCTTTACTTAAAATTTTTCAAAAATAAAGGGCTTTCGTTTCCGCCCTGATTCATTGAGGGGATACAGGTAATTTTTAATTTATATCCGGTAATTTATTAATGCCAAATTAAATCCAAAAAAATTAATTTATGTCAAGATTAAAAAGATTCATCACTATTACTTCTGAACAGGGAAATTTATTACCAGTTTATATCAGCGAGCTAATTCCTGAAGACCATTTCGCACGAGTGGTTCAGGAAATTGTTGAAGCTTTAGCGTCTGTCCGAGAACTCACCTTGCGAAGCTTTTTGAATGGGTATAACTATATAAATTAATTAATACCTGAAATTCTAAAATGAAACATTTTTTCTTCGGCGAACTCGCTTTCAGTGGGAAATTGACCCCCGCTGTCTCTCCCCCATTTTCAAAAAGCGAAAATGGGGGAGGCAGGAGGGGGTCTCTCATTGATTCATACCCTTACAATTTTCCATTTTAGAATTTTAGGTAATATATCAATTTAAATCGATATATTGTGTTTTTTTAAACCTGCGCCAGGTTATTTTAGGCCAATTTTCTAGTTCCCGGACAGCCTCCCGGGGGCGTGGGCAAAATTATCAAATACAGACTTTCGATAAAAATTATTTTGTTATATTTTTTTCTGTGATATTTTTTTCTTTATAGGAACGGGTGCTAAAATGCAAAAATCTCAGGATATCTTTCAGTATGTCGCTCAGGAAAAAATTGAAATGGTCGACCTCAAATTTGTGGATCTCTTTGGACGTTGGCACCATCTCACAATTCCTGTTAGTCAGTTTAATGAAAAAACTTTAACCAAGGGTGTCGGCTTTGATGGTTCCAGTGTGCCGGGCTTTAAATCGCTGGAGTCTGGTGATATGGTACTCATTCCGGACTTAAATACGGCATTAATTGATCGTTTCTGGCAACCGAAAACATTGAGTTTGATTTGTAATGCTGCCGAAGCGGATACCTTGAATTTTTTTAACAATGATCCCCGGTTTATGGCGCAACGCGCTGAAGAATATTTAAAACAAACGGGGATTGCGGATGTAAGCTACTGGAGTCCTGAATTTGAATTTTATATTTTTGATCATATTACTTATGCCTCAGTCATCAACCTGGCATTTTATCAAATTGATTCTGAGGAAGCTGACTGGAATTCCGGTTCCAACGACGAACAGAATTTAGGGCATAAAATTCCACGTCAGGGCGGCTACCATGCCATTCCGCCCCTGGATAATCTTTATAATTTACGGGCAGAAATGGTACAACGGGTGGAGGAGTGTGGAATTCCGGTGCGCTATCATCATCACGAGGTCGGCGGCCCCGGACAATCCGAAATCGAGATTGGCCGGCATCCACTAACCCAGGCTGGTGATGATACCATGCTGATTAAGTATCTGATTAAAATGGCTGCCAGGGAGCATAAGAAAACCGTGACCTTTATGCCGAAACCGCTTTACAATGAAGCCGGAAGCGGCATGCATATTCATATCCAGCTCTTTAAAGATGAAAAGCCAATTTTTTACGATGCACAGGGGTGGGCCGGATTGAGTCAAACGGCGTTATACTTCATCGGCGGCATTCTGAAACATAGTCCGGCGTTGCTGGCATTTACCAATCCCAGTACCAATTCGTACAAACGGCTGGTGCCGGGTTTTGAAGCGCCGATTAAACTCATTTATGGCCTGGCCAATCGCTCTGCCGCGATTCGGATTCCCAAATATGCGAATACACCGGAAACCAAGCGCTTTGAATTTCGCCCCCCGGATGCCACGTGCAATATTTATTTGGCACTGGTCGCCTTGCTGCTGGCCGGTCTGGATGGAATCCAACACGAAATCGATCCGGAAGCGGCCGGGTACGGTCCGTATGATGAAAACGTGTTCAAACTACCAAATTTTCAACGCGACCAAATCCGGTCATTACCCCTTTCCCTGCGTGAAGCTCTGATGGAACTGGAAAACGATCACCAATTCTTATTAAAAGGCGATATCTTTTCCGAAAAGCTCATCCAGACCTGGATTGAATCCAAAATGCAGCTTGAATACAATGAAGTCCGCAATCGTCCGCATCCTTATGAGATGAATTTGTATTATGATGTGTAATGGATATTATCGATAATCCTGCTCCATTTGCTGTATCTTCTGAATAATTTCTTCCACCGTCTGCTTCAGTTCCCCGCCCATTTTGCGATATTCATTCGGGTATTCATCCTGCAGAAAATACATCAATGCATAATAGATGGGTTTAAAACGGTCTTTCAAATCGTGCGGATTTTCATTGAATAGTTTTAAAGTCAGGTGATATTGCTTTTTGGCAATGAGCAATAGCAGGAACAGACTAATATCTTCCGGAAACTCTTCGAATGACGCTTGATTAGATAAAAATTCCTGTGCAATTTCATTGGCTTTTTCAATTTGATTATTCCAGAGTAATACCATGGCGTAGGTGTGTGAATTATATATATTTTTTTCTTTGGTAAAAGAACGTGCTGCATATTCAATTGCGCCCGGGCGGTTTATTTTGTTTTCAAAGTATAACCAGGCCAAACTGTTCATGGCGTTGGCGTCTTCTTTGGCCACGGCCATCAGATAGTACTGTTCCGCCTTTACCAAATCCTTG
>DYKB01000180.1 GCA_020722815.1 Caldithrix sp. | reverse complement strand
AACATAAGATTCAATGGCCCTTTGTTGTTATTCTCCTTTACCGCCATCTCAACCGGTTCAGCAACTAATTGACTGTTCTCTTTTAATTGAACTGAAACGCCTAAATATTTCGTAGAATACACATCTTCTACCAGCGCCACCGGATAAGTAAATCCCATCACACTCACTTTGGTAAAATCCTCAGCCCAGATTTCATTGACCCCATTGGGTCGCTCATGGTGGTAAACACTGGGGTGAGGCAGTAAATTTAGGGCATATGCTTGCTGAAAAACAACCCGACTCACCGCCTGTTTCAGATCTTGATAAACATGGCGGGGAATATAGCCCAGGCGATGGTAGATCATATAGGCTTGTCCCTTTTCACCACCCAAATGCGGATACGTCAGAATCACCTGGATCGCATTGACGGCAACCGCTTCAGCAATAAATGTTACTTCCCGCGGCTTCCTTTCTTGGGGTCCTTTTAACCATTCGTAAAAAGTGGTTTTTGAATACAACGACGCGTCAAACAACTCCCGGTTGGTTAAATGGCCAAGTGAAGCTTGCAACTTTCGATATAATTCTAGCGTTTCTTCCTTTTCTTTTTTTTTATCTGTTTCTTTGCCGGAGGCGATTGTGGTGCCGTACCTTGTAATTCGGATACCTCTTGTTCTGACCATTTCAAACGCAATTTCAAAAATTCACTCCGGGCATAATACAACTCCTTTTCCTTGGCCAATTTTTGATTCTCTTGCTCTAATTCGAGTATCCGTTGGTTGGCTTCAGCCGTACTCTTCATTTCCGTCGAAGATTTACGGCCTGGATGTCGGTCCTGGAAGTTATTCACAAGCACAGCTTCACATTCGTTGACGATTTTATAAAGATAGGACCGATCAATTCCCCAGTCCTTGGCCAGTTGACTCCGATTATCACTCACAATAAATGCTTTGTAGATCGCCAATTTATCATTCGCGGTTAATTGAGCGGCGCGTTGGGCATACCTTTCCGATAACAACCGCTCGTTGATATCCTTTTGCCCTGGCTGCAATTCATAGATGTCAATCTGTTTTCCCGGAAATTGCTCGACCAAATCCAGGTAACCCCGAAAACCGCCGACATCATTATCAAAGCATGAAACCAGTACCGGCACCTGTTGCAACATGCTTAAATCATAACTCTTAAATTGATTGCCTAACAGCGCCAGGCCCACCGTCTGGCACCCTTCCAAAGTCTTGAGGCTTAAATAATCGATAATGCTTTCGCAAATATGCACCGGCTGGCGACCGTTTAAATTCGACCAATCCAAACTAAACGGATACTTTTGGCCTAAAACAAATTTCTGACTACCACCGATCTGATGATTATCAATACAGTGTAAACGCCGATTGCCATCGTAAACCGCAAAACTACAATAAGACTTGGCTTTATAATTATTATGCAGTAGGATGCCTTGATTTTCCAATTCCAGGATTAAATCGTCGCTGATGCCGCGCGCTGATAGATAATCCCGACACGCGCCAATGCTATTTTTTTTCAACTGTTGATACAAGCCATCAATATCGTACGTCGCACCTGGTTCATTATTTGTCGATGGCAATGGCATTACCCTGGGGCTTGGCGGTGTTTGATTGAATAGCTTTCGTAAATAGCCAACCGCCTCCGCGACGTCATGGAACTGCTCTTTTAACAAAACAAAATCGATAATGCTACCACCATGGCCACTGGAAAAATCCTTAAATAACCAATGCCCATCCTCACCCTGTTTGACATAAAAACTGGCATTGGTCTCATTGGTAAAGGGGGACAAACACACATAAGCGTTCCCTTGAACTCTAAACTGCAATTGATAATGGGAGCTTAACAGCTCAACCATATTCAAACTTTTTAGATATTCAAATTCATTGCGCATAGATACCAACTCGCTATTTTAAAAGTGTACCATCTAAAAAAACCTGGATCGTTTTTTCTGAAAATACCACGCTTAAGGTACGATAACAATCCTTTAAAATCAAGTACGCTTTTGACAAATCCAATGACGACGACAACATTGCCGGCTCGATTTCGACGCTCGCTTCGGCGACCCGGTGAAAACGATCCGCCGGACATAAGCCACCAATCCCTTGATGGGGACGGCTATAATTATAGCGATGGATATAGCTATCGATTTCACTTTGGCCGTGTTCATAACTCTTAAATCGAATCTTTTGCAGCAATTCCTTTTGAATGGTTTGGGTCATGCGCTCAACCTTGCCCTGCGTCTGAGGGCTATGAGGGTCGCATACGATATGCTCGATCTTCATATCATCCAGGTATTTTTGAAAAAGATTCTGCTCAAAACTCCAGGAATAAAAACTACCCCCTTGATCGGTTAATAATTTCTGCGGCTTCCCATATCGCTCGATACAACGATTTAAGGCGTTGATCATGGTCAAGCTCTTCTGATCGAAAACTAATTCGTGACCTACAACAAAACGACTATAGTCATCAATGATCAATATGAGATAATATACCGCTGATCCCATGACATAAACATAACTGATATCCATCTGGAATAATTCTAACGGACAACTGGCTTCAAAACGACGAGTACCCTTGCTGGCTTGCTCATCTCTATCAAAACTGGAATCCAATATTTTTTCCAATCCATGGGCTTTTAATACTTTGCGAATCTCCTTGCGACTGACTTTGATGAAAAATCGATCCCGCAAATAGTCCTCGATCCG
>DYKB01000094.1 GCA_020722815.1 Caldithrix sp. | reverse complement strand
GCCCTCTCCCTTTGGGAGAGGGTTAGGGTGAGGGCTTTGAGCGTGGTTTATAAATGAAACATTAAAGTAATATAAAAAAGTGTACGGTAGAAAATATACAGTTCAGGAAATATAATCGCACTTCGAAATGACTGGCATTAGCAGATGTTAACCTGCATTTGTCGAAGTCATTCTATTACCTGTTGGAAGAACACTTTCGGATAGATTCTATTTCCTGAAATATTTCCATCATTCGATTATCTTATGTTTTCTTCAAAATTCTGATTCCTGAATTTCCCGTATTTTCAAAAACTACTTGACATTTCTCCCCAATTCCCCTATATTTTGGCAGGATTTATCCTCTTTCAGGAAAAGTTTGAGATGGAAGCCATTATCTCTTTTGTCAAATTTGAGTAAAAATTTAGATCTTCGAGGGCAAAATGACTGAAATTCGCCGGCTTAACTTGAATACTGAAACGATACCTGTTATAAAATTCTTAAAAATATACAATTTAACAAGGGGTCTAACATGAAATTATTCAAGAACTTATATTCCCTCCAAATTATCTTGTTTGCCGTAATTTTTCTGGCTGGCTGTTCCTCCAAAAAGTCGAAAATGCCAACCGGCCCGGAAGAAAATCCAACGCGGACCAATGATTTTTTGGTGGATACACTGGCCACGCCGGAAACGATTGCTTTATTTAAAAATCTCAAAGAACTGGCAAAAACAGGTGTTCTTTTTGGTCACCAGGATGATCTGGCGTATGGCGTCAACTGGAATACTGAATCGGGTCGATCCGATGTCAAGGAAGTTGGTGGCGATTATCCCGCGGTTTATGGCTGGGATTTGGGTGATATACATTCAACGAATAATCTCGACGGGGTGAATTTTTCATTTATGAAACTCTGGATTGCCGAAGGATTTAAACGTGGTGGCATTATTACCATCAGTATGCACCTGGACAATCCCGTGACCAGTGGTGATGCCTGGAATAATACGCCGGCAGTTGGCGCAATTTTGCCGGGGAAAAGTCACCATGCAAAATATTTAAAAACGCTGGATTTGATTGCCCAATTCCTGAAGGATTTGAAAATAGCCGAAAACGTCTACATCCCCGTTATCTTTCGTCCCTATCACGAGCATAATCACACCTGGGCCTGGTGGGGGAGTAACAGTTGTTCGGTGGACGATTACAACACTCTCTGGCGAATGACCGTTGAATACCTGCGGGATACGCACAAAATCCATCACCTGCTTTATGCGATTTCCCCTCAGGAAATAAATTCTGAAGCGGAATATCTCGCGCGTTATCCCGGCGATAAATATGTGGATATTCTGGGCCTGGATTATTATAAATTGTATGATAAGAAATACGTTCCGGAGCTTGGCAAAGTGCTTGAATTAATCGTAAAAATGGCTGAACAACGTGGAAAAATTGCAGCGCTGACCGAAACCGGCGTCGATAAAGTGCCATTTGCCAATTTTTGGACGGATTATTTACTGGCCGCCCTTAAATATAATGAAGAATCGAAAAAAGTCGCCTGGAGTCTGGTCTGGCGAAATGCTTCAAAACAACATCATTTTGCTCCCTATCCGGGACATTTCAGCGCCGCCAATTTTGTCCGGTTTTACGATGATCCGCTGACGCTGTTTGAAAAGGATTTGCCGGATTTGTATCATGAATAGATATTCGGAATGAATCCAGCCGGGCTTCGATTTTATAAAAATTATATTTAATGGCAAAATTGGCTTCGACAAGCTCAGCCAACGGCATCTACCACACCCGGAGCCGGTCGAAGGGAAGCATTACTATGCTTTTTTGAGAGGACTCAAAATTATGCTGCTACTTAAAACATCTGCCATAATAAATTCCAATTAACCCGGAATTATTCATAAAATTTTGCTACAAAAATACTCGTACTCAAATCACAGGTCGCTTTTTACGTATTACGCATCACATCCCTCAATTTACCTTGCTCGCTTCCCGCTGAATTCCGCTTTGAGCAATGATTTAGTTGTCCACCTTGCCCTTTTCATTTCGCAAAAACTTGACCGGCGCATTCACAACTTTAAGAAAGAATTTCGTCTCAGATTCCGGATAAATTTCAAGTTTGGGCTGACCCATTACTTGCGTCCACAATTGCTCCCCTTCGCACGAAAATGTGATAAAAACTTTGGGCATCAGTTCATATTTTCCCACATAATCATCCAGTATTTTCGCATCTACTTTGATAGCAACTTTATCTGTATCCGCTCAATAAATGAGGGTAATGCGACGTCGCCTGTCATTGCGAGGAGCGCTTTTGGCGACGAAGCAATCCCCTTATAGTACCGCAGGAGATTGCGAGCCTAAAAAACAGGCTGCGGCAAAAAGCGCCTCGCCATGACAGGTCTTTTTACCCGCAATTTATGATGGGCTACTTATTTTATAAAGTAAATGGATACTAATAAGACGGATCAGTAAAAAAAATGGTATCCACTCAAAAATTAAGGGTGAAACAATGTTTTTCTGTCATTGTGCTGATCGTGACCCATATCTTGTTACGGACACGGGAGATGGCGAAAAATTATCAATTCCCCTTCCCTGTTTTTTCAGGGAAGGGGCTAGGAGATGGGTAAAAAGGATGCTGACATAACAAAGAAATATTTTTTTTAATAAGGTTTCATTTTGATAAAAAGAAAAGTTTAATTTGATTCTTATCAACACCATTTTCTAACCCATCCCCCAACCCCTTCCCTGTTTTTTCAGGGAAGGGGCTAGGAGATGGGTAAAAAGGATGCTGACATAACAAAGAAATATTTTTTTTAATAAGGTTTCATTTTGATAAAAAGAAAAGTTTAATTTGATTCTTATCAACACCATTTTCTAACCCATCCCCCAACCCCTTCCCTCAAATCCGAAAAGGGGAATGGCCACTTCCCCGTGTCCAGTAAAAGATGTGGGACACTCAGGTCATTCTGAGCGAAGCGAAGAATCTGTTGTACCACGCAGAATCGATTCTCTTCAAATTCTTCGTTCAGCTAAACTGGCCCTGAGCATTCGCCAAAGGAAACGCTGAACTCAGAATCACAGCAGCACCTATATTTATTGAAGGGATACAAAAAATGTTACATGTTGATAGGTCAAATTCCCCTTTTTTTACCACGGTACACTTTTTTATAAATCATCATAAAACCATACGGGTGAACCTCACCCCAATCCTGCAGCAGGAAAGGGCGTCGTTATCCCCTCTCCGCTTTAGGAAAAGGATCGGGCATTAGATTTTGCTTAATTAAAAAGTGTACAGTAGTATTACAACGTTAAGTTTAAAAGACTCATCAAACTTGAAATTCTAAAGTAGAAATGAATGATATTCTCAATCAATGAAGACCCCCTCCTGCCTCCCTCAAATTCCAAAAAACGGAATTTGGGGGAGAGAAGCCCGGTTCTCTCCCCCATTTTCGTTTTTTGAAAATGGGCGATACAGCGGGGGTCAATTTTGCACTGAAAACGATTTCTGCCGAGGCAAAACGGTCCATTTTAGAATTTTAAATAAATTTATTTTTTTAACGCTATTAACTTAACGTTGTAATAGTAGCAAATCGTCTATCGATACTTTTTCAAAAATCCACAATTTTCAAAAAATTTTAAAAAAAGGGATTGAAATTCTCCCAAACTATTTTTATATTCATTTTCTAATCCCCGGATGAGACCCGTTATAACTATTCTATCATATTGAGGAGCTTGGAATTACATGAAAATCAACAACTCACTTTCGCGTCGAAATTTTTTAAAAAACAGCATGAAAGGTCTGGCAACCAGTGCGCTGCTTCCGACTATCCTTACTTCACCATTATTTTCCCAAAATAGTCCCAATAATCGTATAACGCTTGGTTTTATTGGAGTTGGAAATATGGGTGGCAGTAATCTCCGCGCTTTTCTCAATCAGGATGGCACCCAGGTAGTAGCTGTTTGTGATGTTGACGAAGAACGCCGGCTTGCCGCGAAAAATGCCGTCGATAAATTTTATAAAAATCGCGATTGTCAGGCGTTTAATGATTTTCGGGAAATCACCCAAAATCCGGCTATTGATGCCGTCGTCATTTCAACGCCGGATCATTGGCATACCATTCCTGCCATCGATGCTGCCACTCATGGCAAGGATATGTATGTCGAAAAACCGCTAACACTCACTATCAATGAAGGCCGACTTTTGGCCAATACCATCAATCGTTTTGGTCGAATTTTACAAACCGGTAGTCACCAGCGCAGTGATGCTGATTTTCGTTTTGCCTGTGAACTGGTTCGAAATGGCCGAATTGGGGAAGTGCAGACGGTTGCGGTAACGATTCCTGGGAATAATCGAACCTGCGGGACCACCTGGGAAGCTGAACCCGTTCCGAAAGGTTTTGATTATAACTTTTGGTTGGGACCGGCTAATTGGGAGCCTTATAACGAGCTTCGCTGTCATTACACCTTTCGTTTTATTCTGGATTACTCCGGCGGTCAGGTCACGAATTGGGGCGCCCATTATCTTGACATCGCACAATGGGGTCTGGATATGGATAACAGCGGGCCTGTAGAAATTACTGGCCGTGGGACATTTCCCACCACAGGTCTTTTTACCACCGCGACAGAAGTTGATTTTGATTGTGTTTTTGCGAACGGGGTCAAATTAACCTGCAAAACAGGCGGTTCCGGAACAAAATTCATCGGGACTGAAGGTTCTGTTTTTGTAAATCGTGAAAAATTAATCACCGAACCAGCTTACCTGGTAAAAGAAATTATCAAACCGAATGAAATTCATTTATACGAAAGTAATAGCCATCATCGCAATTTTTTGGATTGTATCCGTAATCGCCAAAAAACCGTAGCGAATGAAGAAATCGGGCATCGCGCTTCCACTTTGTGTCATCTGGGGAATATTGCCATGCTTTTAAAAACGACATTACGCTGGGACCCGGTTGCTGAAAAATTTATCGGCAATGAAGTTGCCAATGCCATGTTATCCCGGCCCTTACGGTCGCCTTGGCAGTATAATATTGCATAATTATTTAAACATTTATCGTCAATCTCCCGCTTTGCCAAACTTCCCCGTACAACAGCAGCCGCTGAAATGAAAAGATTGAGCTGGAAAATCAGATGATTGATGGTGAATCGGGTTTGGTAAAGCTGATTTTCTGCGTATTGGCCCATACGTCTTATCGAAACGCGTTAGGCGACTAAACCTGTAATTTGAATATATCGATAATGCATCAAAAAAATTTGGCGGTGTTTCGTGTTCTAGATGCGTTCACGCTAAAAAAGATGCAACCCGGTCATTCTGAACGAAGCGAAGAATCTCCTGCCTTGTGCTGAAAAATCAAGACACGCCACGCCGTTTGCTGAGTTTATCCGGTGCCTGATCGTGGATATAAATTAAGACCTTCGCGGTTTTTGTTATAAAATTTTAGTATCCGCTTAAAAAAGGAGGGTAATTTAAGATGCAAAGCGCCTAGCGCATGGCGCCTGGTGAAAACCAAGATTGCTATGCCCGCTGCTCCAGGCGCGATGCTTAAAAATCAACATATTTGAAAAACTAATTTTTAATCTACCAACACATTTTGAGCGGATACAAATTTTACGATTATACGGAATATCCTGCATGTCACGGGAAAAACCGCGAAGGTTTTTTTCCCCCCTCACTTTTTTGAGGGGATACGACGGATCTTCATTTTCTCCATTTATAATCACTTCAAATATTATTTCATTCCGAACACAAAAAATTAAAATTTCCTGAAACCCACTCAATTCCTGCACTGCAGATTTTGCATTTTTCATGCAAAATCTGCAGAATTTTTCAATCCTTAATATTGATAACTTGTTGTTTTTTATAACATTTTAAAATGGTCTATCTTTTGTATGAAAATAATTGTGATTGTTCACCAGTTGTGGACAAAAAAAGGTTGCAATTTTACAGCCTACCGGATTAACACTTAAAAAGGTGGAGGCGACATGCGAAAAAAAACTTATCAGACATTTGTCAGAATCGTAATTTTACTGTTCATCATCACCCACCCGCTCTTTTCAATTAATGTTTTGACGGTGGAAGATACAAATCAATACGGTTTTTTACCCGGCTATATTGATAAAGCGACTTTGGTTGTTGAACCGCATGGAAGTCATGTCGAGCAGTCATTGTATTTATCCTATTCGGATCATGCACAATTTCCGGCTGGGAAAAGAATAGAAATCGTGCATCGATTTGAACTACCGGAGGAGGCGGTGATCAATGATCTCTGGCTCTGGATTGAAGATAGTGTCATGCAAGCCATCATGCTCGATACCTGGTCCGCCAGAAAGATATATGATGATATCGTTCAGGTTAAACGCGACCCGGCTTTTCTTTCGAAAAATGGCAGTCAATATGAATTACACATTTTCCCGCTTGAGCCAGGGAAATTTCGCAAGATAAAAATTAATTTCATCACACCCTGCCGCTGGATTGGGAATATCGCCTCCACTCCGCTTCCGGTAAAAATGCTGCTCGCCAATAATGCATCTCAAAAGCCACTCAATATTCTCTTTCGAACCCGTGAAGAAATCTGGAATAATCTCCGGATTAACGAAAATCCTGAACTGGAATATCGAATTTTAAAAGATACACTAAATTATCATTTTAAATATTTTGAGATCGAAGATATCAGCCGTTTTGATCAACTGACTTTAAGTTTTGGTATAGAAATGGAAAATGGTTATTTCTGCCGCGCCAATCAAGTGAATGAAGAGCCAATTTATTTTCAAATCGGATTTTCTCCGAAAGAACTATTCAATTTATCGACTGATACACCTTCAAAAAAAATTTTAATTGGTCTGGATTATAGCGGTTTATATAATCGAAATCTTGAACACCATATTCCCCAAATAACCCGGGTATTAAAATCTGCATTACGCGATAAAGATCAATTCAATTTTCTGGTTACGGGAAATGGTCAGTTTGTTAAATTGTCTGAAGACTGGATGAATGGTTCCATGTTAACAATTGAAAGTCTCATGGATACATTCATCAAATCTAATTTTGCGATACAATTAATGCAGATTAAAAAACCGCATATCATCTATGCCGATGATCATGCTTCCATCTGTTGGAAATTTCCAGGAATTGAAGAATTGGCTTCCTACGAAACATATCGTAATATTTCCGACGCGAAAGACCATTTTAATGAAGCCGATATCATTGCTGCTTATGATCATGGGTGTGAGCTTGCACTTTCAGACGAAACACTGGCCGCATTATTGGAACCCCTCGACAATTTTTTTAATCGGGGCGGACGTCTGCTGAGTTTCTATGATTATAATCGCGTTGGAAAAGAGCGATTGGCTTCACATTTCATTAATGGATTGACAACCCGACAGCAAAGTTCCGGTCAAATTTATCGAAATGTGGATGGAAATATTGGGAAATTTTTTCCGGAATCCATTCATCATCACGTCATTAGTCTGTTAGAATATAATGATCCCGATGTTAAAATAGAAATGATGGATCAAAATGGAAGGCCGGCAATTATTTCAAAAAAAATTAAAAATGGCTTACTGGTTGTAAGTGGCCTCTGGTCTTTTACAGAAGATGGTGCTTTACGATCCCTGGTCGGAATCCCGCTCCTGGGACTCACCAGTCTCACGGCGGAAAGACAATTGCCCGAATTGCTCGCAGCGATGAAAGCCGCATGCCAGCAGGACAATGTCGATAAATTAATCATATTCAGTAACTCTGATTCAATTATCGAAAAGAAAGATGCTGAAATATGGGTAGAAGACTATCGGCGTTCTTTTAAAAGTCCTAATCCCCAATTCCATACCATTAACCTGCTTGATGCATCCAGGTTTTCACTCCCTTATCTGACAGAAGACGGAAAAGAATATTGCGGGAGTGGTCTGTTTCTAAAAATACTATCGGATCGGACGCGTGGTATTCATTTTGAAATACAACGCCATGATTGGGACTATATCGCTGGCGTTCTCAGTCCAGTATCAGCACCTTTTCGGGAGGATATAAAAATCTTTGCGAATATTGATGATAACACAGGGGTGTTGAATGAGCTCTATGAAGTGAATCCGATCCTGAATGATCCTGACAAGCCGATCTTTTTTATCGGTTCGGCCACTGGAAATAATACGATTAGCTTCAATATTCAGGAAAAATTTTTAGAAAATGATACAATCTACCAGAAATCCATAACCTTTCCCGTAAGTCATGACACCACCAACAAAGTCAATATTATCTCCAGTATGCTGGGTTATGAAAAATTAAAGCTGTTATTCCAGAATTCAAGGAATGATACGGCCACAATAGTTAAATTAGCCATGAAACATCATTTATTGTGTGACTATACGGCACTCCTGGCGCTGGAACCCAATGACACGCTGAAGTTTATGAAAGATCCTTTTGACGAGGAGGATATCTTTACCCGCGTTCAAACCGAAAAGGAGGAAACGGATTCATTGGAAATCAAACTCTATCCCAATCCATTTAACGCCCGCATCACAATCCATCTGAATATTCCGCAACCGGGTATTGTCAAAGTCGCCATCTACAATATTCGGGGTCAATTGGTTCGGGAATTGATAAATTCTTCGCTATTTCCTGGGAAAAGTGAATTGATCTGGAATGCCACTGACCTGAATGAACGGGAAGTCAGCAGCGGGCTGTATTTTGTTCAGGTACTTTATCAGAATGTTAAAAATGGTGCCCTGCTCAAGCGGGTTAATCGGATTTTGCTGGTCCGGTAAATTGTAAAACGATTGTTTCGATAATGTTCCGTTGAAATAACCATAAAAACCCCAATAGCCCGATACCCCATAGCCGTCAGGTTAAGATAATAACTATTTGAAAATTAAGAATTAAGTTGAATTAAAAACTCCCCTCACCCTTGCATCATAATCAATTATTCTGCCGTTTAATTATTCTGCCATATTATTTGGGTCAAAAGGATTAAAACAGAAATATTTTGCAACGCAGTTGTTTTAATAATTTTGACTCTAATAATTTTGATTTCTATCTTTTGAGCACGTAGGTTGGGTTCGTTTTTTGAACCCAACATTCACTCGCCAAATTCATTTTTATCATCACAATCTATATCATCGCGACCCCACGCTTCAGAATAGTAACCCTGCTTTCGATAACGGTGATAGCTCGACCATTTCCAATCACCAGGTTTACTGACATAACCATGTTTGGCTGGATTAATGTGGATATAATCAATATGTCGGACAAAGTCGTTTTCGTCGCGAATAGTATGTTCCCAATAACAGCGCTGCCAGATTGCAACTTTACCCTTTTCCTGTCGGGATTTATTGCGTATGCCCTGGTCGCCACCGGCTTTCAGATAACGTTTGCTAAACATTCCTTTAATTAAACGCCAGCGTTTGGGATAATCAAAATCATCGGGTGGTAATCGCCATCAGCCGTGCAGGTGATCCGGAAGTAAACATATCGCCGCAACATCAAACGGGTGATTTTTTTGATCTTCTTGCCACACCTGCCGCAATATATTTCGCGCAAGTTCTGATGTCAGAAATTTACGTCGGTTAAATGTGACGACGGTAAAAAAATAAAGCCCGCCCGGTAATTTCACTCTTTTATAATCGGACATTTTTCTTTTCAGCTAATTTGTAATTTGTTGGGTTCAAAAAACGAACCCAACCTACAGGTTGTGAATTACAGAACTATTTCATGAACAAAGATTATTTCGATATTTGCTAAATTTTAGGTAAAATAACTGTATTTGTCAAGCTTTTTTTCCATAAAAAGCAATTTTTTAAGGCAAAACAATGTGGACAGGTTTTAATCATTTTGACAATAATCACTTTGACATTTACTTTTTAGAGCGACGGTTTATTGTAAAAGATTTAATGTCGAAATTATTTGGGTCAAAATAATTAAAAACAGGTGGTTTGGCTTCTGTTTTTAATCCGTGAAAATCAGTCAAATCCGTGTCATCCGTGTCATCCGTGTTCTATATAAGACGTTGATTTTCTTTTTTGAGAATCCAAAAAATGTACAGAGACTTTGAGTAAAATCTCAAGAGACTTTTTATAAAATGTCAGGAGACTTTGGGTAAAATCTCAAGAGACTTTGGGTAAAATCTCAGGAGACTTTGGGTAAAATGTCAAGAGACTTTTTATAAAATCTCAAGAGAATTTTTATAAAATCTCAAGAGACTTTGGGAATGATTTCAGCCGATTTTGGTATGCAAATTTTGAAGGAATTTTCGATTGATGTGAAAGCAGAAATGTTATTTGGCGGTGGTTTTGACCGCTTCTTTTTCGTAGCGCAGGGATTTGATGGCGTCTTTTAAAATTTTGCCGGGGCGGAAGTTGATTTTCACCCGCCGAATCTGATGGGAGGTGAATTCTTCGGCTTTTTCCACGCCCTGGCTGGAAACCTCCAGCGAAAGTGAACCAAAGTCGCCCAGTCGGATGATTTTGCCTTCAATTAAGTGGGCCGGAACGATGCTGAGCAGGCCTTCAAAAACGCCAACCATATCGGCCGTACTCAATGAAGTGGTGCGTTCCAGGTTTTGGGCCAGTTCTCGTACCGTCAGTTCCCGTGAATGGGTGGCTTTGGCGTAGAATTTTTTGGGCTCTTCTTTTTTAAGTGGATTAACTTTTTCCACCAGGTGATACTTGAGTACCATTTTGGGTATCCTTTCCTTTTGAGTGGGTTAGAAGTTGCGGGCGGAGCGCAAGGCGCATAGAGCAGAGCGCAGAGAGCATGGCGCAGAGTGCATAGCGCATAGAGCATGGCGCATAGCGGGGGGGATGCTAATTGCTTTTTTGCGTGCTGCTTTGGACGCGAGGCTTGCCCGGTTTTTTTTGTTAATTAGAATAGAATTTATTGCTAAATTTCGTTTTATAGAAGCAACAAAATAAATACCAAAAGATGAAAATTTGAAGAAATAATGGTGCAGGCGGAGAGAGCAGAACGCGGAGAGCATAGCGCAGGGCGCATAGGGCATAGCGCGGGATACGAAAAATGATGAATGTCAAAATTATTTGGGTCAGAATGATGAATGGCAAAACCATTTTGGGCAAAACGACTAAAACAGAATGATTTTGGTTTTAATAATTTTGACGCTAATTATTTTGACTTCTATCTTTTGAGACAAGACGATTTGGAGACAAGACGATTAATAAAAAAGGATGAAGGTTAAAATAATTTTTTGGCAGCATAATTTGAAGGCAGAATGATGAATGGCAAAACCTTTTTGGGCAAAACGATTAAAACAGAATGATTTTGGTTTTAATAATTTTGACGCTAATTATTTTGACTTCTATCTTTTGAGACAAGACGATTTGGAGACAAGACGATTAATAAAAAAGGATGAAGGTTAAAATAATTTTTCGGCAGCATAATTTAAAGGCAGAATAATTAATGCGATATCTTATCTGGAACATATCCGCGGTCACAGGCTTTTCTTTTACATCATGGTCAATTATTCTGCCGTTTAATTATTCGGCCATATTATTTGGGTCAGAATGATTAAAGACGGGTTTAATTGTTTTGCCCAAAATGGTTTTGCCTTTTTTTTAAAATACGTAAAAATAAGTCAAATTCGTGTCGTCGGCGTTCCATCGGGATGCGGTTATATCATTCATTTCCCCACAAAACGGGACTGCTACCCTTGCTTTTGCGCCATTCATTCCGCCATTGGTGGATTTGCCAGGTGCCGAGGAGTTCTTTGGGCTTGCGGGATTCTTTGTCAGGAATGGGCTTTAAGCGATTCAGCGGGGGTGCCTGATACCAGTAGGCGACACTGGCCAAATCCAGCGTGAGGCAATTATTATGGCCATGTTCGATGGTGAACTTTAATGATTTCTGGAAATAGATGGGATCGCTGATGTGAAAACGATAAACATGCGTCCGTCCCAGCCAACCAATGTCGTTATTCACACGGGCATAGCCATAGTAGGGGTGACTGAAAAGCGTATTGGGACACCAGGAGGTGTTAAAATAGTCTTCGGTGCCAGTGCCATGCAAGGTGGGCAGTTCCTCCCCGTCGATGAAAATCATGTCGTCGCCCTCGCCGTACCATATTGGTGTTGGCGCATGGACATAATAGTTGACGCCGACAAAATGTCCCCTGCCTTTGATGTCCGCGATGAGGTAATTGTTTTCGCCTTTGGGATTTTTGCCTGGTTCACCAATGGCACCCCATTCATTTTCGCCTTCGGGCAAGGCTTCGGTGAGTTCGTGATTGTACCAGGCATGAAAACGTCCCATATCATTGGGCAAAGTTTTCAACTGGACATAGTCGACATAATAGTAAAATGCCGAAATTTCCTGGCCAGTTTGATTTTCAATCTCAATTTTGGCACCATTGGCAAAAGGCATGGCGAAGTACGAAACCATGCCCCGACCTTTTACGGGACCGACGGCGAGCGGCAGACTGGAAAAGTCATAACTTTCATTCCACCCCTGTCCGAAGAATGGCCCGATTGGCGATTCCACCGATGGGAAGTCCAGGCCGTCCCAGTACATGCGGAGGATAATATCATTTCGGCTCATTTTTTCGGGCGGCGGAGCAATGGTAATCCAGATGTGATGAATCATGCCCGCTCCCGGCACGTCAAATATAATACGCTTTTCGCCATCTTTGAGATGCTCAATACGGTCGTTATTCCCGCCGGTGCGGTCAAAACTGCTGACACGTCTGGTTTGTACATCGGATTTTATTTTGGCTAAATCAGCCAGTTCATTGCTGAAATTTTGAGCGAGAGTCCTTTGAGTCAGGAAAAAGATAACAAAAGCGAGGAAAAGTAGTTTTTTCATGGGTTACTCCTTTTGGTTAATTTATACCTTAAATTCTAAAATGGAAATTTGTGAGTTCATGAATCAATGTAAGACCCCCTCCTGCCTCCCCTAAATTCCAAAAAACGGGATTTGGGGGAGGCAGGAGGGGGTCTCTCTCCCATTTTCGCTTTTTGAAAACCGGGAGATACAGAGAGAGTCAATTTTTCACTGAAAATGACATCACAGGAAAAAAAACATTTCATTTTAGGTTATAATATATTTTGACAGGATAACAGGATGTTCAGGATTAGCAGAGCGAATTTCAGGTTATTGCCTGATTAAATTAAAGTGAAAAATTTTATTCTCGTTCAAGTTGTTTTCCTGTCATGATCAATTCATTTTTTTAACGCAGCCGCGCGGAGAACGCAGAGAAAAATTAAAATCATTTTTGCTATCGTAGACTTTTCTTAAAATTTTGTTTTAACCACGCTTGAGACCCGCACCCCAACCCTCTCCCAAAGGGAGAGGGCGTAGCTATTCCCTCTCCCCTTTGGGGAGAGGGTTAGGGTGCGGGGTCAGATTTGATAATTTTAAAAAGTGTACGTGGCAAGACTACTATAAACTATTTGTGAATTCTCTCTGCGTTTGGCCGGTACTGAGATTCACCCAATATACTATTAACGAAATGGTTTTCGGATTTAGAAGAACTTAATCCACCCCAAAATCTCCTCCGGGGAGGCGATGTAGTGTTGTGATTTCAGGTAGAATTCAAAGAAAAAAGCCCAATTTCCCTCCTGGGAGGGGTCAGCGGCATAGCCGTCAGGTTAGGATTCTAACTCGTTAAAAAACAATTGAATAGCCACGAGCTTTAGCTCGTGGATCAAATTGCCCCACAAATTTTTAAAGTGGGTTTTAACCCACGGGTGTATAAAGACTCGGGCTTAAAAGCCTGGTTATTAGGGGGCGCTCATGGAACCACGAGCTGAAGCGCGTGGCAATTCAATCGTAACTAATTGAAATTCAGAATTTTATCACCTTAACCTGACCGCAATGGGGCCAGGGGTGGATTAAGTAATCACTTCACGATCTTGTCCACAAAATCCGAA
Source organism: Caldithrix sp. (assembly GCA_020722815.1). Lineage (GTDB taxonomy): Bacteria > Zhuqueibacterota > Zhuqueibacteria > Thermofontimicrobiales > Sulfurfontimicrobiaceae > DYKB01. The sequence continues at coordinate 4,352 of DYKB01000094.1, read as the reverse complement.
AATCACTTCGGCTTGAATATAATATTGAATGGCCGTCTGAAATTATTGTTTCGTCTCCAGCGGTTTCCTGGCGCTATCAAAAAATTGCTGCTGCAATTCGAGAACAGATGTATTTTGCTTGACGGCTTTAATGAGTGCTGCTAATTGCTCGGCTTCGCTATTAATCAGCAAATTGCCGATTTCGGAATTAGCTTTACTGCCGTCGCCGGCATAGTGATTCGGATACCGTGCGTACCACCAGATGCCAGCATAGCCATGCGGTAAATTTTTAATCCGATCCTGGTCAGCGCCGGACAGTTGAGTGGCACGCTCCAGATGTACCAAATCAGGACGATGCGACAGCATCATCGAGGTTTCCAGTTCGCAGGCATGTCCACCCGTCGTGGTCTGGCGTAACTTTTCAACTTTTTTCATCACTTCGGGATCATCTTCCGGTCGGAACAGTATAACGGCATAGTCTTTTTGACTGGCCAATTGTGCCTGACAAAAATAAGGGAGCAGATAGTTGTTCCCGCCGTGTCCATTTACCAGGATAATTTTTTTTAAACCATTGTGCGCCAGTTCTTCACAGGTTTCCTGCAAAATTTTCCACACAAGGTCGGGGCTATAGGCGATAGTACCCGGCTGATGTTTGGCTTCGTAAATCTGGCCAAAATAGAATTGGGGGAAGACAACGCAATCTTCTTTTTTGGCTGCCCGAAAAACAGTTTCGCGGCAATCGATTAAATCCGTTCCCAAAGGTAAATGCGCGCCATGTTTTTCCAGAATTCCCAGCGGGATGATACAGACACCACCAGCTTTTGGGACTGCCTGGATGAAGTCAGGTGCGGTAAGTTCTTCATACTTGGTTGTTAAAGGCACACTTTCCTGGGCGATGACATTTAATACAAAAAGTGCCGCCATGAATAATAATAAAATCAGGAGATGTTCCGAGAGAATCATATTCTGCTCCTTTCAAACTTGGTCATCATCATATTTCAGCCATTATAATGAATTTACACTACCACCGATTTTGCAGATTTAAATCTGTGTAATCGGCGAAATCGGCGGTTAAAAATAGAATATTCATCGTTATTCCTCAATCCGACTGACGTTTTAACTTCTCCAGTGCCATCTTTTCGTGTTTTTTGAGTGGTTCCAGATCAATTTCACATCTTTCGGCATTTGTTATCCTGGTACAGAATGAAATTTCAAGCGAGGTATCTAAAAACTCTCGTTCAAAGATAAATTTCGCACGCGGGTAATGATAATCCGAGGTGACAATCGTAATTTTTTTAGAATCCGTATTCAGAATTATCGGTTTTGAGAGCGAGGCGTCTTCCAATGTGTTGGAACTTAAGGCAAACTCGAGGAAGGCCGATTCGGGTATTCCGCGTTCCATGAGATACTTTTGGAGATAAAAAGCATGGGGTTTAGCCGAGACATTGAAATGGGCACCAAATCCACCGGTTAAGAGCAATTTTGCCCCTGGATTTTCATGAAAAAGCCTCATCGCCAGTTCACATCGTTCTCTGGCGATGCTATAGAGCTGACCGGTTTCCGAATTGGGTGAGCCCAGCACGACGATCAGGGCCTTTTCGTTTGGGGATTGCTTGTTTGGCATCGGGTATGCTTTCCTTTAATTTGATGAAATTATTGTTTTGTTTAATTTAAGCGTGAAAGTTTGGATTTTCAATAGTTTTTTTGGGGGGAATGATGAATGATGAATGATGAATGATAAATGATAAATTTTAAATGTAAGCTTAATATATTTTGGACGGGAAAACAGGATTTTCCAGGATTTAGGGGATCGGGTTTTTCGAGCGGCAGGATTGGAAAGCTTTTATGCATTGCACCTGCAATATGGCAACGAATAAATGCGTTGCATTCCTGAAGGAATTGATGAAAAAATTTTAATACTACTTGGTATGACAACGTTAAGTTGCCCGGAAAAGTGTTTGAAAAGAACCATTCGGAGTGCATTCTCTGGGTGAATGCATACCGATGAAGTCGGCAAATAATAGTTCCTGATAAAAACAGGTGTAAAAGGTCATTATAAAATTTTTTGTTATCATCAAATCCGTAATCGCTGACTGGCGTCAGCGTCATCCAAACAGCGGATGCACGCCAATTCCAAACAACTCAACGTTGTCATATTCGTCAGATTAGGATCAAAGATTATGAAAAATTCGCTTTAGATATCATTCTAAGGAAGGGTTTCCTTCGACAGGGATCAGGACCGGTTTTGCTGACGAAGAATCTCGCTCCTGTGAAATGCCGGGATTCTTCATTCCACAAAAAATGTGAAATTCAGAATGACAAAGGAATATAATCTGACCAAGTAGAATTAAAGCCGTCCAATAATTTGCGAGCCGATAATCATCAGCACCAGTGCAATGGGATAAACTGTGGCGTAGCCTATCTGCGGGGCATTGGATTCGGTCATGGTATCAACGGCTGCCAGGCCAGGGGTACTGGTCATGGCGCCGGTGATAACCCCCAAGAGCGTTAAGAAATTCATTTTAAAAACAAAATGACCAACAATAAATCCAGCCATCATGGGAAGCAGGGTAATCAGCGAACCAATCAGAATCAGTTTCAATCCATAATGCATCACCGTATCAACCAGGTGAACGCCCGCATCTGTTCCCACCGCTGCCAGAAAGAGCAATAGCCCCAGCTGGCGGATGAGTTGATTCGCTGGCCCGGACATGGACCAGATGATGGGACCTGTCTTTCCAATACGACTGAGAATTAAGGCGATGGCCAGAACGCCGCCGGTAATCCCGAGATTGAACGTGGTATTTCCCCAGAGCGGAAAATTGATTTGGCCCAAAACCACCCCCAGCACTATTCCCAGCGAAATTGGCAGGAAATCGGTTTCCGAAAGGCGCTTGTCATCATTTCCCATGAGTTCAACAACTTTTTTCATATTTTCCTTATCACAGGCAACCATGAGCCGATCACCAAAGCGAATTTGCATATTCGGCATGGGAAAAATATCAATTCCGCTCCGACGGATGCGGGTAATCGTCGCGTTGTAATAGGAAGGCAGGTGCAATTGGGCCAGCCGTTTATTTACGATTTTTTTATTGGTGACCAGTACCCATTGCACATCATAATGGCGGCTTAGTGGAATTTCTTCGGTGGTGGTTCTTCCCACGAGTACCCGAACGCGTTCCAGCGCCTCCTGATCCCCGACGGCTTTAATTAAATCATTTAAATGCAGGATTGTCTCCGGAGTGGGAGTCGTGGCCGCTCCCGCGTGCATCACACGCGAGATGGTGGCACCAGTCATCTTCGCGATGTCCAGTTCACCAATCGCTTTTCCATTGAGATTGACATTTTCCACCACGAAATTAAAATTGGAAATTTTGGGATAATCGATACACATCGATTTCGTGTATTCGATTTCATCTTCTTTTAAATCTTTACGCAGGATTTTCGGAACCAGCCGAACAAAAAGAATGACACCAATCACCCCAAACGGATAGGCAATACCATATCCAATTGAGGCCAGCGCCGATTTTGTACTTTCAATGGCCGCGGCCAGACCAGGCGTGCTGGTCAGCGCCCCATTATAAAGGCCAACGACCATTTTATAATCGACGTCGAAAACGGAAGCCAGAAATACGGATGTCAGTCCAGCCATTGTTAGAATAACAACTGAAACTAAAATTAATTGTTTTCCCTGTTTTCGGAAGGATTCAAAAAAGCCAGGGCCGGATTGGATACCAATGGTGAAGATAAAAAGTACCAATCCGATTTGCTGAAAATCCTGTGGGATAACGACACCCAAATGTCCCAAAATCAGTGCGGCAAAAATGACAGCCGACAAATCCAGTGAAATGCCTTTGATTTTGAAACGCCCCAGGATAATGCCTAAAGAGATAATGAGAAAAAGGGCGAAATAGCTGTTGGTTAATAAGTGACTCATGTGATATTGTTTTCCTTAAAAATACTAGCAAGTTGCATTGAAACAGGTTGAGGGTTAATCGATTATGGTTCAAGGGTCAAAGTTCAGGGTTCAAAAACAAAAAATTGATGAAGTTTCAGGAAAATTGACCTCGAAGCCCAAGGAGTTATCCTCAGGCGATCTACGCCCCGCACCCATCAGGTTAAGGTTTTAAACCATTAAAAACAAATGAATCGCCACGCGCATTAGTGGTTGTCCGGGAACTACTACGGAGCTGTCATTGCGAAGAGCGTTTTTTGCGACGAAGCAATCTCAGCCGTTATAACAGGGGCTTGCGAGCATAAAAAACAGGCTTCAGCCAAAAAGAACCTTTCGAAGGTTAAGAGTAATACCTGAAATTCGAAAATGAAACGTTTTTTCTTCGGAGAACTCGCTTTCAGTGGGAAATTGACCCCCG